>NZ_JAYMRY010000014.1:0-167575 GCF_038900695.1 Paraburkholderia sp. JHI2823 | reverse complement strand
TGGTGGGTCTGGATGGATTCGAACCATCGACCCCCGCCTTATCAAGACGGTGCTCTAACCGACTGAGCTACAGACCCCTGAGTCTGTCTTTCTTACAGCCGACAAGTGTGAGCGCTTTAACGCAGCGAACGACAAGCTCTGGAAAGGAGGTGATCCAGCCGCACCTTCCGATACGGCTACCTTGTTACGACTTCACCCCAGTCATGAATCCTGCCGTGGTGACCGTCCTCCTTGCGGTTAGACTAGCCACTTCTGGCAAAACCCACTCCCATGGTGTGACGGGCGGTGTGTACAAGACCCGGGAACGTATTCACCGCGGCATGCTGATCCGCGATTACTAGCGATTCCAGCTTCACGCAGTCGAGTTGCAGACTGCGATCCGGACTACGATCGGTTTTCTGGGATTGGCTCCACCTCGCGGCTTGGCAACCCTCTGTTCCGACCATTGTATGACGTGTGAAGCCCTACCCATAAGGGCCATGAGGACTTGACGTCATCCCCACCTTCCTCCGGTTTGTCACCGGCAGTCTCCCTGGAGTGCTCTTGCGTAGCAACTAGGGACAAGGGTTGCGCTCGTTGCGGGACTTAACCCAACATCTCACGACACGAGCTGACGACAGCCATGCAGCACCTGTGTGACGGCTCCCTTTCGGGCACTCCCGGCTCTCACCAGGATTCCGTCCATGTCAAGGGTAGGTAAGGTTTTTCGCGTTGCATCGAATTAATCCACATCATCCACCGCTTGTGCGGGTCCCCGTCAATTCCTTTGAGTTTTAATCTTGCGACCGTACTCCCCAGGCGGTCAACTTCACGCGTTAGCTACGTTACCAAGCCAATGAAGGCCCGACAACCAGTTGACATCGTTTAGGGCGTGGACTACCAGGGTATCTAATCCTGTTTGCTCCCCACGCTTTCGTGCATGAGCGTCAGTATTGGCCCAGGGGGCTGCCTTCGCCATCGGTATTCCTCCACATCTCTACGCATTTCACTGCTACACGTGGAATTCTACCCCCCTCTGCCATACTCCAGCGATGCAGTCACCAATGCAGTTCCCAGGTTAAGCCCGGGGATTTCACATCGGTCTTACATCACCGCCTGCGCACGCTTTACGCCCAGTAATTCCGATTAACGCTCGCACCCTACGTATTACCGCGGCTGCTGGCACGTAGTTAGCCGGTGCTTATTCTTCCGGTACCGTCATCCCCCCGGGGTATTAACCCAGAGGATTTCTTTCCGGACAAAAGTGCTTTACAACCCGAAGGCCTTCTTCACACACGCGGCATTGCTGGATCAGGCTTGCGCCCATTGTCCAAAATTCCCCACTGCTGCCTCCCGTAGGAGTCTGGGCCGTGTCTCAGTCCCAGTGTGGCTGGTCGTCCTCTCAGACCAGCTACGGATCGTCGCCTTGGTAGGCCTTTACCCCACCAACTAGCTAATCCGCCATCGGCCACCCCAATAGCGCGAGGCCTTTCGGTCCCCCGCTTTCATCCATGGATCGTATGCGGTATTAATCCGGCTTTCGCCGGGCTATCCCCCACTACTGGACATGTTCCGATGTATTACTCACCCGTTCGCCACTCGCCGCCAGGCCGAAGCCCGCGCTGCCGTCCGACTTGCATGTGTAAGGCATGCCGCCAGCGTTCAATCTGAGCCAGGATCAAACTCTTCAGTTCAATACCTGTTACTGTTTTCGGTTCGGTTAAGAACCGGTCGCTCACTCAAAGCTGACAGGTCTTGAATAAATTCAAAAACCTGACTTACTTTAGTGTGAGACTCTTGATACTTTTGCTGTTCCGGCTTCACCCCGAAAGGCAAGGCCGGGCCGCCACCGCATCAAGCGCCCACACTTATCGGCTGTAAATTTTTAAAGAGCAATTCGTCTTAATCGCTTCGTTTTCGTTCGCAGCGATCAGCGAAGGAGGCGAATTATGCGGGTCATTCCGGATGCCGTCAAGCGCATTTGGAATATTTATTTTTTTGAGGGCCGCTACGCCAATTCCGCCGCCCCGGTCGGCCTGTTCGATAAGCGCAGTATTTCATCAGGCCAGACGACACACGGCGCTCGCACCTGCTCGATGGTGCATGCCGCCCGGTTCGTCCGCCGTCGCAAATCAGGCCGCCACGGTCTCGCCGATTCCTTCGGGAAGCGGCTCGGGCAAGCCGACGCAGAAACCCTGTGCGTAATCGATACCGATTCCGCTCAGGCGCCCGATGATCGCCTCGTTTTCCACGAATTCAGCGATCGTTGCCTTGCCGGCCGCGTGCGCCACCTGGTGAATGGACTGGACGATCGTCCGGTCGAGATCGCTGCTGGCGATACCACGCACGAAGCTGCCGTCGATTTTCAGGTAATCGACAGGCAGACTCTTCAAATAGGTAAACGAGGACATGCCGGCGCCGAAATCATCGAGGGCGAAGCGGCACCCTAGCGCGCGTAGGCTCACCATGAGCGCAATCGCTTTCGTGAGGTTCGTGATGACGGCCGTCTCGGTGATCTCGAAGCAGACGCTCGAGAAGCTGATGCCGCAGCGCTCCTGCTGCTGCAGGATATAGGCAAGCAGCGCCTCGTCGCCGAGCGACGCGCCGGAGAGATTGATCGACCAGACGTTCGCCGTGAGATGGCCCGCCGCGATGGCCTCGAATGCGCGGCCGATCACCCAGCGATCAACGAGCGGCATCAGATTGAAGCGCTCGGCCGCCCCGATGAAATACGCTGGAGGAATCACCTCGCCCGATTCGCCGATCATCCGCAGCAGCAGTTCAACGTGCACCTGCTCTCCGGGACCATCCTGCTTCAGCGACCTTATCTGCTGGGCGTACAGGCGAAAGCGGCCGTGCTCGAGGGCGGCCTTCACGCGGGCCACCCACTCCATCTGCGTATGCGTCGTCGACTGAAGCTGATCTTCGAGGCTGTACTGATGCACGCGGTTGCGGCCCTTCTCCTTGGCCATGTAGCAGGCGACGTCGGCCGCCTTCATGATGTCCCACGTCGATTTCAGCGCGGCCTCCACGCACACGACACCGATGCTCACGCCAGTCGTCAGCAACCGCTGATCCCACGGCAGACGGATCACCGTCACCGCTTCGCGCAAGTCCTCAGCAATGCGCAGGGCGTCCTCGATCCGGCATTCCGGTAGAACGACGCCAAATTCGTCGCCGCCGAGGCGCGCGAGTATGTGGGCAGCGCGCAATTGTTGCTTCAAGGCGGTGCCCACGCTGCGGATCAACTCGTCGCCGGCCGCGTGGCCACATGTGTCGTTCACTATCTTGAACTGATCGAGGTCGAGGAACATCACCACGTGAGAGCCCTCCCCTCGCTTGTCGAGCAGGCCCGCTAACCTGCGCTCGAATTCGCGGCGATTCAGCAAACCGGTCAAATGATCGTGCGTAGCCTGATACTCGAGTTCGGCCGCGTGCTTGCGCTCCGTGCTGGCGTCGCGAAGCACCATCACCGTCCCCAGCACGCCCCCTTCATCATCGCGTATGGTCGCCACTGAACAGGCCACGGGCAGGAGCGACCCGTCCGGTCGTGTCACCGAAAGCCGTCGATCCGTATCGTCGGCCAGCGCAGCTGCGGGGTTGTGCATGCATTGCGCAGTGACGATATTGCAGGAGCGTTCGTCGTAGAGATCGCAGACATCGAACAGAGGCTTCATGCAGATATCGCTCGCGGAGCGCCCCAGCATGCGCTCGGCGGCAGCGTTGCAATAGGTCACGCACGCCTGGTTGTCCATGCGGATCACACCGTCGTCGATGGAGGCGAGCGTCGCCGCGGTGAGGCTCTTTTCCTTCGCCGCGGCCGCTTCGGCGCGCTTGAGTTCGGAAATGTCGAAGAGGCAACCGACGATACGCGTCGCCCGGCCACGCTCGTCGCGTATTGCCGTGCCACGCCCTCTGCACCAGAGGTATTGGCCATCGGCCATGCGCAGCCTGTATTCGACGTCGTAGAGCGTGTGATGCTTCAGATGGCTGATGATGGTTTCGCGCAGACGCAGCAGGTCAGCTGGGTGTACGAGCGCGTTGAAAGCGGGGGTGTCCATGGGGAGGTCACCGTCGCCATATCCGAGCTGACGATAGAGATAGCGCGAGTAGTAAGCGCGGTCGCCGACCAGATCCCAGTCCCACAGCCCGGCATTGATTCCTTCGAAACCGAGGCTTAAGCGCTCCTCGCTCAGGCGCAGGCGGGCGGCAAGACGTTCGCACAGGCATAGCACCAGCACCGCGGTGCATGTGAGCACCGCCAGCACCAGGACCCAGGTAATCGCCGCACGAAAAGACACGGCCAGCGCGGCCGCCGCGACGACGCTCACCCACAATGGCGCGAGGACGACGGCGATACGACCTCGGTGCGTGCCCTCGATAAACCAGTTCACGGCGCGTGTGATCAGTCCCATGGCTGATTTAGTATTTGTTATCGGTTCAGCTTCCATGCGTCGCGTGCGCGCGGCGCCACGAGGGGCGCCACGGTAGAGCGCGACGGCGTGTCGGAATACGCACAAACGGCGGAAGGCCCACGAACGGGTGGGTAAGTCTACCCGCTATGTGGTTTGATATTGGATGGGGATTACCCGCGGTGCATACGCGGGCTCGCCGAATAACGCATCGAATGCTTCCAAAGCAACAAGAGAAAGTCGGTCATTCTCAAGCACACAAAGCGCCCGCGAGCCGCCAACGCGGCCTCCGGGCGCCCCTGTGCTAACGGCTTTGCAGCCTGATATCGCGCGACGACGCGCCAACGTACACCGCGCTGCCGGGCACGTAGGTCCAGTCATTGCGCGCCGTGTCCCACACGCTCTGCGCGCGTTCGGTGATCGTCACGCGCACCGGCCGCGCCTGGCCCGGCTTCAGATACACCTTCTGGAAGCCCACCAGACGGCGCGGCGGCTCGCCCGCATAGCTCACGCCAAGATAGACCTGTGCGGTTTCCGCGCCAGCCACGCGCCCATCGTTGCGCACCGTGAACGAAGCCGTGATCGTATGGCCCGGGCCCTGCGTCACCGTGAGCCCCGAATAGCTGAAGTGCGTGTACGAAAGGCCATAGCCAAACTCGTAAAGCGGCGTGAGGTTATTCGCGTCATACCAGCGATAACCCATGTTCAGTTTTTCGGCGTAAACCGGATCTGTCGCGAACGCGCCGTTCGTGCCCCAGGTCGGCGTGTCCTGGTCGCGTACCGGGAACGTGACCGGCAGTTTGCCTGAAGGGTTCACCTGGCCGAACAAGACGTTCGCGATCGCCTTGCCGCCACCCTCGCCCGGATACCACGCCTCGACGATCGCCGAAACCTGGTCCTTCCACGGCATCAGCACCGGGTTGCCGCTCTCGATGATCACGATCGTGTGCGGGTTGGCCTTCGCAACGGCTTCGACGAGTTGATCCTGATTCGTCGGATTCGCGAGACCCAGGCTCCGCAGATCACCGAAGTCTTCCCCTGCAGGTTGCGCCACGACGACGATTGCCACATCGGACTGGCTAGCGAGCGTCACGGCCTGGCTGATCTCCTGCGGTGTATAGGCGCGGAACGGCTGTGTCTGGTCGCTGTTGCCCGCGAAGCTCACCTGCGCCGAAGGCGCGAGCTGCTGGATCGCCTTGACGATCGGCGTATCGAGCTTGAGCCACGGGTTCGTCCACCATCCGCAGCCCGTCGACGATGCGAACGACAGCCCGCCGCATCCCGAAAAGTTGCCGGTGACCGGATCGCGCGTATTGCCGGAACCGCCGCCGGTCAGCACGGCCGCATCGGCGTGAGCACCGATCACCGCGATCTTGCGCAGGCTCGGCGCCGAAAGCGGCAACTGGCCGCCGTCGTTCTTGAGGAGAACGATCGATTGCTCTTCAGCCGCCTGCGTGAACGCATCATATTTCGCAAAGTCGATCGCCGCGCCGCCCTGCGCCGGATGATCCAGCACGCCCGTGCTGATCATCACGTAGAGCTTGCGGCGCACCATGTCGTCAAGACGCGCCTGTGAAACCGCGTTCGCGGCAATTGCCTGCTTGACGAGATCGGGCGTGAGATAGACCGTCGGCCCGACGTCCTCTTCTTCGTCGAGCCCCGCGTTGATCGACGCCGCCGTGCTATGCGTCGCGCCCCAGTCCGACTGTATCTGCCCCTGGAAGCCCCAGTCCTTCTTCAGGACATCGGTCAGCACATGCGTGTTCTCGCACGCGTAGGTGCCGTTCAGCCGGTTGTAGCTGCACATGACGCTGCCCGGCCGCCCCTCCTTCGCCGCGATCTCGAACGGCAGCAGATAGAGTTCGCGCAGCGTGCGCTCGTCGATCTGGCTATTGCCACCCTGGCGCCCTGTTTCCTGTTCGTTGCCGACGTAGTGTTTTATCGTGGCAATCACCTGATGGCTCTGTGTGCCGATCGTGCGCGCAGCCAGCATCTCCCCCGCGAGCACGGGATCTTCTCCGAGGTACTCGAAGAGACGACCGCCACGCGGTTCGCGCGCGAGATTCGTGCCGCCGCCGAGTCCCATGCCGAACCCCTGGTCGCGCAACTGATCGGCGATGCGCGCGCCGAACTCGTGCGCGAGGTACGGATTCCAGCTTGCCGCCAGCGCGATCGTGGCGGGGAAGGTCGTGCTCTTCTGGCTCGTGCTACCGGAACCGGTTGCTGAGTCGACCATGTTCAGATCGGGAATGCCCAAACGCGGCACGCCCTGGATGTAGCCCGCGCCGCCGCCGGGGACAGCGCTCATTTGATATTCGGAATGAATGAACTGGAGCTTTTCGTCCTGCGTCATGCGCTTTAGCAGCAACTCGGCACGCACGTGTGCGCCATAGTTTTCGGGCATCGGCATCAGCTGCATCGGCAAGGGATATGGCATGTCGTTGCTGCTGTCGCCCGCATAGGCGGTAGCGGCCATCGCAACCAGCAATGCGGCTGTTGGCCAACGGGTGATCCTCATATGTCTCTCCGTGAGTTTTGAATATGCTATGGAGTCCTTATCAGACCGGGGGATTCGTGGTCCGGGCAAAGCATCCGGCCACGTGAAGCGCCGCCGGACTTCTGCAGGGAATCAGGGCCGGCCGCGAGTGACGCAAACGTTTGCCTGCCTGCGTCCGCAACGGCCCTGTCTGATCATGTAGCGAAACTCCAATTAATCATATAAAAACTATTGAGCCAGCTTACGCGCTTTTATGTCAGTGTTTTCCCGGCTGGCGATAGCCATCACGCATGAATGCCGACAAATTCGACAGCCAACGGTAAGAATGTCGTAACGCTTTCGTTGCGGACGCAACGACAAGCGGGAAATGAATGCGAATTGAGTGACTTTCGCGAAGTCGATTCAGGGTCTCAATAGCACGGCGCGTTGCACGCATCGCGGGCCGAAAAAGACTAAGCTGTGATCCGGCCTGCGCGAGCCGCAGCGGACCCACGGCGCACGGCGCGCGCGCGAAATCGACATCACTGCAAGGAGTGACCACGATGAAAAGGCAACGCAAGGCTACCCGGATCGCCTCGACCCTGCTGGCTGCGGGGTTCTTCCTCGCGCTCGCGGGCAGCGCAATCGCGCAGACGGCCGCGGCGCCAGGCGCCAGCGAACCTTCGACGACCGGCATGCCGGCAACCGAACAGCAGGGCGACGTATCCTTCGTGTCCGGCGGCGTTGGCCGCGACGAATCGACTGCGCTGCGGCAAGCGCGCAGCCAGTGGCCGCTCTCGCTGCTGTTCACCGGCCCCGGTTCGAGTTATGTCGCCGATGTTCACGTGCAGATCACGAACCCGAGCGGCGCATCCGTGCTCGATACGCGTTCGCACGGCCCGCACATGCTCGTGCGACTGGCACCGGGCCGCTACACGATCAATGCGACGTATGGCAGCACGACGAGAACGCAACACGTAAACGTCGGTGGCAACGGTAGCGCGCGCGCGACATTCTCGTTTCCGGCCGCCCACTGAGCGCGACTGGCATCTCCCGCCTGGTGGCCCGGCTCACCAGGCGCGAACTCTCCAGAAGTTCGGCGAGAGAACGCAGTTCGGCACGGCCCTCACTCACTTCGATCGTACCCGGCCTGGCGATGCTTTTTTCGATGCCAAGGCTCGCTTCGGGTGGCAGCTCTTCCCCGGGTCGAATCGAAGCAACCATCGAACGGCACCCGCGGGATTGGACTGATCGGACCGCACCACGCCTGGCGGAGGCAATCGGGCATCGCCTGGCGCAAACGATGCCAATCATGTCGCGTTCTGCCGTAGCCGGCGCTACCATAGCGCGCCTGGGATCTCGTCGCAAACCGGTGACACCCCGGCGCGCCGGCCATATCGGTAAAGGGAGCACTTGCCATGCTAGACGTGCCAGCAACAAGGAATATCCGACGAACACACGCGCTGGACGACGCGGTATGGGGCGCCTTGACGGGCCGGCATCGCCAGTTTGCCGTTGGGGACCAGCGCGTGCTGCGGTATGCGCCTGCGGTCGCGCCCTTCGCCGCGATGGCGGACACCACGCCGGAATCATTCGAAGCCTTGCGCCGCCTGATCGCGGAACACGAACCCGTGGCCTTGACCACCCTCGACGCACTGGATCCGCCCGACGGCTTCGTGGTCATCCGGCACGCGGCGCTGCTGCAGATGGTATGGGGAGGCCAACCCGTTGGGGCGACCTCGCTCGAACACGTTAGTCTCGAAGCGCGCGACGTGCCGGAGATGATGGCGCTGACCGCCGTGACGGAGCCCGGTCCGTTTGGCCCGCGCACGATCGAACTCGGCGACTACCTGGGCGTACGCAAGAACGGTAAGCTCGTGGCCATGGCAGGCGAGCGCATGAAGATCGACGGACATACCGAAATCAGCGCCGTTTGCGTGGACCCGGCCTTCAGGGGGCAGGGCCTCGCCGCCGGCCTCATCAGACTGCTGATCGCGGCAATCTGTGCGCGCGGCGAAACACCCTTCCTGCACGTACTGACGTCGAATCGCGGCGCCGTTTCGATCTATCGGGAAATGGGCTTTGTCGAGCGACGCGAAATGCATCTCACGGTGCTCGGCATCGCTCAGCCCTGAACTCGCGCCGGGCGCTATCGCCAGAAAGTAAGGAATGCGAAAGAGGCATCGCCCTCATTAAAGCGCGAATCTCCATCCGGCGATCCCCTTCGCGGGCAGACATCCGTTCTGGCGAAAGCCGAAGCCAGCCCCGATACGCTACGCGGATTTCAGCGCCACGTGCTTGCCGGCTCTCGACGCGCTGATCCTTCCGAACACGAATTGACCCAGATACCAGGCGAGATCTGCGTTTGCAAGGATGTCGCCTTCGGTGACTTCGGCGGGCTCGAGCTTCATGCGGCGCAGCATCAACTTTCCCTCGCGGGATGTCACCCAGCCACGAATGAGTTCCCGTTTGCTCCGTTCATCGGCCGCCATGTAGTGCTCACGGCCCAGCCTCGCTTCCTCGTTCATGCGCGCGCGCGACTCCTCCTCTTTCGAGGCAATGCTATGCGCAACCGACGCCTGAACCTCCACCGTTTCGGCGCTCTGCTGGGCTTCGTGGTTCAGCAGCTTGGCCTGCACTTCGACCATCGTCCGCTCGGCCTCCGACATCTTCCAGTTGTCGCGCAGCGCCTTCATCAGATAGCCCGACGGGCTCTTCTTCACCTGGCCGCGGTGAAGGCGGAAGCGTGTGTATTCGATCGCCTGCTGGATGCGTTCGTCCGTCCACGTTTCGCGATTCTCCGAAATCTCGCTGAACTGTCTCGACGAGAGGTTGAACTCGTCCTTGAGCACCTTGTACACGTGACTCGCGTCGGCAAGGCTCGCCATCACGGCGTCCGCGGTGTCCTTGCGCTTGAGCACGAACCGGATGCGATCGATTTTCTTCGACGATGTCGACTCGGTCCTCGTTTCATACGAGAGCTCGATGTCGGACACCTCGTTGATTTCCTTGACTGCCGGTTCGAGCCAGTCGCGCTTGAAGTATTTGAAAATGGCCGCGTTTGCGCCCATCTTGCCCGGCCACGTCCGCATCACTTCGAGCGGAATCCAGTCGGTGCGGCCTGCCGGAACGCTTGGCAGAACCTTGTCGTAAATCGCCCTTGCGAGGCTCCGGGTGAAAGCGGTCGAGATGCGCAGGCTGAGCCAGTGCGACTTGCGCGGGTCGCGAATGTGCGGCACCAGGGTGGGGTGAACGTCGAACCGGATGCGCCCGCGATGAAAGCCAACCAGCCCGATGAGCTGCACCTGCACCCACAGGTCGTCTTCGTGAGGATCGCGATCCGAGGGCGTATTCGTTACGCGGATCTTTGCGTTCTGCGCTTCGTCGGCAATCGTCCGGAGATGTTTGAGATTCCGGCTGTCATAGCGCATCAACCACTTGAAGTAGTTCAGTTCGACATCGTACTGGTCCTGGGGCTGCGGCTCCTGGGCGACGATAAAGTACGCGGCGTCCAGAAAGCGTCGCGCCGGCAACCCCATGTTCACGATTTCGGTGAAGAAGTTGTTGCGCTGATACCCGATCTCGCGGCTGGACTCGTTCACCGGCAAACCCAGATCGAACATGTCCTCGAAGAGCGCCAAGGCCATCTGCCGGGGCGTCGTTCTGGTTCTGCCCTCTTGCGGATTGTCCGATGCCATCGCGTGGTTTGCCCATGTGCCGATTTGGAGTCATGGGACTTTATCACTCGTGGGTGAGGTGTCAACACAACAAACCTCACCATGTGGAGAGGCTAACCAGCGAGTTTGGGGCGTTTGGAAGCTGGTGCACAAAGAATCTCACCTGACGCACAACCAACCTCACCACGGAAGTCCGCCGATCATCGAAAGCCGGCCGTCCTACCTGATTCCCGACGAGTTGCCGGTCAGGTTTGCACAATGAACCTCACCCCTGTGGATAGATCGGAGCGCTGCACAGCCTACCTCACCATCGCGCGGACTCAACCTCACTTCTCCGGGGACAAAACCTCCCTCTTGTGCACATACGACCTCACCTTCAGCACAACGGGCCTCACCTTTTCCTACCTAACTCATTGATTCTTATGGAAATAGCGAGCACTTGTTTGTTTGTCGGTTCGGTTTCAGGTTTACAAAACAACATACAAACCGGGAAGCACCGACCTGGATAGGTGCGTGACGTATCAACGGCGGCTGCGAATAACGGGGTACTGTTGGATATTTCGATGGTTTTGTGTTTTTGGCCAAGAGAAGGCAAAGGATTTATGGTGAGGTCGATTGTGCACACTGGATCTCAGCGTCTCTGGGTGGCAGGAGGCCCCATGGTTGGAGCGTCGGAAGGCAGCCAAAGGTGAGGTCATTTGTGCAATCGGGCGATGAGAAGCCCTGTTTTTGCCTTTTGGTCGGCGGTTTCAGCTCGGTCAGCCCTGAGAAGGTGAGCCTCGTTGTGCTCGATTTGGCGAGGCTTCGGCCCGAATCGATCCGATTGCGCGCGTTCGGACGGCAAAAAATCCAATAAATTTCTACGTTTACGACGATTTAGGCTGAAAATATCGCATCGCTTCTGTATTATGAGGTTTATCGAAATCATCACGAAAACCTCAGAATGGTGAAAACAAGCCAACTTCCAGCCGTCGATCGGACTGTGCCTCTGGAGCAGATTAGCGCGTTCGCTGAAAAGGTCTCGATTTTTACGGATGAACTGCGCGAAACCATCCTCGCACCCAGGCCACGCAAGACCGCACCCGTGTTCAAGACGGGTGAAATCGCCGCGATGTGCAACATCACCCACTCGCAGGTTCAGTATCTTGCCACCAAAGGCGATGGCGAGTTACCGCCCGGCACCGCAGCAGGCACCGGCCGCACGCGGACGTTCACCCTCGAAGAGGCCCGTATCTGGGTACAGAAAGTCTCGGATATCTATCAGACTCCCCTCGTCACCGGCACAAGGGAGCCGGACGGAAAAATCATCATAACCGCCCAGCTCAAAGGCGGGTCAGCCAAGACGACGACGACCATGTGTCTGGCGCAAGGCCTGACGTTGCGCGGACGCAAGGTCCTCGTCGTCGACCTCGATCCGCAAGCTTCGCTTTCCGAGCTCTGCGGGCTGTACGCCGAAAAGGACGTAACGCCGGAAGACACGGTGCTCCCCTATATCTACGACCAGCAAATCGAGGGGGGTCTCGCCGCGCGTGTTCAGTCGACCTATTGGGACGGCCTCGATGTAATCCCGGCGCACACGGAACTCATTGGAGCGGAATTCCACTTGCCGGCGATGCAAAAGATCAAGCCGGGATTCAAGTTCTGGACGGTGCTGCGTGAAGGTCTCGAGCCGCTTCGCAAGCAGTACGACTACATCCTCATGGATACGTCTCCGTCGCTTTCCTATATGAATCTGAACGCGCTGCTCGCGGCGGACTCGCTGGTGATGCCGATGGTCCCCGAGAACCTCGATTTCATCAGCTCGTTGTCCTTCTGGCGTTTGTTCTCGGACGTGTCAAAGAGCTTTATCAAATACGAGCAGGGCAAGAAGTACGACTTCATTTCGCTGCTGCTTTCCCGGGTGGATTATGGACGCACTTCGTCGGCGCCGATCGTTCGCGCGTGGGCAGAGAGCGCCTACGAAAACTGGCTCCATGCGATCGAGGTTCCGGCCAGCTCGGTGATGAGCACAGGCGCGCTGGCTTTTTCCACGGTATTCGATGTGAGCAGTTCGCATAGCGCGGCCAAGGCGCTACAGCGCGTGCGACAGCCGCTCATCGACTACTGCCGTTGGTTAGACGAAATTTACGAAGAAAAATGGAGGACCGCGCAATGAGCAACATGCGTGAACAACTACTCGCGAAAACGGCGGGCATTCGAAAGACGTCGTCCATCAAGGAGGACGAGGTCAAGCGTTCGGAGCGCACCCAGACTGCGCCCGGACTCGCCGGCGCGCTCGCTGTCGCGCAACTGCGCGTGCAGGAACTCGAGTCGGCGGGTGTTGCGTCGCAGTTGCCGGTCGCCGAGATTGCGCCTAACCCATGGCAACCGCGACGCATCTTCAACGAAGCCAAGTTGAGCGAACTCGCCGAATCGATCCGCGAGGTCGGGCAGGTGCAGCCGATCGTCGTGCGACGTGTCGAGGCAGGGTATCAGATCGTTGCGGGGGAGCGGCGCTGGCGTGCGCACAAGGTTCTGGGACTGGAATCGATCAAAGCCGTGGTCGCGGATTGCTCGGATTCGGACATGGCCGTTCTGGCGATGGTCGAGAACGTCAGCCGCGATGATCTGGCGGACTACGAAATCAGCCTCTCGATCCGGCGTACCGAAAAGGAATTTCCGGACCGGAAGCGATTGGCGGAAGCGCTTGGTTTGTCGCGAAGCGGCCTCTTTCAGTTCCTGAGTTTCGACAAGCTGCCTTCCTTCATCCTCAGTGACCTGGATTTTCAGCCGAGGCTTTTGGGGGCGAACGCGGCAGAGGCGATCGTATCGGCTATCCGAAAGTTCGGCGAAGCCGGCCTGGCCGCGGCGCGCGAGGTTTGGCCCGCAGTGGTCTCAGGGGAGATCGAGCAAGGAAAAGCCGCAGCGGCGATCAGGCAGATCGCGACGCGGGGAGCGACGTCGGCGCCGGCAAATGAGCGAAGCATCGACAAGTTCTTCGCCGGAAAGGAACATGCTGGATCGATTACGAAGGACGTGAACGGCTTTACCGTCAAGTTCAAGCCAGGGATGATGACCGAGGCGCTGGAAACGCAAATTCGTGCGCTCATTAGCCAGACGTTCAATCAAGATCCGAAGTGAGGTGATCCCACCCTTCTCGAAGCCCGCCAAAAGCGGGCTTTTTTTTCGGCTGACGCTGCGAGCAGTCCATAGTATGGACTGAGGGGTCCCGGCGATGTGATGTACCTGGCGTGGTCTGAGCCCGACGACAACGTGAGTCCATACTATGGAGTCGTCCGGAGGAGGGGGAGGCAACCGCTAGCGCATTGTCTCGAACCGATTGCTGTTGGCGACTTGTGCCGGCGAAGGAGCCGAAGTGGCATTGCCCGGGCGAGTCCATACTATGGATTCCGGCGATCCATGCGGGGAATCGCGGCCGGCGCAATTGGCTGGTTTCTCGAGCATAGAAGGCTAGAGTCCGATGCGAACCGGTCCATAGTATGGACTGTCGGCCATTGGACCCGGGTTGGGCGCAAACGACGTTCGCCAGCGCGGAGCAACGCGGAGCAACGCGGAGCAACGCGGAGCAACGCGGAGCAACGCGGAGCAACGCGGAGCAACGCGGAGTACGTCGGCCGTGCAGCGCCGCGTCGAACAAATTGCCGAAAATAACCCGACAACGAGTCCGTACTATGGACTCGGACTCCCTCACATTACGCGCCGGGAAGATGGGTTGGGGTGGGCCTCCATCGCGCAAACGAAAGCGAATAGGTGGAGAGTGAAACAAATCACCGCGTTGAGGCGAAGTGCAAACAGAAGCCCTGGTTAGTCGAGCAAGGGATTGATTTTGTGCGATTGAATTCAACGGCGGAACTGCGTCAGATGCCACCGCGCCTGCCCTTCCCGTACGATGTGCCGAACACTATTCGAAAGCGCAGGAACGCCGCGATCTGCACGCGGCTGTTGCCTTTTGCGGCGTCGAGGCCGACTGAGCGCGAAGCCTCTTGGCCGCCCAATCCCAATCTAGTGGGCGGTCTGTTGTCATCTCTGCTACGCCGAGCCCGAGGCGCTCGGCAGGCGCAATGACGTCTAGTCACGCGTCTGCTGTCTCGCTCGAACCTGGACGGATGCCACTTGGCTCGTCCCCCGGACGGGGTTGATTGGCACCCACAGCAGACGACGATGCGCAAGCGTGCTTTTTTCCCCGGGCAGAGATCGGCCAAGAGCGATTCCGAACCATTCCCCTGCAGTGATTTCTTTCCCGAGCGTTCCGCTTTTCCGACTCGCTGGTGTTTTGCCGACGGCTTTGGAAATCGTTCAGTAGCCCACCCACTATCTGACCAAGATTGCTTCGCCCGTGCTGAGGTCGAGAATCGACTGGGATGAACACCTCGGACCACTTGGCTGGAATGACGCGTCGAATGCACGGGGCCGACAAAGCCTGGATATCAGGCGCAATGCGAAGCTCGGCGATTGATCAGCGAAAGGCGGTACAACAGCTCATCAGGTTCTTTAGCTGCGGATCTCGATGCTCGTTTGAATGTCGCTATCCTCTTCTTGAACGCGAAGCTTCGAGCCGATGAGCGTACAGATAGTGCTTTGGTCAGTGCAGGAGGAGCGGCGCGTCAAACGCCCAGTCCCTCAAGATTGTCCAGTTAATGCAACTAACCGTACAACGACGCAGCTACCGTATCGCCGCGCCGCCTATCGTGCAGAACATGCCGACCCTCTTGATCGAACCGCCTGGTCAGCGCGGGCAGTTTGACCGCTTTGTTTCGTGAAACATTCGGGGTCAAAGTTTCAAAAGCTCCAACGCCCCACACAAAGGACGTTTCCGAGAATTCTCGCGAAATTGTTTCACGCGCTAGCCGAGATCCGCAGCTGAAATAGTCGAGACAAACGCATCATTGGGGAACGCAACGACCGCCGCGCCTTCGGCGTAACAGACGACACGTATTTTGTAGTGAAACGTCGCGCGACGTTCCTGGTCGTCGGCTAGCTTGCCAGGGAGCGCGCGAGACAGGCCTGGCACCATTCGCAAATCAGCACGTTTTAAAATTCTTTGCCCAGATGTGCATCAGCAGTGACCCCGCGTTCGACGAAGCGCATCGCGCCGGCGGCGCGCCGCCATTTGCCACGCTTGCCGGGCAAGTTGGGTGCATGAGCGCCCCGCCTACCGCTTCCTTCCACTGAAAAGGCCGCCGGCTGGCGCACGCATCCCCCGGAGTCCTTCGCACCGGCCGTGAGGCGCAACATCCAATATGTTTCGTTATCCGAATTAAAATTCGGAAGACTGCGCTCGCAGATCCAGTGAAAGCTTTCGCGCCAAAACATGTCCAATGACCGCGACTCGCAGCTTGTTATCCATCGCGGTGGGGCGCAGCCGAATCCCTTCGCTCTAAATCGCCAAAGTGCGTTCGCACGACGCGACGGCCAGGGGCTCCTGTGTCAATGGCGGCCAGCCACCAGGCACCAGGCACCAGGCAAACCGCATGCGTTTGATGTTTGCCAACGAAGCTTCACGCACGAGACGCCGGCCATTCACCGGATCGTCCGGAAGATCGCGGTCGCAACGACGAGTTGGTCGGCGAAAGAAATGGAACAGAAAACAGTTCGGCCGCGTTTGAGCAAGTCCAAACGTTTGCCCGACCGTAGATGTGTACGCAAAGAGTCAGCGGGCGCCCAGGCGCTCCGGATTTTCCGTGGCCAGCCGGCTGCCGGCGAACGGATCGTTCGCCCAATCGACGCGCGCGCGTTGGGGAGCGTGTTTCTCGTCGGAATTCCCAATGGCGAAGTGTTCGAGCGATTGTCCGGCGCTGATCGCCTGAACAAGCCACTGCGGCATCTCACCGTTGCCGTCCCATGTGTTGCCAGCCGCATTCTGGTAACGCGCAGCGCGCAGTCGCAGCTGGTCCTGCGCAATCGAAGCCGCAATATCGTCTGGCTCGATTCCAAATTCCGCCATTCGGCGGCGGAGATATGAAACTATACTTTCTCGTTTTCGTTCATCCACGTCTAAAACTCCTTCCATGCGAGTGACTGCCTAGCTGCACCACACCGTTATTGAGTCGCAAGTCGCATGCCGCAAGAATAGCACGGCAGCTAACGGAGGCTGACCGGTACGCGGGAATTCTCCAGGCGTTCCGCGTCGTTTGCGGGCTGTCGCGCACCCGGATATCCGGGATGCCAGCGGTAGGGACGACGCGCGCCAGGTGGCCATCCCGATTGCGGTCAGCGTCGTGCGAAAGCCACTATGATTGGCGTGTGGCATCCACGCTGTGGGAGACGACTCGTGGCAACGTACAAAGAACTGAAGGCGCAAATTGCGGAACTCGAGAGTCAGGCCGCCGCCGTCCGTCAGCAGGAGTTCGAGACGGTTCTCGCGGATATTCGCGAGAAGGTGGCCGAGTTTGGATATACGCCGCGAGATATCTTCGGCAGTCGCCGAGGCAGGGCGGGGCAGTCGCCTGGCGCGACGTCCGCGAGATATCGTGATCCTGCGTCCGGCGCGACCTGGTCTGGCAGGGGGCGCGCGCCGAACTGGATCAAGGATGCAAAGAATCGCGACCGGTTCCTGATTTCCGGATAGATCGGTTGCCGACGTTCCGATGCTTGCCCCTTACTCCGAAGCACAAGGGGCCGTTTGCCAGTACAGCGCGAACATGTCTGGCAACATGCATGAACGTTCGTCTGTCCGTTTCCGGAAACGTGAAAGATAACACCCGGAAACCACATGGTCGCCGCCACACGCGGCGAATCAATCCCCCCTAAAGTGGCTCACAGTTTCGGCCGATATGCAGTTTGGCTCTTCTGCGTCCTGTCTGGATCAGGGCAGCCGTAGCCGACTGACCCTCCGTTTCGCGAGACGGCTCATTATCTGACGCCAGTTCGCCTGACGCCTGGGTTGCCATACCCGAACTGAATAGTGAGCGTTGCGTGCACGGAATCAAGTTTGCCTGGCTGCTGTCTGGTCTGATCGGCATGGTTTTGCTCTTCGGTTGCGATCAGCAAACCGACGCGCCACGCAGCAAGGCGCCGGCGCCAAAAACCACCATTACCGCACTGGTCTGGGCGCCTGACTGGCCAGAGGAGATGCTCCAGATCGCTGCCGAATTCGGCAAGCTCAATCCCGATCTGCACGTCAACGTGCAGTTCATGATCGGCAATTCGGTCGAGGAGAATATCAAGCCGCGCGTGGCAGCCGGCACGTTGCCGGATCTCGTCAGTATCAACCCGAATGCCTACTCGGCCGAACTGGCCGAACAAGGCGTGCTTGCCGACGTCAGCGAGACCTCGGCATGGAAGAACATGCTGGATCCGCTCAAGCCCGACTGGACCAGTCGCCGCGGCAAGGGATTTGGCATTTCCGGCGGCGTGGCGACAACGATGATCTATTACAACCGGGCCATGTTCGCGAAGGCAGGAATCGACACGCTGCCAACCAACTTCGAAGAATTTCTCGCTGTTTGCGCGAAGCTCAAGCGGGCGGGGATAGTCCCGATCATGTGGAACGGAGGCTTTCCCAACATGCTCGGCAATGGGCCGTTCGCTTCCGGCTTTGCCAACGGCGTGGTTGCACACGAGCCGCGCTGGAAAGAAAAAATGGCGGATGGCACGCTGAATCTGGATACGCCGGAGGTGGCCGAAATCTTCGCGCGCATCGCCATGATTCCCCAGCGGGGTTACGCTCAGCCATCGTTCATGACGACGGGGTACGACGAAGGCATGCGGCTTTTCAAGGAAGGTCAGGTTGCAATGGCGTTTCAGGGCAGTTGGGCCGCCGGCATCATGCTGCACGGGAACGACTTCGAGGTTGGAGTTTTCATTCCACCCTGGAATGCACGAGGAGAACGGGCAGTGCCGGTGCTCGGCAGCGAAACCGGTTTTGGCGTGTGCGAGACGCCCAACAAGGCTGCCGCCATGCGCTTTCTGGAATTCATCGCCGGAAAGGGATTTCCGATTCTCCAGAAGAAGCGTCACAACATTTCGCCGTTTCAGCGGGGGATCGGAACCGTCGTGACCGACGCGGAGATCGTCGACTACACGAACACGGTCAGCCGCTCTCCGGTCACTGCGAGTCCCTATTATTCGTCGCTTCCTTCCAACACGATCGAGCTGCTGCATAAACTGATGCAGGATGTGCTGCTCAGGAAATTGACGCCCGGGCAGGCTGCGGAGCGCCTCGATGTCTCGGTCAAGACTGAAGCGAAGATGCACTACAAATGAACTCGATCTCCGCGCTGCTGCGGCGCGCTTCCGACTACCTCTGCCAGGAATTGCTTCGGCGCGTCGAGATCCGCTATCGACTCATTGGCGCTTTTATTCTGTTGTCGTTGCTGCCCATTATCATTTCGGGCTGTATTTCGTATGTGAAGTCGATCGCGGCAATCAAGGAAAACGCGGAGATATTTTCCAAAGAAGTGGTGAGGCAGGTTTCGCGAAACATCCAGCTGCGGATGCAACAGATCGAAACGGAAAGCAATCTCCTGGTGCTTTCGGGTCGTGTCCAGGGCGCGCTGGGGAAAGCGGCGAACGCAAGCGCGACGGAACAGAGCGAAGCGCGGCAGGACCTCGCGAGAATGCTGCTCGATCACTACGGATCGGTCGACTTCATCAACCAGAAGTATCTGCTCGACCATGAAGGCCGGATTCTGGATACGCAGGCATTCGCCCAATTGACCACGGGCGTGACGACGCTCGTCGGTCTGGCGGAACGCGCGCACGAGCACACATACTGGGGCAGCTACGACAACGGAGTCGGGCAACAGAACCTGGGGATGGTGCGCGCCATCTACGACAAGAGCAGCAACAGGAAGATCGGCAATCTGGTTCTTGTCGTTCGCCCCGAGTATTTCTCGACAATTTTCAACGACGTCGCCTCGGGCAGCGGCACGGCGATTTACGTGTTCGATTCAAGCAACAACAAGATCATCGTCGTTCCCAATAACGGCTCGTCGCCCAATGCTGGCGCCACGCCCGCACCGGACTTGATCGACGATATCGCCCGCCACGGCGCATCGGGTGAGGCAAGCCGGTGTATCCCGATGGCCGGGAAAGGCAGCGGACGTTACCTTGCCGCCTACGCGAACATCCCCGGCACGAGCTGGTTCGTCGTCAGCATGATCCCTGAGCGAAACTTGACTGCGGAGGCACAGGCGGTACGCAACCAGATCGTGCTGGTTGGCATTTCCGGGTTTCTGCTTTCGATTTTCCTGGCCTACTTCATTTCCAATAGCATTTCGGCCCCGTTACGGGATCTCGTTCGCAGGATGCATGACACCGGTGAAGATGCCGGTGCCGTCGAGGACGGCGTGCAGGACGGGCAAGGCACCGTCGGCGGACTGGACGAACTGGCCCGGCTGGCTCACCGCTTCGAGCGAATGCGGACTGCGATCCGGCAGAAAATCCAGAAGATCAACGAGATCAATGCATCGCTCGAGCAGACCGTCGTCGATCGAACGGCGGAACTCGTCGCGCGCGAGCGGGAATCGCGCACGCTGATCGAGAACTCGCCCGATACGATCACGCGATACGACAGGGAGTTGCGCCGCACTTACGCCAATCCCGCTTTTTGTTCGTCGGCTGGGTGCGATCTTGCCACTGCGCTCGGCAAGCGGCCCTCGGAGCTCCCCGGCGGCCCTAACGCGCTGGTCTACGAAAAAAGGATTGGCGACGTGATCGCCACCGGCAAGAGCACGCAGTTCGAACTGAGGTGGGCGGCCAAGGACGGGCAGGAATATTGCACCCATATCCGCATCACGCCCGAGATCGATCGCAGCGGCCGCATCACTTCGGTGCTAGCCGTCGGTCGCGACCTCAGCGACCGGATGGCGTTCGAGGCCACCATCTGGAAGCAGGCCAATTTCGATGCGCTGACGGGTCTTCCGAACCGGCAGTTGTTTCAGGACCGTCTGAGTCAGGAAGCCACGCGCGTGCGCCGTTCGGAAAAGCGTATGGCTTTGATGTTGATCGATCTCGATCGCTTCAAGGAGGTCAACGACTCACTGGGTCACGACACGGGGGACATCCTGCTGATCGAGGCTGGCCGGCGCATCACCTCGTGCGTGCGCGATCTGGACACCGTAGCCCGACTCGGCGGCGATGAATTTACGGTCATCCTCCCCGATCTCGACGACATCGAGGCCGTCGAGACGACAGTGAAACGCATCAATCGCAAACTGACCGAGCCATTCAAGCTCGGTGCGGACGAGGTGTACATCTCGGCCAGCATCGGCGTCACCGTTTTCCCCGATGACACTGCCGAACTCGATGCGCTCTTCAAGAACGCCGACCAGGCCATGTATGCGGCCAAGAATGCCGGGCGGAACCGCTTCAGTTACTTCACGCCCGACATGCAGCTGGAGGCGCAAACGCGCTTGCGCTTGACGAGCGACTTGCGCGCAGCGCTTTCTCGCAATCAGTTCCAGGTGCTCTATCAACCTGTTGTCGATCTGGCAACGGGACGGATTCGCAAAGCCGAAGCGCTGATCCGCTGGCTGCATCCTGAGCGCGGCATGATCAACCCGCTGGACTTCATTGCGCTGGCCGAAGACACGGGTCTCATCATTCCGATCGGCGACTGGGTTTTCAGGCAAGCGGTGCAACAGGTGCGGCAGTGGCGAGAGCAGTATGATCCGTCGTTCCAGATCAGCGTCAACATGTCTCCCGTGCAGGTCCGTCAAGACAGCGGCATGGGTGCGCGGTGGCACGAATATCTCGACCGCGAGGGCATGCCGGGCCAGAGCGTGGTGGTGGAAATCACCGAGGGGCTGCTGCTGCAGGCCGAATCCAACATCGACGAAAAGCTGCTGGACTTCCGTGTCGCCGGCATTGGAATCTCGATAGACGACTTCGGCACGGGGTATTCTTCGCTTGCCTACCTCAAGCGCTTCGACATCGATTACCTGAAAATCGACCGTTCATTCGTACAGAACCTGAGCGTCGACGAAAATAATCAGGTGCTCTGCGAGGCAATGGTGGTGCTCGCACACAAACTCGGTATCCAGGTCATTGCCGAAGGCGTGGAGACCGTCGAGCAACGCGATTTTCTCAAGGCGATGGGCTGTGATTTTGCCCAGGGCTTCTTGTACTCCCGGCCGATCCCGGCGGACCGGTTCGCACCGCTGGTATGGCCGCTGATCGCGGAAGGGCGGCCGACGCCCAACGGCGAAGCTAGCCCTGGGAGTCCCGCTGCATCCCACATATTGGGGAAAGTCCCTGGTCAAGACGCCGCAACAACGGCGATTTAACAAAGTTAGAATCGAGGCTCTAGATCGGCGGCGACCGCCCGCGAAGGGCAGCGTGTCTTTGCACACATGCTGGTCACCCGCCTCGTGGCAGCGGCCAATTAACGACGATGAGAAAAAGGGGGGAGATTCCGTGAGTACTCCTGAGCAAGCATCCCTAGCCACGCCGTATGAATCCTGCGTAACGAATTTTTCGCTGGCCAGCGTTCAACTGCTTGCCAGTTTCGGTGAGTGGATGCGTTTGAATCTGGAGACCTGCCGTTCTGTACAGGCCGGCGCAGTCCTGCACTGGGAAAACGTGCTACGGGCGCAGACACCTGAGCAGTGGGTCAGACATCAGACCGATGCACTGCCCTGGCTTGCGCTGCAAATCTCGGGCTACACCGAGGGCTGGATGGATATTGCGTCGCGAACGACGGCAAGCCTGAACCGCTCCGCCAGTGATGTCCATCACGGGCAGGCGCGCCATGAAAGCACGATGCTCAATGGCGTCACGAAGTGCGAAGGGGGTGTCGATGCGATGAATCCTGCGCGCGCCGATTCAACTGCCGCTCCCGACAATGCGGCGCCAACCGCTGCGAAGCGACGAAGGACCTCCCAGGAGCCGCTGTCGCTATCCAGATAGAAGATTTCTAACGCTTCTACTGCCTTCGCCGTGTGTTCTCGCAGACTTTCGGTATGTAGTCCGAATTAGTTGCTCTTTTCACAGTTGCCCTTCGAAACGGAGACGCCATGTTGAGCCCGCACGAAGTCGCCACGTTATTGCTGGTGAAGGACGCGCCCGAACGTATTGAGGCCGACCGCGCCGAACTGGGTGCGCTGCGCGCGCTTCAGTTGATTGCCAATGATTCACCTGAAGCCGGGTTTCTCATTCCTCGCGTCACGCCGCGCGGCGATGCAGTCCTGCGCGCCATCGCGCGGGTACGCTGACGGGCGGTCGAGCGCAAACAGGCCGTCATTCAGGCCGCGCGTATTTTCCGTGCGAGCCGCCCCAAAAAGGGGCTGCGATCCTGTATGTTCCTGAGGAGGCTGACATGGATCCATCCTGGCTGGGTATGGCTGCCGGCACGATCGTGCTGGCAATAGCGGTATTTGGCGTCGCGGCGCATTACCGCCGGGAGCGTCGTCGTGCGGATCTACTACGCAATCTCGACCATCATGACTGGTGCCGCTGGACTCGCTCGCGACACTGAACGGTTCGGGACGCGATGCATCGAGCACCGACGTCGAGCCACCTGTGCCCTCACGTTCATCGCCTCGATGAACGAGCGAGACATTGCACCATCACACCGATAGGGGGCCCCCCGTGGGCTACGACCTGGCAGAAAAGGATCTGGCGCAGATCCGCAACGTGCTCAACTATCTGGAGCACTCGGCCGACTTCCTGCGCGCTTACGATTCAGGGGCGATCGTCGGCGTGAATGATTGGCGGGCCAGAATTCGCACGGTCCTGGCCATGCCCCGGCTACCCATCCAGATCGAATTGCAGGGCATCGACCTGCTGGGGCGCCTCGACCATCTGGAAGCCTCGCGATACACCTCGAACAACGCTTGAATCGCGCATCCGGCATGTGTGCCGCTCGACGGCAACAGCAAGCCGTCGAGCCGGGAAGTTTCCAACGCATCGAATAACAGCGAGCGCGCTAGCGCCCGAGCGCATTAGCGTGCCGTTTCCGGGCGCTGCCAATGCGCGGTCGATTGCTTGTCCGTTATGCGGACTTTTGCCAGCAGCGGTTTGTAGCCTCGCAGGATGACCTCGCTGATCGCGAGAAGCTCCGAGCGAAATATGTCATGAGTGAATTTGCTGCCATCGGCAAACTCGAGAGAGTAGCCATCGATTGGTCCCCATTGGCCGCGCGGCAACGGTTCGATATACACGTCCATCGTCAATCTCCAGTGAGTAGAAGGTGATGGGTTTGAGTCTATCGCAGTGAAACATCGGCAATGCGCGCGCCCCCGGAGATTAAATATCCCGGATATTCAAAGGCTTGCCAATCTTGTTTCACCATAAGGGACGAGGTCTTCCGATGCGCAATTCCGCGCGCTCGTTGACGTATCGTTGTCTTCGCAAACTGAACAGGCATTGCACGATATGAAAACCCGGTCAGTCCTCTAGCACCGCCCGCTGTGGCGCCCGGTAGGACCATGGTCCGATTGGCTTGATCCGGGACTTCCCTCACGATTGCACAGGCGCTCGGCGCGCCTGGGAGGGGAACGAGGAGGGGTTCGACATGATGAAGCTCGCGTGGGTCATCGTCGCGGCGGCGTTCATGGCCGGCTGCGCCCAGCCGTGGCAGAGCGTCGAGCCAGGCGCGGACCAGTCGGCATTGATCGCTCGTCTTGGCCCGCCCCGCGAGACTTATAACCTGCCGGGGGGCGGTAAGCGCCTCATGTGGCCAACGCAGCCGATGGGCACGACGACGACCGCCGCGGACATCGATATCAACGGCAAGATCCTGAGCGTGCGCCAGGTATTGCAGGAAAGCGAGTTCAACCGCGCGAAAGTCAACGAGTGGACGCGCGATGACGTCCTGATCCATTTTGGGCGCCCCGCGGAGACCGCATACTTTTCGCGCATGCAGCGGGAAGTCTGGTCCTACCGGTACATGGAGAACAACATCGATTACATGATGTTCCACTTCTACTTCGACGATCAGGGCATTCTGCGGCTCACGCAAAAAACGCCAGATCCCATGCGGGACCGGAACCTGAGGCGCGGGTTCTAGCATCGACCGACATTGCGAAATTGCCCAACAGCCCGTTTCGGCGGTATGGGCTGCAAGGAGGAGGACGGCATGTGCAGCGCTCGGCACCCGACAGCCATGGTCGCGCGGGTTCGTTGCCTGGCTGCCTGGTTCGTTTGGGCGCTGCTCATGTTGCCGGGTATGTCGGCGGGAATGGACTTCAAGATTTACTACCAACCCGAGCTCAAGCTGAACATGATCATCGGGAAGGGACGGATTCAGAGTGGCGACGCAGATAAATTCCTGGCGGTCGCCAAACTCGCGGGTCGCGATGGCGAAGGGCTCGTCCCCTTTGTTCTAGATAGTCCGGGCGGCAATGTCGAGGCCGCGTTCCGGATCGTGGATGCCATGGATCAAGTGCGTGTCTATACGATCGTCCCCGATAACGCGAAGTGTGCCTCCGCATGCGCCTCGATCCTGTTCGCCTCCGGGGAGCGTCGCAGTGTTGTTGGCACGGGCATGCTGGGCTTTCACAGCTGCTATCGGCGCGACGGAAAAACCTATACCGAAGACTCCCTGTGCAACGAAATCATCGCGGCGAACGCCATGCGAAGGGGAGTGAGTCACGCAGCCATCAATCGTTTCGTCAAGGAGTATGGCGCGAGCGAAATGGCATGGGTCGGGCGCAACATTGCTTGCACGACGCTTCGTGGACTTTGCCGCCCGGGGCTGCTCGAAACGCAATCGGGGACCAAAGATGCGCTGGCCCAAAGCCTCGATTGCAGTGGGCTCCTGAGCGTTCAGGCGCAGATCGTTTGCACAGATCCGGAGCTTGCCCGCCTGGATAAAACAATGGCCGAGGTCTTTAACCAGAAGCTAAAGACCTCGGCCAACAAGACAAAGCTGCGGGCGGATCAACGAGCGTGGCTACGCAATTCGCGCAACGTGTGCGAGGATAAAGCGTGCCTGCTGCGGAGCTATCAGCTCCGCGTCGCCGAACTCAAGCGGACGCAGCCGTGATGATGTGACGGTCACCGCCGGCGGCGTGACTGCTTCATACCTTGCGTGCGCGAAGATATCTGAAGAACTCCGCACCTTCCTGCAGGCGCCGCTTCATCATCTCCCAGCTCATCAGCATTTCGCGCACGATTTCCCAGATCTTCGACGGCCGGAAATAAAAGCGTTTGTAGAACTCCTCGACGCCAAGGTAAATCTCTTCGCGCGACAGGTGCGGATAGCCGATCGTGGAGGCCTGGGTGCCGGCGGAATTGATGAGCGTAATGACCTTGGTGTCATTCAGCCATCCATTTTCGACGGCCTGCTTGTGAAGGACAGTGCCCGGATACGGCGCGGCGAGCGACACCTGGATGGTGTGGGGATTGATCTCCTTCGCATACTGGATCGTCTTCTGTATCGTCTCGTGCGTCTCGCCAGGCAGCCCGAGGATGAACGTGCCGTGAATCTTGATACCTAGCTTGCGGCAGTCCTCACTGAACTGCCGCGCCATATCGGTGCGCAGGCCCTTTTTGACGTTTACGAGAATCTGGTCGTCGCCGGATTCATAGCCGACGAGCAGGAGCCGCAACCCGTTCTCTTTCATCACCTTGAGGGTGGAGTAGGGCACATTCGCCTTCGCGTTGCACGACCACGTCACGCCTAACTTGCCGAGTCCGCGAGCGATCTCCTCGGCTCTCGGTCTGAGATCCGTGAAGGTGTCGTCGTCGAACATGATCTCCTTGATCTCGGGCATGTTGTCCCTGACCCACTTCACTTCTTCGAGGACGTGTTCGACCGAGCGCGTGCGATAGCGATGGCCGCCGACCGTATGCGGCCAGAGGCAGAAGGTGCACCTCGATTTGCAGCCGCGCCCCGTATAGAGCGAAAGATACGGATGCTTGAGGTAGCCGCTGAAGTAATGCTCCGGCGTGAGGTCGCGCTTGTAGATGGGCGAGACGAACGGCAACTGGTCCATGTCTTCGAGAATGGGCCGGGCGTCGTTGTGCATGATCCCGCCGTCTGGCAGACGGTAGCTCAGGCCGAGAATCGATTCGAACGGAAGTCCCTGCGCAATCTCGCGACAAGTGAAATCGAATTCTTCACGGCATACGAAATCGAGCGCATTGCTTGCGGTGAGCGAACCATGAGGATCGACGGCCACTTTGGCGCCGATCATCCCGATGAGGATCGAGGGTTTGCGCTGCTTCAAGTGCTCCGCGAATTGAATGTCGCTCTGGAACGACGGCGAACTCGTATGGATGATGACAAGTTCGTATGCCTGCGCGATGTCGAGCGTCGCTTCGAGCGACAGATCGTCGGCGGGGGCATCCACGACACGGCTGCCCTCGACCAGCGCAGCGGGCTGGACGAGCCACGTTGGATACCAGAACGATTTGATCTCGCGCTTCGTCTGGAAGCGCGAACCTGCGCCGCCATCGAAGCCTTCATAGGAAGGCGCCTGCAAAAACAACGTTTTCATGAATCCCCTCGAAGAATATCGTCCGCGCGGACTTGATTAGTTATCCGCAGGGACTCGCCATGCATCGGCGACGTTCACGAATTATTTCGAAGCCTTCAAAAACATGACAGTGTTGCAGGAGAGCGGCATTGCCATGCCGTTCTCACCTTTGGATCAATCAGGACGCGTGGCGGGGGCCACATCACCATCCTTTTCGAGCCGCGCGATCGAATAACGCGAGCTGGCGAGATGTTCTCACCGGGGAACCAGCGGCGGATCAAGAATACTACGACTTGCGATCCCGGAATGCCGAAAAATATGGACGTATGCGGCCGCCGCTTGTGGCACCGAAGAGAAGTTCGAATGCCGGGGCTGGTATTAACCCCAAGTCGAACCTTGTCGCATTCTTTGGCGGGCACGATCCTTTCTGTACTATATTTTCCGGAACCTGCTTTCCACAGCGGTACGGGGGTTGGCAGAGTGATCTTCTCTACGCGGCGTGCGGCGCCGCGCGCGGCAACCCGGATTACGGGAAATCCCTTACGTTAATGACACCGCGCGTGCGTTCACGATGCTCGGTGTCCCAAAGTGGGAGGCGATTTATGGCGCTGGATCACGGCAATACGAACGGCGTGCCGGTTGGCAATGGCCGGCATATCAGCCCTGCCGAGTTTCTGCTGATGGCGGGTTTTCTCACGTACCGCGCATCGCTCGCGCCGATCGACGCCCGCGTGGCCGCCCGGCGTGTTCTCGATGCCGTGCTCGGTGCCGCCGCGGCTCACGGGTTCGCGCACGCGGACGCGCTCGAATCGATGATGGCAAGCGCAGAAAAATCCGCGCAGATGCGCAGGCTCGCAGAGCAGGCAACGGCAGCCGTCGGCGATACGCTCGCGTATCTTCAGGTGATTCGCGGTGCCGGCGTCACGCTGGAGGCGGATGCCTGATCGCGGCGCCCGCGCGCGATCCCGCCTTGGCGCCTACCTATGTTCGACGCTATCGGCGAGCGCGAGCAGCAGGGCCGCGCCGTTGCCGCGCCAGGCACTGCCGTGCATGCAGGCCAGAGTCGTTGGCTGTAACGCAGCGAGGCCTTCGAGCATGTCGCGCGCATTTCTCGTGTGTGAGAAGTAATCCATCTTGTGACGGAAGGCCTCGCTCGGTTCGAGGATATCGCCCTCAGTCAGCGCCGGGTGACGGGAGCCGCCCTGCGAGAACAGGTCACCACAGAGCAGCGTTGCCGACGTAGTTTCCATGAGGAAGCCGCATTCCCACGCGTGCGGCAGATGCGGCGTATATAGCCAGCGCACGCTGCGCTGCCCCAGCGAAATCGTTTCGTCGTTTTCGAGCGCGCGTGGCGGCCGGTCGGCATAGTCGCTCACGGAGACCATGGCCGCGATCTTGCCGCATAGCGGCTCCGCATGCGGCGCCGCTGCGAGAAACGCGTTGAGCGATCCGCACTCGTCGGCTTCGAAATGCGAGAGCCCGATATAGCGCAACCGGTCGAGCGGCATGATCCGCTCGACGGCTTCCGCCACGCTCGCAAAGTGCGCGCGCAATCCTGTATGAAATAGCAGCGGCTCGTCGTCGACTATCAGGTACTGGTTGAACGAGAATCCGCCGCCACCCGGCAGTTCGACCGGAGTGGAAATGCGATAGATGTCGTCCGCGATTTCATCGACCGTCGTACCGCCGGGCAGAGATGGGGTCGCCATGGTGCGCTCCTTTCCTGGACAACTGATGTCACTCACAAAGTGCGTGTTCGCCGATTGTCGATCATGCGGATACGGATGTCGAAAGACGACCCTCAGAGTGTAGAACATGGATTCCGCGTAGATATTTCATGCGTATCGTGCAACTAACCGTCCAGCCCGGCCACGTCCCGCCAACGCCTTTCGGCGGCAAGCCAATGCAGCATCCATGGTTGATCGGCTTTATCGTGCGAGAAGCCTGGTGAGCGCGTGAAGCCTCACGGGCATGCCGATCGCGGGTCGCCAGCGGGCAGCGAACTGGTTAGCCGCGTCAGGTTCGAGCCATAGCTCCACGGAAGGATTTTGATCCAGGGCGCGATCCCCGGCGCGGCATCTGCGACTCGAGGCATCCCGATTGCTGCACCACGGAAGTCGCAATCAGCGGCATAACCATGAGGAGCAGCCATATGTATTCGACGTTCTGGAATTTGCAGCAGGCCAATGCAAACCTGTTTTTCAGACTCGCTTCGAAAGGGATCGACGCTTTTAAGACCACCACGGATCTGGCGGCCGAAGCGTCGCGGTCAATGATGAATGCGGCGCATGAGGACGCCAAACGGGTTGCCGCGGAACAAAGACGTGCCGATACCCGCCCCGATCTGATAGCCGCGGCCTTCCCCTCGCCGGACAAGGCACAGTCCTATGCACGCGAAATGTTCGAGCTTGCGTGTGATGTGCAGGCCGGGTTGGCTCAGTGGACCCGGGAACAGCTGGGCGCCCAGCAAGAAAGCATGCGAACACTGGCCGAGCAGGTCGGTAGAGTGTCCGATTCGGCCGCCAGGACGGCGGACGAGTTTTCGGGCGTGATTCGCCAGAACGCCGAAAACGTGTCGAGCCTCGCGGAGCGCAGCGCGAGGGACGCCAGGGACACGGCCAGCACCGTGGCGGAAGCCGGAAAAACGGGGCGGCAGACGGAGCAGCCCTCGGATCGCAGCACCGGCCAGGGCGCCGGCTCGCAAAAGCACTAGAACTGGGCGTTGCGGGGGTGGGCCGCCGTTGCGCCGCCCAGAGCCCATCCGGCGGGCGGGAGTGTAGCCCGGAGCCTGCCTGCGAGGGCGATCGAGCAGCCGTCGAAGCAGGTCGGGCAGGTGGTTGTGACGTTCACGAGACCGATCAGCCACCGAAATCATCGCGGCGAACCCGCGCGTGTGGGTGAGAACCTGGCGGCCAGAATGCAAGCGCACCGCTAAAGTCGTCGATGGATGACCGGCCCCCCCGGCCAGCCCTTGGCATTCAGCCGTCGTATCGTTCAGGGCAACTCGTTGCGCGAGCCCGCGCCGCTGTCGCCCTTACTGCGCGAGCCATCCTCCATCGACCTTGAGCTCTGCGCCACGCATTTCGCTGGCCGCCTCCGAGCACAGGAACACGGCCACGCCGCCAATCTGCTCGACGCTCGCAAAGCGTGCTGACGGCTGTTTCTCGCCCAGCAGCTTGAGGGTCGCATCTTCGATGGACAGCGCCTCGCGATGGGCGAGGTCGTCGATCTGCTTCTGCACGAGGGGCGTGAGCACCCAGCCCGGGCAGATCGCATTGACGGTAATGCCGCTGCGCGCCGTTTCCAGCGCGGCCACCTTGGTGAGCCCGATGACGCCGTGCTTGGCCGCGACATACGCCGACTTGCCGACCGACCCGACGAGCCCATGCACCGACGCGACATTGATCACGCGTCCCCAGCCCGCCGCGCGCATGATGGGAAGCGCCGCGCGCGTCGCGTGAAACGTCGCGCTCAGATTGATCGCGATGATCTGATCCCAGCGCTCGACCGGAAAGTTCTCGATTGTTTCGACGTACTGAATACCTGCGTTGTTGACGAGGATGTCGAGACCGCCGAACGTCTGTGCTGCGAAGGCGATGAGCGCTTCGATCTCGGCCGGCCGGCTCATGTCCGCGTTGTGATGCACGGCGCGCACGCCGGTGGCTTCGATCTGGGCGAGTGCGCCAGTCGGGTCGCCGAATCCGTTCAGGACGAGGTTGGCGCCCGCGCGGGCCAGCGCGGTCGCGATGCCGAGCCCGATGCCGCTCGTCGACCCGGTGACGACGGCGGTCTTTCCCGCGAGGGCGGGCCTGTTGGTGTGGTGCATGAGTGAGCCTCGTGTGAATGCCGGTCAGACGATACCGGTGAGGTAGAACACGGCGATGACGAAGAAGACGGCGAGCGTCTTGATGATGGTCACGGCGAAGATGTCGCGATATGACTCCCGGTGTGTGAGGCCCGTGACCGCGAGCAGCGTGATCACCGCGCCGTTGTGCGGCAGCGTGTCCATGCCGCCGCTCGCCATGGCCACGACACGGTGGAGGACCTCCATCGGAATGTGCATGGTCTGCGCGGTCTTGATGAAGGTGTCCGACATCGCGGCCAGCGCGATGCTCATGCCGCCCGAAGCGGAGCCCGTGATACCCGCGAGCGCGGAGACTGACACAGCGGCGTTGACGAGCGGATTCGGAATGGCCTTGAGCGCATTGCCGATCACGAGGAAGCCGGGCAGGGCCGAGATCACGCCGCCGAAGCCATACTCGGAAGCGGTATTGAGCGTGGCGAGCAGCGCGCCGCTCACGGCCATTTTCGTGCCGGCCGCGAAACGCGCCTTCACGCGGCCGAACGCCGTCGCGATGACAAGCAGAATGCCGAGCAGCAGTGAGCCCTGCACGGCCCAGATGGCCACGACGCTTTTTACGGCCACGGTCACGGGCGCGTGAATGCCGGGCAGCACGTCGGGTGCCACGGTGAAGCTCTCGCCGTACCACTGCGGAATCCATTTCGTCAGCACGAAGTTGGCGACGCCAACGAGCACGAGCGGCGCAATGGCCAGCGCCGGATGCGGAAGATTGCCCGTCTCCACGCGGTCGGGCTCGTTCACGAGCGACGTGCCATAGCCTTCACCCTTCGCCATGGCGCTGCGGCGGCGCCATTCGAGGTACGAAAGGCCGACCACGATGATGAAGAGCGAGCCGATCACGCCGAGCCAGGGCGCGGCCCAGGCAGTGGTCTTGAAGAACGTGGTGGGGATGATGTTCTGGATCTGCGGCGTGCCGGGCAGCGAATCCATCGTGAACGTGAATGCGCCGAGTGCGATGGCGCCGGGCATGAGGCGCTTGGGAATATTGCTCTGGCGATAGAGTTCGGCGGCGAACGGATACACCGCGAACACGACGACGAAGAGCGACACGCCGCCGTACGTGAGCAGTGCGCATACGGCAACGATCACGGCATTCGCGCGCGAGCGGCCGATATAGCGGATGGCGGCGTGGACGATCGCTTCGGAAAAGCCCGAGAGTTCGATGACCTTGCCAAACACGGCGCCTAGCAGGAACACGGGAAAGTAGAGCTTCACGAAGCCCACCATCTTTTCCATGAAGATGCCGGAAAAGACGGGTGCGACAGCGGCGGGTTCGATCAACAGGACGGCGCCTAGTGCGGCGATGGGCGCGAAGAGGATGACGCTGTAGCCGCGATAGGCCACGAACATCAGGAACGCCAAAGCGGCGATCACGATCACAAAGGACATCTTGTCTCCAGTTGGGTTTATTCGTGCAGGTGTGTTTGTTCTGCGCGCCGTTGCCGGCACGACCGCGCAATACAGCACGATATGTGCCAAGGGGCTGCAAGCCCAGCGGGAGAGGGCGCGATGCCGGCCAGCGGCGGGTGCCCGGCATCGGCCGGGATGGTTGTGGCCGCAAGGTGTCCCGGAATTGAGACGGCATGGGCGCAAAAGCACGCGCCCGCAATCCGATCCGCCGCGCAGGCCCATGAATCTCGGGCGCGCGGCGCATTCTCATTTCTGGGATAATCGGTCCCGAAAACGAGAATCCATGGCCGCAACGGCCCGACCGACGAAAAGAACCGAATGGAAATCGAAACGACCGCGCTGCTGGCCGACTTCGACCACGTGCGCAAGCTGGCGATGCAATCGCTCTTTCAATCACTCGACAAGTTCAGCGAAGGCACCGTTATCGTCGATCGCAACGCGCGCGTCGTCTGGATCAACAAGGACTACGCGGCACGCTTCGGATTCGACGACCCGGCGGCGGTGATCGGCCTCGATTGCGAAAGCGTCATTCCGAACAGCATGATGCGCGAGGTCGTGAAGGGCGGCGAGCCCATCCTCCTCGACATTCTCGAAACCGATCGCGACCCGATCGTCGTCACGCGACTGCCGATCAAGGACGACAACGGCGAAACGATCGGCGCGGTCGGCTTCGTGCTGTTCAACGAGCTCAAGGGGCTCTCGCCGCTCTTCAGCCAGTACGCGCGGTTGCGCGCCGAGCTGATCAGCACGCGCCAGTCGCTTGCGCAGGTGCGTCGCGCGAAGTACAGCTTCTCCAGCCTGATCGGCACGAGCGCCGCGAGTCTCGAAGTCAAGCGCCAGGCGCGCCGGGCCGCGCGTCTCGCGTCGCCCGTGCTGCTGCTCGGCGAAACGGGCACGGGCAAGGAACTGCTTGCGCACGCCATACACGGCGCGTCCGGCCGCGCGGACGGGCCGCTCGTGACGGTGAACGTGGCGGCGATTCCCGACACGCTGCTGGAACTGGAGTTCTTCGGCGCGGAAGCCGGCGCTTACACGGGTGCGGACCGCAAGGGGCGCATCGGCAAGTTCGAACTGGCACAGGGCGGGACGCTGTTTCTCGACGAGATCGGCGACATGCCCCTGGCGCTGCAGGGTAAACTGCTGCGAGTCTTGCAGGAGCAGGAATTCGAGCCGCTCGGCTCGAATCGCATCGTGCATACCGACGTGCGCATCATCGCGGCAACCTCGGCGGATTTGCCCGCGCTGGTAGCGCAGGGCAGGTTTCGCGCGGATCTCTACTACCGCATCAACGTGCTGACGATCCGCGTGCCGCCGCTGCGTGAGCGCCTCGCCGACATCGAGGCGATGGCCTATGCGATCCTCGACAAGCTTTCCGTGGAAAGCGGAGCCGTGCATCTCGAACTCGACCGCGATGCGCTCGCGGTGCTGTGCGCGTACAGCTGGCCAGGCAACGTGCGCGAGCTGCGCAATACGCTCGAGCGCGCGGTGCTGCTATCGGAGAACGAGCGAATCGATGCGCGTTCGCTCGCGCGCTTCATCGGCGACGGGCGCGGGCATCGGGCCGAGGACGAGGCGCGCGACATGGCTCACGACCGGCGCGATACACCGCTTGCCGCCTCGCCCGATCGCGCCGGTGTGCAACAGTATGAAGAGGCGATGCACGATTTCGAGCGTCGCTTCCTGACCGATGCGTTGCGCGCGGCGGGCGGCCACGTCACGAAAGCCGCCGCGCAGATCGGCATGGCGCGCGCGACGCTGTACCGGCGGATCGTTGCGCTCGGTATCGAGGTTTGACGGCCGGGTCACTCAATGATTTTTCGATCGAAGCAGCGCGGCTGAAATTGCGCGACCATCACGACAGTTGGCGGTCGCCCCTGAAAACAGACTGGAGGAGAGAAGCACATGACGAAGCGAGTGATTGTGACGGGAGGCAGCGGCCTCGCCGGAAAATGGGTGGTCGAGGACCTGGTCAAGCATGGCTACGAAGTGTTGAATCTGGACCGTGTGCCCATGCCGCAGCGCACGGCGCGCACGCTGATCGCGGACATCACCGACGCCGGCCAGGTTTTCAATGCGATCGCTTCGACCACCGCGCCGGTGGAGTTCGCCGACGACCTGGAGCCGAAGCCGATCGATGCGATCGTTCACTTTGCAGCGATCCCGCGCATCATGCTGACGACCGACAACGAGGTCTACCGCATCAACGTGATGAGCACGTACAACATTCTCGATGCGGCCTCGAAGCTGGGCGTGCGCAAGGTGATCGTGGCGTCGAGCGAGACGACGTACGGCGTGGTGTTCGCTCACAGGCATCGCGATCCCGCGTATTTTCCGCTCGACGAGGACTATCCGGTGGATCCGATGGACAGCTACGCCACGTCGAAAGTGGTCAACGAAGTGACGGCAAAAGCGTTCCAGGCGCGCACGGGTTCGGATATCTATTGTTTTCGCATTGGCAACGTGCTCGATCCCGACGACTACGCGAAGTTCTCTACATGGCTCAAGGATCCCGCGCTGCGCAAGCGCATTGCATGGAGTTATATCGACGGGCGGGACCTCGCCAATGCGTGCAGGCTGGCGATCGAAACGGACGGGCTCGGCTTCGAGATCATGAATGTCGCTGCGGACGATGTGTCCTCCGACCTGCCGACCCAGGTGCTGCTCGACCGGTACTATCCCGGCGTGCCGGTCAAGAAGGCGCTCGGCGAGTTCGAGACGCTGCTCAGCAACGAAAAGCTCAAAGGTCTGCTCGGCTGGCGGCAGCAGCATTACTGGCGCGATGAAGTGAAACGCTTCAACCCGTAGGCGAGCGCCTGGTCAATCCGATGACGCGCCTCGAGAGCCCCATCGATGCTGCCCGCCTCGACGACGAGTGGCTCGAAGCCGACGGCTCGGGCGGATTCGCGTCGGGCACGGCCGGCACCGCGCGTACGCGCCGCTACCACGCACTGCTGTTGGCGGCGACGCAGCCGCCCACCGGCCGCGTGGTGCTCGTCAACGGCATCGAGGCGTGGCTCGAATACGGGGGCTCCAAGACTGCGCTGACGATGCAGCGCTACGCGCCCGATATCCTCGCGCCCGATACCACGCAGCGCATGGCGAGCTTCGACACGTCGCCGTGGCCGACATGGCGCTACCGGCTGGACGACGGCGGCGTGCTCACCGCCGAAGTCTTCGTTGCAAAGGCCAGTTGCGAGACCGTGCTGCGCTGGCGCCTCGAAGCAGCGGCGCGCAGCGATGCAGCCGCGCCGGTGCTGAAAGTGCGCCCGTTGATGTCCGGCCGCGATTACCACGCGCTGCATCACGAGAATCCGGCGTTCGTGTTCGACGCGCAGATCGACGGCGAGCGGGTGCGCTGGCAACCGTACGGCAATCTTCCTGCCATCGTCGCGCGCTCGAACGGAAGCTATGCGCATGCGCCGGACTGGTACCGCAACTTCTGCTATGTGCGCGAACGAGAGCGCGGTCTCGACTGCGTAGAGGACCTCGCGACGCCCGGCGTGTTCTCCTTCGATCTCGGCCAAGGCGACGCCGTGATCCTGTTGCGCGCGGAACCATTCGGTGACACGGCCAATACGGTGCGTGAAGCCAGCGAAAGCGCCGCGAGCCGCGCCGTGCTGCTCGCCGGCTTCGAGGCCTTGCGCCGGGCGTCGCGCGGCTCGCGCCTGGCGTGCTCGGCGGATGCCTATGTCGTCACGCGCGGCGATGGCCGCACGATCGTCGCCGGCTACCCATGGTTCACCGACTGGGGCCGCGACACCTTCATCGCGATGCGTGGCCTGTTGCTCGCGAATGGCCGCTACGAAGAGGCGGGCGCGATCCTGCTCGAATGGGCGTCGACGGTTTCCGAAGGCATGTTGCCGAACCGATTTCCCGACGCCGGCGGTGCGCCCGAATACAACTCGGTCGATGCATCGCTGTGGTTCGTCGTCGCCGTGCACGATTATTTCGCCGCAGCGAACGTGCCGGACGCGGCGCGGCACGTGCTGCGAGGCGCGGTCGACGCGATCCTGGACGGCTATGCGCGCGGCACCCGCTATGCGATCGCCGTCGATCCGCGCGATGGGCTGCTGCGCGCCGGCGTGCCGGGCGTGCAGCTCACGTGGATGGATGCGAAGGCGGGGGACTGGGTCGTCACGCCGCGCATCGGCAAGCCGGTCGAAATTCAGGCGCTGTGGATCAACGCACTGCGCATTGCCTGCGCATGGGACACGCGCTGGCGCGAACTCGAAGCGCGCGCCAGCGCCTCGTTCGCCGCGCGCTTCGTCGATCCGTCGACGGGCGCGTTGTTCGACGTGATCGACGTCGATCATGTTCAGGGCGCCGTCGATCGCTCGATCCGGCCCAATCAGATCTTCGCGATCGGCGGTCTGCCGTTCGCGCTGCTCGAAGGCGATGCGGCGCGCGCGGTCGTCGCGCAGGTTCAAGCGCATCTGCTCACACCGATGGGGTTGCGCACGCTCTCGCCGTCGGACCCCGCCTATCGCGGCCGATACCGGGGCGGTGTCCTGGAGCGCGACGGCGCCTATCATCAGGGCACCGTCTGGCCCTGGCTGCTCGGACCCTTCGTGGAGGCGTGGCTGCGCGTGAATGGCGACGGCGCGGCGCAACGCGCGCACGCGCATGCGCATTTCGTGGCGCCGCTGCTCGCGCATCTCGACCATGCGGGGCTCGATCATGTTTCCGAAGTCGCCGATGGAGATGCGCCGCATCTGCCGGGCGGCACACCGTTCCAGGCGTGGTCGCTTGGCGAACTGCTGCGCGTGCTCGAACGGCTCGGCGACGCGTGCTAAGACCGCAGCATCCGCTGTATTCCCAGTGTGCGGACAAACCGCGCTAGCATGTGACTCTCGACGCGCTCGCGCGCCGCGCAATATCCGACGCCAAGGTCCGAGTAGAAGGAGATGCCCATGCTGCAGCGCGCCGCCGGCCTCATCCACACCGTTGAAGGCCAACGCCTGTACTCGGGCGACTATGCCCGCTGGCAACGCTGGGGCCCCTACCTGAGCGAGCGCCAGTGGGGCACGGTGCGCGAGGACTATAGCGAGCACGGCACCGCGTGGGACTACTTTCCGCACGATCACGCGCGCATGCGCGCCTATCGCTGGGGCGAGGACGGCCTGGCCGGTTTTGCCGACGAGCGGCTCAGCTGGTGCTTCTCGGTCGCGCTGTGGAACGGATGCGATCCGATCCTGAAGGAGCGTCTGTTCGGCCTCACGAACGAAGAGGGCAATCACGGCGAGGACGTGAAGGAGCTGTACTTCTACCTCGACAGCACGCCGACGCATTCTTATATGCGCATGCTATACAAGTACCCGCAAGCCGCGTTTCCCTACCAGGATCTGATCGAGGAGAACGCGCGGCGCGGCGCCGGTTTGCCCGAATACGAGATCCTCGATACAGGCGCATTCGACGACGAACGTTATTTCGATGTGCAGATCGAATACGCGAAGCACACGCCGGATGACATCGTCATGCGCGTGACGGTTGAGAACCGCGCGGGGCAGCATGCGTCGATCGACGTGCTGCCGCAGATCTGGGCGCGCAATACTTGGTCGTGGAAGCCCACGAGCAGCAAGCCGTCGCTCGCGCTCGTCTCGTCGTCGGCGGGCGAGCATGTGGTCGCGCACTGCGGCGCTGATAACTCGCACGAGCCGCTTGTCGTGACGGCTGCGTCGAACGAGGGGGCGAGTGTCGAATGGCTCTTTTGCGAGAACGACACCAACGTGCAGCGGCTATTCGGCATGGACGGCGCCGGCCCGTTCAAGGACGGCATCAACGATTATGTCGTGCATGGCCGCCACGACGCGATCCGCCGCGACACCGGCACGAAGGCGGCCGCGCGCGTTCGTCTCGAACTGGCGGCGCACGGACGCGCCGCCGTCACGCTGCGCTGGCGCTCGCTGTCCGCGCCCAGGGAAGAGGTGCCGCTCGACATCGACAGGCTGTTCGCGCAGCGCATCGCCGAAGCGGATGCGTTCTACGAGGCCCTGCAGCGCGACATCGAAAGCGCCGACGCGCGGCTCGTGCAGCGCCAGGCGCTCGCGGGCATGCTGTGGTCGAAGCAGTACTACCAGTACGACGTGAATCGCTGGATAGAAGGCGACCCGCTGCAGCCCACACCGCCCGCGGCACGCCAGCACGGGCGCAACGGCGACTGGCGGCATCTGTGTAACGCGGACATCCTCTCGATGCCGGACAAGTGGGAGTACCCGTGGTACGCGTCATGGGATCTCGCGTTCCAGGCGGTCGCCTTCGCGCTGGTCGATCCGATGTTCGCAAAGAAGCAGATGCTGCTGCTGGTGAAGGACCGCTATCAGCATCCGAACGGACAGCTGCCCGCGTACGAATGGGCGTTCGGCGACGGGAATCCACCGGTGCACGCGTGGGCGGCATGGCGCGTGTACGAGATCGACCGCTCGATCACGGGCAAGGCGGACCGCGATTTCCTCGAACTGATCTTCCATAAGCTGCTGCTGAATTTCGCGTGGTGGGTGAATCGCAAAGATGCGGACGGCCACAACATCTTCCAGGGCGGCTTTCTGGGGCTCGACAACGTCGGCATCTTCGACCGTTCGTCGCCGCTGCCGACGGGCGGCCACATCGATCAGGCGGACGGCACCGCATGGATGGCCGCATACGCACTCGACCTCATGCGCATCGCGCTCGAACTCGCGTTTGCGAATCACGTGTTCGTCGACATGGGCGTGAAGTTCTTCGAGCACTTTCTTTATATCGCCGGCGCGGTGAGTTGCGACGACGGCTGCGATACGGGCCTCTGGGACAGCATCGACGAATTCTTCTACGACAAGCTCAGGCTGCCGGACGGCACCAGCGTGCCGCTACGTATGCGCTCGATTGTCGGGCTGATTCCCTTCTTCGCGGTGCGCGTGCTCGAGGAGCGGGTGCACGGCGGCCTGCCGGGTTTGCGCGACCGGCTCGTCTGGTTCCTCCAGCACCGGCCCGATCTTGCCCGGCTCGTCTCGCGCTGGAACGAGCCAGGCAAGGGCAACACGCTGCTGCTCTCGCTGTTGCGCGGGCACCGGATGAAGGCGCTGCTGCGCCGCGTGCTCGACGAAGCCGAGTTTCTCTCTGACCATGGCGTGCGCGCGCTATCGCGCGCTCATCTCGAAACGCCTTTCGTCTATCGGCACAACGGCTGTAACTTCTCCGTCAAATACCTTCCCGCCGAATCGGATACGCGCGTGTTCGGCGGAAATTCGAACTGGCGCGGTCCGGTGTGGATGCCCGTCAACTATCTGCTGATCGAGTCGCTGTACGAATTCCACCGCTATTACGGCGATGACTTTCTCGTCGAGTATCCAACCGGCTCGGGCAGCAAGCTGTCGCTCGCGCAAATCGCCGACGAGCTGGCGCATCGCGTCACGACGCTGTTCCTGCTCGACCGCAACAACGAGCGCCCGGTCATGGGCACGTACCCGCTACTGCAGGCCGATCCGCGTTGCCGCGATCTCGTGCTGTTTCACGAGTACTTTCACGGTGACAACGGGCGCGGCGTCGGCGCCTCGCACCAGACCGGCTGGACAGGGCTCGTCGCGCTGATGCTGCAGCCGCGCATGATGAGCCCGTCGGGCAGCGTGCCGGTCGCGGGCGAGATCGAAGCGGTGGCGGCGCTCAAGTGAGGCGCGTTGCCAGGCGATGCATACCTCGTCGTTCGCGGTTGCCTCCATGCCGGCAATCGATCTTCGCGCAAAGGCTTGTCCCCGGAATTTTGTCCACGGAGAATGCACGCTGATGGAATGTCAGATGCAAGCGGTCCGGACACGTGGCCAGCATCGACGCTGGCCCAATGCGATCACAGGCATCGCGGCGGACAGATTAGACACTCATCGGGCAAGGGCGTCCGGAGCAGTAGTCATCCCGGAGAATGTCCGATGTTCAGACGCATCCTTTTCGAACTTGCCCGTGTTTTCGTGCCGGCGCAGCAAGGTACGGAGCTCCCATCCATCGACGTGCCGTCCAGCGCTTTAAATGAAGCCACTATGGGCGGCGAAAGCGGCCTGTCCCGATTGCGTGACTGCGCAGCAACGCGTTCGGCGCGTTCGCGCCGTCGCGTCTGGCGGCCGCGTGAAGTGCGTCGCGTAGCGCGTCCACTAGCGCCTGCCACTTTCGGGTTCGTAGCGCGAGGCAGGTTTGCCGCCGTTCTCGAGAACGAAGCGCGAGAGTGCCAAGGGCGATGAAAAACCGCAACTTCAGGCGGTCGAGCCGGTTTCAGTGAGAGGCGGATCCGATTGTGCGATTTGCAGATCCTCGAGATTCGCGAGGTCGCCGCCGCTCGTTTGCTGTTCGGTCCATATCTGGTTATCGGGAAACCAGAAAGCACTGTCGCGCGGCGGCACAACGAGCTTCACGGGCAGCGATGGATTGAAAACCTTCGACCAGCCCGAGAGGTACGAAGGGGTCTTCAGCAGATACCCGCAACTCGCGAGCAGCAGGCTCGCGACGAGTGCCTCGCGGCCGATGGCGAGTCCGGGATGGCCGCTGAAGTGCACGGGCTTCTCGCCCGTCGAGAGCAGCCTGGCGGGCGCCACGTTGACGGGCACGGCGAAACCGCGATTCACGAAAAAATTGAGGAAGGGTTGTTCGTCGCTCGATACGAAGATGTTCGTCAGCTGGGGCTCGGCGGCGAGCGTTTCCTCGACCCTGCGGCAAAGCGCATCCCATTCGATGGTATGCGCTTCGTATTTCTTGTCGGTGCCGCGAAAATGCACCCCTAACGTCGACGCACCAATGTGGAGCCGCCGCCGTATTGCTTCGACTTCTGCGCGAATCGCCGTTGCCGGCCGAAAGTTCGACAGGAACACTGTGCTCGCGCGCTTGAGTTCGAGGCCCAGCTCGTAACGACGAAATCCCAGATCGCTCAGATCGCTCACGATGGACGTTCGCAAATGCAGGCCCGAGGGCGGCACGGGTACCGGCGTGATGTTGTCAAAGCATTCGCCGAGCCAGTCCACCTTGCCTTCGGCGTCGCCATAACTGCCGCCACGCGCCGAAATCATGGGCGTCAAATTCCTTTCCTCGCAATACAGGAGGCAGCACAAAACGATTTGCATCACGGAGAAAAAGCCTGAATTGGCGCGGATCTCGATGACGAAGTAACCGCGGTTCAAGCGCTGCCGCGCATGCAGGGAAAGGCGTACCGGCGTGTTGAGCGCGTTCTTGAAACCTTCGCTCTGCCGGATTTGCCTTGCAATGTCGATAAGGTTGCCAATCATGCCACGTCTCTCCTGTCGCCGGTGACCGTTGCCCGGCAGTCCTGCGGGGATCAGAGGATTCAGGCGCCGGCGCGTAAAGCGCCGCTCATGCAGGCATGTGCTGCATGCTTCGAAAAAAAACTGATGAATCAGGATGCCTGCGCCGAGTGGCCAGCGCCGGCGAAAAGACGTGATGCACTACGCGCGATAATAGCGGGAATCAAATCCCATGGTCGAGTGGACAAAAACGAAATTGTGCGGGACGCCGCACATTTTTGAACGGTGCCGGAGTCATCGCGGCTTGGGCTAGCCGACATCCGTCGTGCGCTTTCGTTACCATGGCGTCTCCCGACGCGATGCATTCTCCGAAGGCGAAAAGATGAAACGTTCAGCGTACACACTCGAGGACACGGGCAACCTCGTGCTGCTCGAGCACGTCAACCTCACGATACCGGACCAGCGTCTCGCGACGGCGTTCTACGTCAGCGGGCTCGGGCTCACGCGCGATCCCTTTGTGATGACGGGCGTGACCAATATGTGGATCAACATTGGCCGTTCACAGATCCACTTGCCACAAGGCGAAGCCCAGCGCTTGCGCGGGCACGCCGGGCTGGTCGTGGGGCCGCGCGAGGCGCTCGTCGCACGACTGCACAGAGTTCAGCCGGTGCTCGACGGAACCGCGTTCGGATGGGTGGAGCGCGACGATCGCGTCGAGGTGACGTGTCCCTGGGGAAACCGTTACGACTGCCTCGATCGGGATGCTTTTCAGGGGCAAGCGCCGTGGTCGGACCTCGATCTCGGCATCGCTTATGTGCAGCTCGATGTGCCGGCCGGCAGCGCGGAATCGATTGCCGCCTTTTACCACGAGGTCTTCGATGCGCCCGCCGACGTTCGGGACAGCTACGGTTTGCAGCAAGCGGTAGTCGCCGTGGGAACGCATCAGCAACTCGTCTTTGCTGAAACGCGCGCGGCGATCCCGGAGTACGACGGGCATCATATTCAGGTGTACGTCGCGAATTTCTCCAAACCCTACGCCTGGCTCGCGCAACGCGGGCTGACATACGGCGAGGAGCCTCATCAATATCGCTTCGCCGACATCGCCGATCCCGTGACCGGAGGGCAGTGCTTCAAGCTCGAACACGAGGTGCGGAGCCTGCGTCATCCGCTCTATGCGCGACCTCTGGTGAACCGCGATCCCGAGCAAAGCAACCGAAATTACCGCAAGGGCGGCGATATGCGCAGCGGCGCGTTCTAGACGTTGGTCGGCGCATCCCTCAAGGGGCGCGCGCAGGGGAAGCGCACCGGCGCCTCAATGCAGCAGCGTGACCGGTGTCGCGCGCAGCCGCCAAAGCTTCAAGAGCATGCCCAGCTTGCGCAGCATGCCGAGATGGCTGGCATCGACGACGACGATGTCGGCATGGCCGCTTTCGACGCGACGGGACACGCTTCGCACGAAGGGCCCGCACATGTAGCTCGAGGTATAGGGCACCCCGGCATCGTCGAGAATCGCGCAGGTTTCACTGAGCGCGCGGCTCAGGTGGCGCTGGCTTTGTTCGCGTAGTTCGTCCTGCGACCAGAACGCGCTGGTGCGTTCGATGGTGACGTCTTCCAGGACCTCCACGATTTCGACTTCGGCCACGCAGCGCCGGGCGAAGAGGAACGCGCTATGGCGCGCGGCTTTTTCCGCGCCGTGGGGGTCGAAGATGGGTATGAGGATTTTCAGCACGCTCGCTCTCGTCACGAAGAGGCTCAGCGTTACCGCATGAGCACGGAAGCACGAAGATCGATCCAGGGATCGCCTTCGTATAGCGTAGAGACAAGCCCGTAAATATGGTGCAAAAAGTTGGGGCATGGCGACGTGCTCGACGCCGCATCATCATTCATGGTCTTGCCGTCCATCCCGGCCGTGCACGTTCGCCAATGAAAGCGCCATACGCTTGCGCTGCAGGAACCGGCGCACGGCCGGGTCCCGTTCGAGGCCGATTGCGAGATCGTATGCGCCGAGCGCGTCGGCCGTTGCGCCGGCACGCGCGAGCAGATCGGCGCGCGCGGCCCAGTAGGGCTGGTAGTCGGCGAGCCGCGGATCGTCCGCATAAGGCGCGAGCGCGTCGAGCGCCGCCTGCGGGCCGTCGCGTTCCGCCAGTGCCAGCGCGCGGTTCACCGCAACCACCGGCGATGCTGCAATGGCGAGCAGACCATCGTAGAGCTGCACGATCTCGTGCCAATTCGGGCGGCGCGTCAAGCAGCGATGCACGTGCGCAGACTGCAGCGCGGCCTCGAGCTGAAAGCGCCCGATCGCGTTGAGCGCGTTCGCGCGCCGGAGCAGGGCGTCGGCTGCTTCGATCATCGGCGCGTTCCATGTAGCCGGATCCTGAGCCGAGAGCGGCACGTAATCGCCGGCCGCATCGCGTCGCGCACCGCGCCGCGCCTGCGCAAACAGCATCAGCGCGAGCAGGCCCAGCGTCTCTGGTTCATCGGGAAGCAACTCGACGAGCAGCTGTGCGAGATACAGCGCTTCGTCGGCGAGATCGCGACGCTCGGCGTCGCCGCCGACCGGGTCGGTCCAGCCTTCGGCGTACGCCGCATAGACGGCTTCGAGCACTGCAGCCAGGCGGCCGGGCAGCTCCTCGCGCTCGGGCACGCTGAACGGAATGCCCGCTTCGCGGATCTTGGTCTTCGCCCGCACGAGGCGTTTGCCCATCGCGGCGGGCGACGTCAGGAACGCGGACGCAATCGTCTTCGCCTCGAGTCCCAGCACCACCTGCAGCATCAGCGGCGTGCGAATCGCGGCTTCGAGCGCGGGGTGCGTGCACGCGAACAGCAGCGCGAGCCGCCGGTCGGGCAACGCGCCGGGCTCGCACTCGTCGATTTCGTCGGCGAGGATCGCGAGCTGGTTCGCCACCGCGTCGCCGACCTGGCGATGACGCGCGCCATCGATCGCCCGACGGCGCGCAACCGTCATCAGCCACGCTTCGGGGCTGGCCGGGCAGCCGTGCTGCGGCCAGGTTGCGAGCGCGGCCGCGAACGCTTCGGCGAGTGCGTCCTCGGCCGCGGCGACGTCGCGCGTGCGCATGGCGAGCAGCGCGACGAGCTTGCCGTAGCTGCGGCGCGCGACCGCTTCGGCTATCGAATGCGCGGCGGCGTCAGCGTGACGGCCGCCGCCGGACTGGCTCATGCACCCGCTGGCGCATCGTAGGGTGCGGTCCAGACCGGGCGCACCTCCATGATGCCGTGCGCCGCGCCGGGACAACGCGACGCCCACGCCATTGCCGCATCGAGGTTGGGCACGTCGATCAGGTAATAACCGGCGAGCTGCTCCTTCGAATCGGAATACGGCCCGTCGAGCACCTGCGGCTTGCCGTCGACGAGCCGTACGGTCGTGGCCGTGTTCGTGTTCTGCAGCCGGTTTGCGCCCACCAGCGCGCCCGCCTTCTGCAACGATTCGGTGTATGCATGATAGGCGGCAACGCCTTGCTGCCGCTCGCTGTCAGTCATCTGGCTCCAGCGCTTTTCTTCCGAATAGATCATCAACAGGTATTCCATTTGAGCCTCCGTCATGGGGTTGAGGCGGATGAATTGCAACGGGCCGCCATCACAATGACGCACGGGCCGCATGCCGACGGACACGAAGTCAAAAAAATCCGCTGGCGGGAGTCGCGCGCTACGCCGCATTGAAAAAGACGTTTGGAAACCAGCGCATACGGCCGTCTTTCGCAAAGCATTGTCGAGCGACCGGCGCGCCTTGTCACCTGTGATTGCCGCGTGGCAGAGGACTCGATCACGTATTTCCGCCGCATTGCATGCCGCAGCGGCCCGCGAGGGAACGATGATGGAGCGCGCAATCGATGTCATCGGCTTCGGTCATTGCGTCCAGATTCTTCTGCAATTTCATGATGACCCGATGCGCGGCCTTGATCTCGTTGACAGTCAACCCATCGGAAGTTGCGACCGCTTGACCCTTCCTTTGCGATCGACCGTCAACTGGCGACCGAGGCCGCTCCTGTTGTGCTCGTGAACGTCTTCACACTCGATCCCGCCGATGAGCCGATATTCCTCAAGGTCTGGCAGGACGACGCAGCGTTCATGAAGCAACAAGCCGGGTTCATTTCGACTCAGCTTCATCGCGCACTCGGAGAAAAGCCAACGTACATGAATTCCGCTGTCTGGGAATCCACCGCACACTTTCGTGCGGCGTTTTCTCATCCGGATCTAAGATCGAGCCTCGCGGCTTATCCTTCCTCGGCCGTCGCTTCGCCGCATCTCTTTCAAAAGGTCGCAGTGCCAGGTATTTGCGTGGGTTAGGGGTAGAAGCCCTGGCGGCCACCGTCCGATGCGCAAAATCGTTGGCGCAGTTTCACGGAATGAAAGCGACTTTCATTCAGGTTAAAAGCGGACACGCCTTTGCCTCAAAAAGCTCGGCGCCCGTGTCGAAAATCTGCTTTCGTTAAGGTGTTCGTCAGCATACCAAGCTACCATCGCGCGGATCGCTCACGCCTCCTGGAAAGTTACTTTGTCGCCGCTCACGAACGATGTCACTCATGACAACTGGTCCGCATGGATTCTCGGGCAGCGCCACGGCGAAGATCGCGCCCATGAGCATACCGTCCGTGCCGAGATCACGAAGTACGCTGACCGTTTGCTGGATTCCGTTAGCCTTCGTTCCGACATAGTGTTGGCCGACATCGGTACGGGTGACGGTCTGGTCGGCTTTCGGGCAATCGAGCGGGCTGGTGCTGCGATCCGGGTGGTCATGACAGATATTTCGCGCCCCTTGCTGCGGCACGCGGAAGCGACTGCCCGAACGCTCGGGGTGAACGGGCAGTGCGCATTCGTACACGGCTCTGCCGAGAATCTGCAAGGCATTGCCGATGAGGCAGTCGATGCGGCGACGATGCGCGCGGTTCTGGCGTATGTGGAAGACAAGCCCGCTGCAATGCGCGAGCTGTACCGCATCCTCAAGCCGGGTGGCCGCCTGGCCATCGCGGAGCCGATCCTGCGTGATGAAGCGCTCGAGGTCTGCATGCTCAAGCGACTGGTCGATCAGCGTGCGTTCAACACCGACGATCCGTTTTTCCCCCTCCTGCTGCGATGCCGGGCGGCACAGTACCCCGATACGGAGGAGAAGGTGCGCGCGCTGCCCATCACGAACTACGGCGAGCGCGACCTTGTTCGCTTTGCCATCGACGCCGGATTCACGGATATTCATCTGGAATTGCATATCGATGTGCGAACGGAGGACAGCCTCCCCTGGGAAACGTTTCTTCTCACCTCGCCCCACCCTTTGGCGCCCACCCTGAAAGAAGTCCTCGAGGAGAATTTCACCCGCGAAGAGCGCACGTACCTGGAAGTGCGAATGCGGGCGATTTTCGAAAGCGGACAACAGTTCGGCGCCGAGCGCATTGCTTACCTGACGGCGAAAAGGCCGTAGACGCTGGTCGCGCCGGAGGACGGCACGTTGCGCGCATACACTGTCTCTCCCGCCGGTTGGAATAGGCTGGATGCAGTTTTCGTTTCCCTTCATTCGCGCCTGGCTAGCCGGTTCAGCGATGGCGATCGCACGCCATTACGTCGCGAAACAAGCTGCTGGCCGCAGGAATAATCGTCGCGTCCTTCTCGTTCATTGACCGTAAGGTCCTTTGGGCAGAAGGAGTGCGGTCATGAAGTCACGATTCGACGTATTCGGTGTCGTAGCATGCGGCGCGGCCATCGCGACGCTCGTGTCATGCGGTGGCGGGTCTGGCTCCAGTTCCAGCAGCACGAGCCCGCCCATCCAGTTGTCGTCGTTCACCGCGACGGCCCTCGTGTCCGACGGCGCGGTGCCCGCCGCGCATACCGACGTCAATCTGAAGAACCCTTGGGGCGTCGCCTTCAATCCGAAAGGGTTCGCCTGGGTGGCCGACAACGGCACCAATGTCGCGACGCTCTATGACGGCAACGGCGTGCCGCAATCGCTGATCGTGACGATACCGGCGGGAAAGAACGGCTCGGCATCGCCCACGGGCATCGTTTTCAACGGCACACAAAGCTTCACCGTCACGGAAACCGGCAAGTCAGGGGCCGCGGCGTTCATTTTCGCGGGCGAGGGCGGCACCATTACGGCGTGGGCGCCCGCCGTCGCGCCGACCAGCGCATTCGTCATGTACGACGATGGGACGGGGGGCGCCGTGTACAAGGGCCTCGCGCTCGCCGCGATGAACAACAGCAACTTCCTCTACGCGACCGACTTTCATAACAACAAGATCGACGTCTTCAACACCGCTTTCGCAAAGGTCGCAATGCCCGGTGCGTTCTCGGACCCGGCGATTCCGGCCGGGTTCGCACCGTTCGGCATCCAGGCGATCGGTGCAAACCTGTTCGTCACTTACGCGATGCAAGACGCCGCGAAGCACGACGACGTTGCGGGCACGGGACTCGGCATGGTCGACATGTACGACACGGCCGGCAACCTGAAGCAACGGTTCGCGACGGGCGGTCCGCTAAACGCGCCATGGGGCGTCGCGCAAGCGCCCGGGAACTTCGGCTCGATGAGCGGCGCGATACTGATCGGCAATTTCGGCGACGGGACGATCAACGCGTTCAACGCATCGAGCGGGCAGTCGATGGGACCACTCAGCGCGTCGAACGGAAGTCCGCTGGTCGAACACGGCGTGTGGGGCATCGCGTTCGGCAACGACCTCAGCAATCAGCCTTCCAATACGCTGTTCTTCGCGGCGGGGCCGAATGACGAAGCCGATGGGGTGTATGGGCGGATCGACCTGAATACAACTCCGATTCCGGGGACGAACACCGGTTCGAACACGGGCGCAGGCATCGGAGAAGGAACGGGCATGGGCATGTAGTGCTGAACGCGCATCGGAAGCGACCGCTCTCCATGCGAGAGCGGCGGCCCTCTTTTTGGAAGGCGTTATGACCTCGGATGCTGCGATGTGGCGGGGCGGGCGCGCCTTCTCGGGCGGGCCGCAGAAAATTCCTTGACGTGGCCACCGATACCGCGTACCTTCACCGTTCGAATCTTCCAGGTGTGTCTGCTCATCATTTGCCGCGACTCGCGGCTCTCGTTGACTTCTCCCGCTCGATTTTTTATTCGCCGCTCGTCAGGGCGCGCGTGTTTTTATTTGTCAAATTAAGGATTTTCTAGTGGAAACCGGTACCGTTAAATGGTTTAACGACAGCAAGGGCTTTGGCTTCATCACCCCGGACAAGGGCGGCGACGACCTCTTCGCTCACTTCTCCGAAGTGCGCGGCACGGGTTTCAAGACGCTTGCCGAGGGCCAGAAGGTCAGCTACGAGACCAAGCGTGGTCCGAAGGGGCTCCAAGCCTCGAGCATTACGCCGCTGTAAAGCGTAAGCATCGCGCCTGCCCATGTGGGCGGCGCGAACCTCTGCTTCAAACCGTGGCGGTTGATTGCCACGCGTTCCGTGCGCGCGTTCTCGCGCTCCGTTCTCCTTCGCTTGAATCCCCGCCTTCGTCGCCCTTGCGCGGCCTGATAAATAAGTATTCCAAATAGAAGACTGACGTCTTTGAAAGCCCGAGACTGAGCCGGTTGGGCCAAGGCGCAGCTATCACCGCTGTTTCTGCAAGCGCATACATGCTTCTGCGTTCGCCCTGCATTCCTCATACCAGTTCAATAGAATCGGGGACGCGGCGCGTCAAAGCGGCATACGCGATGAATTTTTCACACGATTGGGGCGACCACGAACTAGTGTGTTTGGGTCGATGCACCGCTATCTGTCCAGGCGAACGAACCAGGTTCGGTTTTTGCTGCGTCAGGTCGTTTTCGCTTCCCTCAGGAGTTGACGGTGCAGACACCACGGCGCCGGTAATCGACAGGCGGCCATCTGCATACCTTTTTCGCGAGGCTCCGAATGAAAATCCATTGCAGTTGCCTATCCCGGTTCGTTTGTCAGGGCATTGCGGGGGGCGGCGTCATCGCGCTCGCATGCCTGATCGGCCCAGGCGCGCAAGCGCAAACGCTGGGATCGCTCGTGCAGGTCGCCGGGGGCGACCCGTTTAGCGGCTGCACCGCCGACCAGGTGCACGCGCAGGAATCGGCATTCGGCAGCGTCCTCTTTCCCGCCACCTCGATCGAGCCCTGGGTCGCGGTCGATCCGACCGACCCGTCTCGCCTGCTCGCCGGCCACCAGCAGGACCGCTGGAGCAACGGCGGTTCGCGCGGACTCGTCGGCGTCGTCTCCACCAATGGAGGGAGCACGTGGACCAATACGATTCCGTCCGGGGTGACCGACTGTACCGGCGGTAAGTTCCGGCGCGCTTCCGATCCCTGGGTAGACTTTGCGCAGGACGGAACGGCCTTTTTCTTCTCGCTGGTACTGGATCCCGCAAAGCCGACGACGCCGTTCGGTGCGCGAAATAGCGGCATGCTGGTCAGCCGTTCCGCCGACCACGGCGCAACGTGGCAGCCTCCCGCTACGCTCATCCGCAGCAACTCGCCGCACGTGCTCAACGACAAGAATTCGCTCACTGCGGATCCGACTGCGAACAAGTACGTCTATGCGGTTTGGGATCAGTTGAGTGTTTTCCCGCAAACGAAGGAAGGCGCCCAGTTGCTCGCGCAAAACGATGGCGTCCTGATCGCGCAGCAATTGCGCAACGCTGCAGCGTCCGCCGCGGGCGGCGCGCCCGTCTTCAAGTTCAATTACACCGGCCCGAGCTTCTTCTCGCGGTCCACCGACAACGGTGTGACATGGAGCACGGCCGCGCCGATCTACCAGCCGGGCACGAACGCACAGACCATCGACAACATGGTGCGCGTGTTGCCCGATGGAACCCTGCTCGACTTCTTCACGGCGATCAATGTGACGCCGGCCACGGGTTTGAGCATTGGCTATATCAAGTCCGTGGATAAAGGCGGCCACTGGTCGGCGCCGACATTCACCAACGATATCTACGAGGCCGGAAACGGCGTGGTCACGCCTGACAGCGGCAAGCCGGTACGCGATGCCGCCATTCTCTACAGTGCCGCGGTGAACCCCGTTTCGGGGGCGATCTACCTCACCTGGCAGGACGATCGCTTTTCATCCGCGACTTGCACCACACCCACGGGCTCGATTCCGATTGAAGGGATCGTCTTCAGCGAATCGGATGACGGCGGGGCTAGCTGGTCGACACCCGTCATGATCAACCAGACGCCGGCGAACGGGACGAACCCCTGCCGGCAGCAGGCTTTCATTCCAGCGGTGGTAGCGTCGGGCGACGGCAGTACGATCGTGGTGACCTACTACGATTTCCGTAACGACACGAACACACCTGCCGGATTCGAGGGCACCGACTATTTCGCGGTCTTCTGCTCGACCGCCACGGCGTGCAAGAACGCCGCCAATTGGGGTAACGAACGCAAGCTGACCGATGCTTCGTTCAACATCCTTGACGCTCCCTTTGCGGAGGGTCATTTCCTCGGCGACTACATGGGCCTGGCCGCTAGCGGCGCCAAGACGGTACACCCGGTCTTCGGTGTTGCGACGAGTGCGAACGTGACAGGCGAATTCACGCGCACGATCACGTTGCCGTGAGCGCAAACGGCGGCGGCTGCGGAAAGTCGCCGCCCGTTTCTCGCAGCGGCCGGTCTGCCACTACGACCGCGGCGGGACACGAAACCAGGTGACGGCCACAACCAGCAGGAACACTGCATAGGCCGTCGCGAACACCCAGCCGGGCAGGTCGTAATACAGCCAGTTGCTGACGCAGCGCTGGATGAAGCCCTGCGGCCCCATGTTGCCGGTCCGTAGCCAGTCCTCGAGGACCGTTAGCGGACACGGTATGTCGAGAGCAGCGAGCATCGCAACCACGCCTATGGCGATCAGATGCGCGAGCCGGAATGCGCGGTTGCGCACCCAGGCACGGTGTAGCCATGCGCCTGCCCAGATCGCGAACAACCCGCCGACGATGAATAACACGACCAGCGCGTGCAAGACGAGAACGGTATTGGCCAGCCAGTTCATGACGTTCCCCGTGTGTGCCCCTCGCTGCGAGCAGGCGGGCGCGATGCACAGCTCGCGCGAGCCAAACCGGCCCATGTCGGCGATTTTCCAACACCGTTCAGGCAAGTGATGGTCGCGCCCAGACTCGCAACATCGCAATTCACGTTGGGCTGCGCTCTGCGCGGTTCGTGCCCGGATGGCATGACATCTGCATCGTGCGCTGCTGCGGGCGGCCGGTTGCTTGACCGGTCTGCAAGCACCCTGTCTATGAGGCGCAGTAGCGCTGTCGTGCAACTGGAGAGGCTGACGTGGACCAAACGTGGCTGGGTATGGCCGCCGGCACAACCGTGCTTGTCATCGCCGTGGTTGGCGTAACGGCGCACTACCTTCGTGAGCGGCGTCGGGCGGACGTTCTGCGCAATTTCGATCATCACGCCTGGTGGCAACGGACCCACGGTGCAGCGCGTAGGGCAGGCGGCTCCGATGCAGGAAGGTGGACAGGGAAACAAGAGCGGGGCGGACACAAGGAACGGGGACTCCATCATGCGCGACGAATTTGCTGAAAGGGATCTGGCTCATATCCGGAACGTGCTCTGCCATCTCGAGCACTCGGCAGACAGCCTTCGCGCCATCGAGAAGGGCATGATGGTCAACCTGAACTACTGGCGCGGCCGCGTCCGGGGCATCCTGGCCATCCCTTTGCTATCCATGCAGGTCCAGCAGCAGGCGAACGATCTGCTCGGTCGCCTCGATCGGCTCGAGAGAACAGGTCATTGAACTGACGCACGCGGCGACGTTGTGTCGTGGCGTTCGTGCTTTACGAACCTTGTTGCGCTTGCGGCGCGTTACGTTGCTTGAGCATCGGATCGAGCAACGTATCTTTGACGTCAACGGGCGATGACGTCCGCCCGACCTTCGCGTAATGGTCTCTGAGCCACACGCCCGCCACCTCGCGCCCGTGCTCGAACAGCGTTTCGAGCAAGGGCCAGGAAGTACTGCTCTTGGAAACGAATCCGAACTTCGCGAGGAAGTCGTCGTCGCGAATGATGTGGAACCTGACGATCTTGAAGCGGCTCTTGCTCGCGGCCTCCGCGCCAACGGAGTCGAGCACGCGGTTGACCGCTTCGATCGCGTTGATCTCGAGCACGACGGAAGCGTTGAAGCCGATTTCGTTGAGCCGGTCCAGAATGCCGCGGGCATTTTTCGGCGGCATGTCGCGGCGCACGAACGGATTAGCGAGAATCAGGATCAGGTCCTGCGCGTGGGCGATCAACGGCGCGAGAGGCGGATTGCCTAGATAGCCGCCATCCCAGAGCGGCACGCCATCGATAGTCACGGTGCGGAATTCGCTCGGCAGACAAGCGGAAGCGCGCAGCACGTCCACGGATAGTTCGGGCTGCGTAAAAATGGCGCGCTGGTTGGTTCGTACATTGGTCACGCTAATGAAAACCTGCGGGGCGCTGCTCGACGTGTTGAGTGTGGCGAAATCGCTCTCGAAAAGCGCGGAGCGGATCACCGGGCCCAGTGGATCACGATAAAACGGATTGTCATAAGGCGAAGCGACGAGTCCCGCGGCCTCCATCAAAATGGCGATCGGACTCCAGTCGATATTCCAGCCGCCGAATGGCCCGGGCGCGGAAAAGCCGAAGAGCGCATTGCCGGCCCGCGTCCCGGCGCGCGACACCGCTTCCCAGAAGGCGCGCAGCATCTCGCGCGCCTTCGCCGCGCCGCCGGTGGCAAGGCCCGCCGCGCAGAGCGCCGCATTGATGCCTCCCGCGCTCGCACCGCTGATCGCCGCGATATCGAGTGGCGTTGCCTGCGACGCCGATTCGAGCAATCGGTCGATGACGCCCCATGTGAAAGCGCCATGCGAACCGCCGCCTTGCAGGGCAAGCGAGACTTTGGGGATAGACTGTTGCCCGGTGTTCCGGGATTGCTCCGTCGCCATGGCTCGTCTCTCTTCGTGATTTCGCTCACGGCAATCGTACGCGCGCGAGAGAACGCGCGCGCTGAAACGGGCGCGAATGCGAACGGCTTGACTGCCCAGGTCAGCATGAACAGACTCTAGTCACCATCGATCCATGCTGGAGCGAACTTGGCCTACCCGGATCTCATTGAAAGCAAGCCGAAGGGCGTGCGCGTCGTTGCGGCGCAAGCGAGCCCGTGCGACGAACTCGTCATCCGCGCGCAACCCAGCGCCGTCGATCGGCCGTGCCGGCGCAAACGTCTCGCGCTCGCCGCGACGATCCTGGGTTCGAGCATGGCATTCATCGACGGCTCCGTCGTCAATGTCGCGTTGCCGTCCATTCAGAGCGAACTTGGCGCGAGTGTCGGGGCGATGCAATGGGTCGTCAATGCGTATCTGCTGTTTCTCGGATCGCTCGTGCTGGTCGGCGGATCGATGGGCGACAAACTCGGCCGCCGCACGGTGTTCATCGCGGGCATCGCGCTCTTCACGCTGGCGTCGGCCGCTTGCGGACTTGCGCCGAACGCGGTCGCGCTGATCGTTGCGCGCGGCGTTCAAGGCATCGGCGCAGCACTGCTCGTTCCCAGCAGTCTCGCGATCATCGGCGCCGTGTTCGACGACGCAGCGCGCGGACGGGCGATCGGCACGTGGGCGGGGTTCGGCGCGATCACGTCGGCGGTGGGGCCGGTGGCGGGCGGCTGGCTTGTCGACGCGCTGTCCTGGCGCGCGATCTTCTTTCTCAACGTCCCGCTAGCCGCGCTGACGATCGCGCTCGCCATATCGTCCGTGCCCGACAGCCACAGGCTCGATGCGCCTCGGCGGCTCGACTGGCCAGGCGCGCTGGCCGCGGCAGTCGGACTCGCCGCGCTCACGCTCGGTCTGACCCTGGCCTCGGAGCGCGGCTTCGCGCATGTGCTCGTCTTGTGCACGATCGGCGCTGGCATGCTCGTGCTCGCCGCATTCGTGATGATAGAAGCAAACAGCGCCAACCCCATGGTGCCGCTCGACGTGTTCCGCTCGCGCGATTTCACCGGCGCCAATCTCGTCACGCTGCTGCTCTACTTCGGGCTCGGCGGTGCCTTGTTCTTCCTGCCATTCACGCTGATCCGCGCGCACGGCTACAGCGCGACGGAAGCAGGCGCGGCGCTGCTGCCGATACCCGTGACCATCGGTTTGCTATCGCGCTTCACTGGCGGACTCACGAGGCGCCTGGGGTCGCGTACGCTTCTGAGCGCAGGCCCTGGCGTCGCCGGAATCGGCTTCGCACTGCTGGCGCTACCGTTCGTGCGAGGCGGCTATTGGGCAGGATATTTTCCGGCGCTCGCCGTGCTCGGACTCGGCATGACGATCACCGTCGCACCGCTCACCACGACCGTGATGGGCTCGGTGTCGAGCGACCGTACAGGCGTCGCGTCCGGCATCAACAACGCCGTTGCGCGCGTGGCGAGCCTGCTCGCGATTGCCGTGCTCGGCATCGTGTTCGTGTGGTCGCATGAGGCTGCGCTTTCGGCGCGCCTCGATCAGCTTCACGTGCCACAGCATGCACGCGAGGCAGGACAACTGCTGGAACCCCACGCGGGGATGCTATCGGGCGCAGGGTCACGCGAGACACCCGTCGCGCGCGCGCAGGCCGATGCCATCATCGACGCGACGCGCGCCGTCGCCGTCGTTTCCGCCGCGGGTGCGTTCGCTGCAGCCGGTATTGCGATGGCGTGCATTCAGCCCCGGAAGCGTTCTGCCCGTCGATCGGCCGCCGAAGACTGAGGAGTCGCAACGATTCATGCAAGCCGCATATCGGCTCGATACTGCGAGATTCCAGTTTCGTTGGAGCGATAGCAGCAGACATCGAAACTGCCTTGGAAACAACAGGCCGTTTTCTATACTTCGCAAGGAGAAGGCGTCGAAACGATGTTCATCGGTCGCATGGGGTTTCGATCCGGAAACGGCTACACGAAAGCCATTGATTGTCGCCGTCGCCGAAACCGCAGCTTGCAGCTGCATGAACAGGTTTTGATGATGCAGGAACGTCTACTATCGTTTTCATTTCGATTGCCGGATTGCCTGTGAAGGCTGGCGCATGAGGCCGTGAGCAGGACGGCGTCGAAGCGGCGGTTCGTGTTCGACTGAACCGAAAAACGGAGATCCGCGATGAATGCAACTGCAAGGAATGGTGCACCGTCCGACCAGCCGCTTGTCGACATGACGCCGTATGGATACGGACCCGACGATTCGATCAGCGACGTCACGGAAAACGCCGCCATCACGCATCACACGCTCACGCTGAACGGGAAATCGATTGCCTATACGGCGCGTGCGGGTCATCTCGTCACGACCGACAGCTATAGCTCGCGGCCAGGCGCGAAACTGTTCTACGTGGCCTTCACCGCCGACGATGCGACGCCTTCGTCGAGGCCCGTCACGTTTTTCTATAACGGCGGTCCGGGCTCGTCGTCGGTTTTCCTGCTTCTCGGGTCATTCGGACCGAGGCGCATCAGGACGAGCATGCCGAACTTCACGCCGCCCGCTCCCTACGCGCTCGAAGACAACGGCGACAGTCTGCTGGACCAGACCGACCTCGTTTTCATCGACCCGGTGGGCACCGGATATTCGACCGCGGTCGAGCCTCACACCAACAAGGACTTCTGGGGCGTGGACGAGGACGCAGGCTGCATCAAGCAGTTCATCAAGCGTTATCTGACCGTGTTCAACCGGTGGAATTCGCCTAAGTATCTGTTCGGCGAGTCTTATGGAACACCGCGCACCTGTGTGCTCACCTGGCTGTTGCACGAAGACGGCGTCGATCTGAACGGCATTGTCCTGCAGTCTTCGATTCTCGATTATTCGCAAACGGGCAATCCGATCGGCATCCTCCCGACGTTCGCGGCCGACGCCTGGTTCCACAAGAAAGTGACCTTGTCTCCGGTGCCTCCCGATCTGCCGAAATTCATGGACGAGGTAAGCGCATTCGCGACCGGTCCTTATGCCAACGCCTTGAACGCCTTCCCCGATGTCGATGAGGCGGTGCTGAAGCATTTGAGCGAGATTCTCGGCATTCCGCCGATGGTCCTCAAATACTGGCAACTCGATCCTTCGCTGGGGAACGGCTCGGCGTTCCTGACGAGCCTGCTGCTCGATGCCGGTCTGGCCGTGGGCGCCTATGACGGCCGCGTGACGGGCATCGACACGGGCATTGCCGAATTCGTCGCGCCGGATTCGGGCGGCAACGATCCCACGATGGCTGCCGTGGGCGGCGTGTACACGGCGATGTGGAACGTGTACCTCAACGACGAATTGCAATACACATCGGTATCGCCCTTCATGGATCTGAACGACCTCGCGTTCGAGAACTGGGACTTCGGTCATATCGACCCGACGGGCGCACAGAAGGGCGGCCCGGGAACGCTGTACACAGCAGGCGATCTTGCGGCCGCGATGTCCATCAATCCGTACCTGAGGGTCTTTTCGGCCAACGGGTATTACGACGCCGTGACGCCGTTCTTCCAGACTTTCATCACCTTCCAGACCATGCCGGTGGGCAGCGAGCAGATCGATCACAATCTGTCGGTCCACAACTATCCATCGGGCCATATGGTCTATCTCGACAACGCATCGAGAACGGCGATGAAAGCGGACCTCTCGTCTTTCTACGGAGAGGCACAAGCCCATGTCGCCGCGATCAGGGCAGCGATTCAGCCGGAGCAAACCGCTGTCGAAGGGATCGCGCAATATCGCCGCCGATTGAATCGGACTCCATACTAAATTGCCGACTGACGCGGCAAGACGAGCGACCGGGCGCCCACCGCCGCAGGGTCGGACGCGCCATGTTCGAAGCAGGTCGGCGAGCTGCAATGCCGAGTGAGGCCATCATGAACGTACCGAATCGTAAGCTGGCGGGTAGCCTCAGGCACGCCCTGCCCGGAGCCCGGGTATTGGGCCAGGCGAACGCGCGCGGCGTCATCGAAGTCACCTTGAAGCTGAGGCGAAAGCAGCCGCTGCCGGATCTGGACGCGCGCCCGGCTGCACCGCTGACGCGCGACGAGCTTGCCGCGCGCTATGGCGCATCGCAGGACGACATCGACCAGGTCACGCAGGTCATGGCGCAGTACGGTCTCAAGACCGTCGGTGCGAGCGTGGGCGCGAGGACCGTACGGTTGTCCGGGACGGTCAGTGCGATGGAGTCCGCGTTCAACGTGAAGCTCTTCAACTACGCGCACGCGGAGGGGAACTATCGCGGGCGTGTCGGCTATCTGTTCGTTCCCGACGCGCTCAAGGACATCGTGCAGGGCGTGTTCGGTCTCGACAATCGCCGTATCGTGAAGCGGCGGCGTCAGCCCGTACGCGGGACGAACACGCCGCAGGCATTGTCGTCCTCGCATCCGTCCTGGTATGTGCCCGCGCAGTTCGCAACCCGTTATGACTTTCCGCAAGGCGACGGCACGGGGCAGACGGTCGGCCTCCTCGAATTCGCAGGCGGCTATTTTGCCGGGGATCTCAGCAAGTTCTGCGAGAAAGCCGGTGTGTCGATGCCGACAGTGACGGCGGTGAGCACGGACGGTACTTCGACCGAGAGCAAGGATGGCGCTGAAGGCGAGGTGATGCTCGATATCGAGGTCGTTGCGGGGCTGTGTCCGAAGAGCGCCATTGTCGTCTATTTTTCGGCATGGACGGAAGCAGGCATGATCGCCGGGTTGGACGCCGCGATGCAGGACAAGACCCACAATCCGGCAGTGCTGTCGATCAGCTGGGGCGCGCCCGAGGGCACGGATATCTGGACCGCTCAGGCGATGTCGCAAATCAATGAAACGCTGAAAGAGGCGGCGTATCTCGGCATGACGGTGTGCGTCGCCGCCGGCGACGACGGTTCGAGCGACGCGCTCACCGACGGGCACGCGCACATCGATTTTCCGGCGTCGAGCCCCTATGTGCTTTCCGTAGGGGGAACGACCATCGTCGATTTCACGGGCGCGGCTCCGGACGTCGTGTGGATGGAGGGCGACGGGCTGCGGGCCGATCAGGGAGGCAGTACGGGGGGCGGCGTCAGCGACGTCTTTCAACGGCCGGACTGGCAAAGCGCGATCACGATTACATCGGTGAACCCCGGTGCGATCAACGGCCGATGCATACCGGACGTCGCCGCCAATGCGGACTGGAATGCGTCGCCCTACCTGCTGGTCGTGGATGGCCACGTGGAAGCCAATGGCGGCACGAGCGCCGCGAGTCCGCTATGGGCCGCGTTGATCGCCTTGATCAACGGTCAGCTCGCGGGCGGCAAGCGCGTCGGTTATCTGACACCCATGCTTTATGGACCGGCGGGTGCGGGCGGCGCGCCAACTCTCGGTGCGGCGGGTTGCACGGACGTGACTTCGGGCAACAACAACACCGCCTCCGCGGGCGGCTATAGCGCGGGTACGGGCTATGACGCGGTATCGGGGTGGGGCACGCCACAAGGGCAACACCTGCTGGCTGCAATCCAGGAGGCGCTGGCATAGCGGCCGGTTTGCCAGGTTGTGCGAATCATCGCCAGGAGGACGACATGGGACTTCCGCAGAAAATCATGGTGATTCGCCATGGCGAAAAGCCCCAGGGCGCGATACCGCCTTATGGCGTGACGACTGCCGGCGAGCAGGACGCCCATTCGCTGCTCGTACAGGGATGGGCCCGCGCGGGCGCGCTGGCGGTGCTGTTTGCGCCATCCCGCGGCGCGCTGCAAAGCGAGGCGCTCGCTCAGCCCAATATCATCTTCGCGGCATCCGACGACGGGGGGAAGTCGAGCAGGCGGCCTGAAGAGACGGTGAGCGTCGTTGCACAAAAACTGTCGCTCGATGTCGATACGACTTACGCCGTTGGTCAGGAAGCCGAACTGGTTGATGCCGTGAAGTCATGCGGCGGGGTGGTGCTGATCGGCTGGGAGCACAAGCACATCCCGCTCATCGCGAACGCCATACTCGGCAACACGTCGGCGCCGCAACAATGGCCCGGCGAACGGTTCGACATGGTATGGGTGTTCGACCTCGATGCTGCGGGCGCGGCTTATGGTTTCAGCCAGGTGCCCGAACTGGTGATGCCGGGAGACAGTGCAGAACCGTTCCCAACCTGAATCGACACTGACACATTCGCTAGTACAACGAGTAGCGGGAATAGGTCTCGATTGGAATGATTGCCTGAGCGGGAACGTCGCCCCCAGCGCGGGCCGTTGTCAAATGTTCAACCGCAGTGCGAAGCAGGAGCCGAAGATCTTGTGTGAGCAAATAGTCGATGGTATCGGAACGCAATAGCGGCTCTGTTATCCGGTTCACTTCGTGCGTGATATAGACCGTCCGGCCCACAAGATCGTGTTCGCGCAGCGCCGCAGCCAATCCTTCGTTGCCGCCCGCCACGTTGTAGATGGCGTCGAGCTTGCCGTGTCCCTGTAGAAAGCGCATGGTCGCCTCATAGGTCGCAGCGCCGGAATCTGCGCCTTTGATCACCTCCACGAGGTTCACGTTCGAGAACCGTTGTCTTAGCAACGAACGGAAGCCAATCTCGCGGTCCTCGTGGCACGTGTAGGAAAACGTGGCGACGACCACTGCGACGTCGGGTGCGGTGTGCGCCTGCAGATGCCGTCCAATGAGGAACGCCGCAGACTGACCCGCCGCGCGGTTATTGACGCCGACATAGGTGTGACGGGCGTCGGCATCGACGTCGGTGATCAGTGTCACGACCGGTTTGCCGGCAGCCATGCATTTGCGCAATGCTGCGGTCGTTGCAGCCGTATTCGTGCAGATGATCGCGATACCGTCTGCCTCATCGGCAGCCTTGTGTACCCTCGCTGCGACTTCGTCGTCAGGTACTCCCACGCAACCCTCGACCTCCAGGCGCACGCCCGACGCCGCGAATTCCGCTTCGAGTCCGGCCGCGCTGCGCGTCAACTCCTCCGTAAACGCGTCGCCAGCCTGCGACAGCAACCTGAACACGTAGCTGCGCTGTCCCACCGGAGATGCCGGGCGCACCGGCGTCTCCGAAGCCAATTGCCTTACCGCTGCATCGATAGCACTGCGCGTGCGCGGATGCACCCCGGGTCGGTTGTTCAGCGCGCGATCGATTGTCGCCCGGCTGAGCTGCGTCATTTCCATCAGTTGTTTCAGTGTCGGCTTGCCCATCGTCGCCCGGTCCTGGTCGTCGCAGCGCGGCATTGCCGCGCAGGCATCATTTTGCCCCAAAATGAGTCTTTTGAGACTTACCGGATGCAGCGCCAAATCCGGCAAAGACTGGCTTTCGTCTCGGGGAATACCCTTTATGGCTCAAAATGAGGCAATTTGGTGTTTGACCGTGGCTCAAAAAGAGCCTTAAATGCGCTCAAGGATGATCAATGCATCACGCAGCTCATCACGACGGTCAACATCAGGCACAGGGTGCGATTCATGTCCAACCAGCAAGACAGCAGACAAACGATCACCATGGACGACTGGTATAAATGCCGGCTCGACAGGAAGGTGCTCAAAGAGGTCACGCGGCGTAACGACACCGCCGCGTTGCTGCATTTTGGCGGTTTCATTGCGTTGGTGGCGGCAAGCGGGGCGTTCGCGTGGCTGTCGCTCGATACTCCCTGGTGCGTGCCGGCGTTCCTTCTTTACGGAACGTTCTATGCCTTCGCGGAGGCGATGGAGCACGAGTTGCGTCATCGCACGCCCTTCAAAAGCGAATGGCTGAATGAGTCGGTGCACTGGCTGATCTGCTTCATGACATGGCGCGAACAGATCTATAGCCGCTGGTCGCATGCGCAACATCATACGTACACGCACCTGACGGCAACCGTCCCATCCGACGTTGAACTCGCAGTCAAGCGGCCGCCGAACTACCTGAAGCTCGTCACCGATTTTCTGCGTGTTTCGCACGGCATTCATCACCTTGGCAATATCGTTCTGCACACTTTCGGCATCGTGTCGAAGAGCGCGAAAGCCGTCGTGCCGGTCACCGAATATCGTGCAATGTGCCGCAATTCACGCGTGATTCTGCTGCTCTACATTGGCGTGGCCGGGTGGGCCATCGCCGCCCATAGCTGGTTGCCCGTGGTGTTCCTTCTGTTGCCGCGCGCCTACGGCGCATGGCTGCATGAATTGCTGGCGATTACCCAGCATACGGGGTTGCGGGAAAACGAGCTCGATCATCGCTTTTCGACACGAACGATCAAGCTCAACCGGATGCTTCAATTCCTTTACTGGAATATGAACTATCACGTCGAGCATCACATGTTTCCCAATGTGCCGTTCCATGCGTTGCCGAAGCTGCGTGAGGCAATCCGGGAGGATCTGCCGCCTGCCTACGACGGCCTCTTTAGCGCGTGGAGAGAAATCCTCCACGTGTTCAGAATGCAGCGGCGCGATCCTGACTTTATGGTGACCCCCCTCGTGCCCGGCAAGCTGGCCGCCGCGGCTGCAGGCCAAACCATCGATACGCCGCCTGGCGCGGTTGAGGCTCGCTGAGCCGCGGAGATACGCCAATGAACATCCTGCAATGGCATCACGTCTGCGCGTGCGATGACATCGAAGAAGAGGACGTCATCGAGTTTAGTCACGACGGCAGGCTGTATGCAATCTATCACACGCCGACCGGCTTTTACGCGTCGGCAGGCCTTTGCACCCATGAAACAGCGCGCCTCACGGAGGGGCTCGTGTTTGGCGACATTATCGAATGTCCGATGCACATGGGGCGTTTCCACATTCCGACAGGCGCGGCGAAAGGGGCGCCCGTCTGCACCAATCTCGCTATTCATCCCGTGAAGGTCGAGGACAACAAGGTTTTCATCGGGTTGCCAGCGGATTGACTGTAGCGACGCGCGGTTGAGGCAACGCATGAATGGCCGATGTCGCCACATCGGCACATAGACCATAAACAAGGAGACAGCCATGAAACATGCTATTGGAAAGATGCTCGGCCTGAGCGCCGTTGTGTTGAGTCTGGGACTCTGCACGAGCGCTTGCGCGGACCCGGTTGCCCATTTCGATTTCATCACGCACGCGCCGGATTCCGATGCGTGGTGGAATACCGTCAAGAACGGCATCACGCAGGCCGACCAGGATTTCAACGTACGGACCGACTATCGCAATCCGCCAAATGGCGACATCGCGGACATGGTGCAACTGGTCAACCAGGCTGCGGCACGCAACTATGACGGCGTGGTACTAACGATTGCCGACTACGATCTGCTGAAAGGAGCCGTCTCGAAGCTGAAGAATAAAAATATCGCTTTCATTACGGCCAATACCGGTACGGAGCAGCAGAGCGCTGACCTCGGCGCGCTCATGCACGTGGGCCAGCCGGAGTACCTGGCCGGCAAGGAAGCTGGCCTGCGTGCGAAAGCCGCCGGCATCAAAACGTTTCTCTGTGTGAATCACTATGCCACCAATCCGCTCTCATTCGAGCGTTGCCGTGGGTTTGGCGAAGCCATTGGTGCCGACTCGAAGGCGTCGTCGCTGGACGTCGGCACGGACCCAACCGGCATCGAAGCGAAGGTAAGCGCATATTTGCGGGCGCACCCGGATACGCAAGCCGTGCTGACGTTAGGACCGACTTCTGCGGACCCGACCATTCGCGCCGTGACCAAGCTGGGGCTTGCCGGGAAGATCTGGTTTGTCACCTTCGACATCGATCCTGACGTCGCGAAGGCAATCAAGGACGGCACCATCAAGTTCTGTACCGACCAGCAGCCGTATCTGCAGGGGTACATTCCGGTCGCCATGCTCGCAATCATGCACAAGAACCACAACACGGATGTCGTCGCGGCTCGCGCGGAGCTCGAGAAGGACCCGAACTTCATCAAGCGTCTTCAGGCCTATGGGCTGAAGCCAGTCTACGAGGCGCGCAACATCAGCTCAGGACCGGGCTTCATTACGCCGCAGAACATCGAGCAGGTCTCGGCGCTGGCTGGCCGCTACCGCTAAGCTCAACCGGGAGCCGCTGATGAGCACAACGGAGCCGATGGTGATCGTCGGCGCGGGCCAGTGCGGAGCGCGTGCGTCGCAGGCGTTACGCGAGAACGGCTGGGACGGCGCCATCACGCTTTTCGGCGACGAAGGTTTGTTGCCCTATGAACGGCCGCCGTTATCGAAGTCGGTGCTGCTTGGGCAAAAGACGACCGCCCAGTGCGCGATCTACGACGAGGCGTTCTTTCGGGAACAGCGCATCGATCTGCGTACCGATGCGCCTGTGGCTGCGATCGATCGCGTGGGGCACAGGGTGGTGCTTGCCAGCGGCGACACGCTCGGCTATCACCGCTTGCTGATTGCGACGGGTTCCCGGCCACGCCGGCTGGATCTGCCGGGGGCGACGCTCGCCGGCGTGCATATGCTGCGTAGCGTGTGCGATGCGCATGCGATCAGCGCCGAACTGCGCCCGGGTCGCCGCATCGCGGTGATTGGGGCGGGTTTCATCGGCCTTGAAATCGCAGCGACAGCGGTAGCACTCGGTTGCGAGGTTGTCGTGCTCGAAGGGGCGTCGCGGGCGTTAATGCGTGCGGTGCCTGAAGTCGTGGCGCAATGCCTGGTGGCGCAGCATAGACAACGAGGTGTAGACGTCCGCTTCGGTGTACATGTGGAACGCTTTGTCGGAACGGCGCGCGTAAGTGGTGTGCAGCTTGTCGACGGCACAACCCTGGCGTGCGACGCCGTGATCGCTGGAATTGGCGTGATGCCGTGTACTGAACTTGCACAGGCCGCAAATCTTGACGTCGAAAATGGCGTCGCAGTCGACGCGACGTTATGCACGAACGACCCACGTATTTTCGCGGCTGGGGATGTTTGTTCGTTTCCCCACCCGCTGTTTGGCCGCCGGATTCGGCTCGAATGCTGGAAAAATGCTGAAGACCAGGCGCGTGTCGTCGCGCGCAATATGCTCGGCCACGGCGAAGCCTGTTCGTCAGTGCCATGGTTCTGGTCCGATCAATACGACATGACGATCCAGATCGCCGGCATGCCTGCGCTTGGAACGACGATGGTGGTACGCGAGACGGGTTCGGCATCGCGCGTGTTCTTCGCACTGAACGGCGACGGCGTGCTTGTCGGCGCGAGCGGAGTCGGACAGACTGGCGAAATTGCGCGGGATGTGCGCTTCGCACAAGAGCTGATTGCGCGGCGCGCGTGCGTGGAGCCTCATCTGCTTGCCGATCGCGGGACGAAGCTCAGGTCGCTGCTCGCCGCGGAGGCGCAATGAATCAACGACTGCTCGTGTTTCAGTCGCTGTGGGCGATGGAGCGTCGCCACACCGATGGCAACGAACGCACACTCGAAGAGAACGTGCGGATGATTGCCGACGCCGGCTTTGACGGCGTGAGCGCGCACTATACGAAGCGTGCGGACGTTCGGCGGCTGGCCCTGTTGCGTGCCACATGCGGACTGCACGCGGAAGGTCAGTGCTTTCCACGCACGATAGACGATTTACAGCCCGTGCTCGAAAATGCCGTCGAATCTGGCGTGCATCACATCGACCTGCAGCCCGACGTACGTCCTCGCACCGTCGCAGAATGCGCAACGCTGCTCGACGGCTGGCAGAGACTGGCCGAACAGGTCGATATCCCGGTCTACATCGAGACGCACCGCGATCGCATGACCACGGATCTCTATTTCACGCTTGACCTGCTCGACGCGCGGCCAGATCTAAAGCTGCTTGGGGACATCTCGCATTACCTCGTTGGACGCGAATTCTCGTGGCCCGTGTCCGACGAGAATCATGCGTTGATGCACCGTATCCTGGATCAGTCGTGGGCCTTTCACGGGCGCGTCGCGAGCCGCGAGCAGGTGCAGATAGAGCTATCGTTCGAGCCGCACCGGATGTGGGTCGATCTGTTTCTCGGCTGGTGGGGCTATGGCTTCGCGTCCTGGTGCCGACGGGCGGGCGCGGACGACACCCTCGCCTTCACCTGCGAACTCGGCCCCAAACCGTACGCGATCATCGACCGCGACGGTAACGACACGACCGACCGCTGGGCGGAATCGCTGCTGCTGCAGGACATGATCCGCAAGGTGTGGGCAGATGTTCAACGCGACGTTCGACCAACGGACCACGCAAATCACCACCGACAAACGCTTCAGCAGAGGAATGCAGTATGAAGACACAAGCAGCCATCGCATGGAAAGCCGGCGCGCCGCTGAGGATCGAGGAAGTCGATCTCGCGTGCAGCTCACCGACGGCGGCGCCGACTATTCGTTCGAATGCGTCGGCAACACGAAGCTGATGCGTCAGGCGCTCGAATGCACGCACAAGGTTGGGCCAGTCGTTCATCATCGGCGTTGCTGCGGCGGGCGAAGAAATCAGCACGCGGCCGTTCCAGCTCGTCACCGGCCGGCAGTGGAAGGGCTCGGCGTTCGGCAGCGCGCGCGGCCGCACCGACGTGCCGAAGATCGTCGACTATGGAAGGCAAAATCAACATCGACGACCTCATCACACACACGCTGCCGCTGGAGCGCATCAACGAGGGATTCGACCTGATGAAGAAGGGCGAGTCGATCCGCTCGGTGGTGTTGTACCAGGCGACGCGCTGACCGTCTTGCTTTGCTTGAACAGCCAGGTGTCAGTTCGCTGGTGGCTCCACCTGCTAGCGATTTATCTCATGAAGTGTTGAGTGGGCGATATGAGCCCAGTGCTCATATCGTTTTTCTTCGCGTAGTCACCCGTCACACCAAAATCAACCGCTGGTCGGTCGGCGGTGTGTGGGGGCGCGTTCAAGGGAAGCTGTTCGATTCTCGACCGCACGACCATCGTGATCAGCAAGGACCTGAGCCGCTGGGTGCGCGATCCGTCCTATGAAATCAAGGAAGAGGCGCCGCCTAAGGAGGCTTCCGCACCGACGGCGGAAACCGATTCCGGGAAGGCCGAATAAACCGTCGCGGACGGTCACGATACTGCTATGCAGTACGAAGCTATGGGAAGCGCGGAGGTTCAGAGCGCGCGAGCGCATGCCTAGCCGAACGGCCTGAGCTGCGACGCTGGCACGTCGATGCGCAGGTTCTCCATCAGCACCGTTTCGATCGGCTCGCGTGATGCGCCTTCGCTCGCAATCTTGACGGGTAGCCCGTGGCTGTCATCGAACCACAGCTCATACCGGAACACGCCGGTCGCGACGTGTCCGGGCCTGCACGTCACGATCAGATGCGAAGTCCGGCGCATGCCGACAATCTCGGCGCCAACGACCTGCGTATCGCCACCCTGCCGAAGCAGCTCGCGGACATTCAGGAGCAGCGCCCCGATGTCGGACTGATCGACGCGATGACCCTGCGGGCTTTGGATCATACGGCTGTCGGGGCTCAGCACGAGGCTCGGAAACGTGCCGAAACCGAAGGGCCAAAGCTTGACCTTTCCTGACGCCGGATTGTAGGCGAGCGTGGCGCCGGCATGCGGGCGGATGAAGTCCATTCGAACGAAGCCGGGCTTGCGGTAGCCGTAGAGCACCTCCACCGGTTCCGTTCCCGGCGACGTCGACTTCAGCGTGACCTGGTAGTTTGCGAGCGCATCGAAGCGCGCTTGCGCATCGGCAACGAGATCCCGGTTAGTAAGCGGTGCGTCCATCATCGCGGGGGCCTACTGCGGAGTCGACGCGGCCGACACCACCTGACCAGTGATATCTTCCACCACGCATTTGCGAAATCCCTGCGCGACCGTCGCGGCCGGCACCCCTTCTGCAGGATCACGCCCCATTCGCTGCAAGGTCTCCGCGACCCAGCCGGGGCTCACCGCATTGACACGAAGCCTCCCGGCGAGTTCGAGCGCCGCGGCGCGCACGAACGCATCGACACCGGCATTGACGACGCTCACCGCCGCGCTGCCCGGCATCGGATGCTGCGCGAGCACGCCGCTCGTCAGCGTGACGGAGCCACCGGGGTTCACGGCCTCGCGCGCGCAGCGCACCACGTTGATCTGCCCCATCAACTTGTTGGCCAGGCTGAAGGCGAAGTCTTCGTCCGCCAGCGCGTCGAACGGCGCGAATTTTGCTGCGCCGGCCACGCAGATCACCGCATCGAGTGCGCCGGCCTGGCGGTACATCGCGGCGATCGAGGCCTTATCGGAAATGTCCACCGTGAGCGCAGGCCCTTTCCGGCTCGCGCCGATGACCTCGTGATCCGCGGACAAGCACTTCATGATTTCCGCGCCGAGAAGCCCTGTGGCCCCGATTACCAGTATGCGCATCGCCGCCTCCTATACTCGAACGTACCCAGACGTGGATGATGAGTGATTCTGGCCCACTGCCCCGCACCGAGCAATGCTCGCGCCTGCCTGCGTGCACGGGGGCCGCCTTCGAACAAACCCGGCCGTACCGCGAACAGGAGGAAGCGTGCAATGGCGGAATTTCGTTTGGCCACATTGTGGTGCATCGAGGCGCCCTTACAGGCGGTGTGGGACGCGATCCACGATGCGACGACCTGGCCCACCTGGTGGAAGAACGTCGAAGCGGTGCGCGAGTTGCAGGCGGGCGCGACCGACGGTCTGGGCGCGGTGCATCGCTACACGTGGAAGGGTGCGCTGCCTTATCGTGTGATCATAGACGTGCGCGTCACGCGCGTTGCACCGCTCGTGGCGCTGGAAGGAGAGGCCAGCGGCGCGCTGAAGGGCGTGGGACGCTGGCGTTTCACTGCCGACGGCAGCCGCACGTTGGTGCACTACGACTGGCACGTCAGGACTGCCAGCACCTGGATGAACGCGGCTGCGCTCGCGCCGCCCGTGCGGCGCGCATTCCGCTGGAATCACGATTCCATCATGCGCGAAGGTGGCGTCGCGCTCGCGCGGCTGCTCGAAGCCCGTCTTGTCGATTGCGAATAGCAGGCCGGTCGGGCGTGTCCTCTCCGATGGCTCGCGTCGCGCAGAAAAGTCCGCGCCGGGCGACGATCGCGGCTGTCACGGCGGCAAACCGCGATCGGTGCAACAATCGAACTCGCAACCGGAACGGCGATTGAGGAATGGTCGACCCATGATGCTGACGTTCGCCAATGTATCGAAGCACTACGACGGCACCGCGCCGCGCAACGTGCTGCGCGGCGTGAATCTCGAACTGGGCCCGAGCGAATGCGTCGCGATCATGGGCGAATCGGGCGTCGGCAAATCGACGCTGCTCAACCTCGCGGCCGGACTGGACCGGCCGGATGCGGGGCAAATCGTCTTCGACGGACATGATCTCGCCACCCTCGACGACGACGCGGCCACCCTGCAGCGCCGCCGGAAAATGGGCTTCGTGTTCCAGGCGTTCCATGTGCTGCCGAACCTCTCGGCGGCGCAGAACATCGCGCTGCCGTTGCTCCTGAACGGCATGCGTATGAAAGACGTGCCGGTGCGCGTCTCGCTGGTGCTGCGCGCGGTCGGCCTCGGTGGGCGCGAGCACGCCTTGCCGCGCGAATTGTCGGGCGGCGAGTTGCAGCGCGTGGCGATCGCGCGCGCGCTCGTGCACGAGCCGCGCCTCGTGCTGGCCGACGAGCCCACCGGCAATCTCGATCACGACACGGCGATGCGCATCCTGGCGCTGCTGCGCGAGCTGACGCAAAAGAACGGCGCGGGCGTGCTGCTCGCGACGCACTCGGCGGCCGTGGCCGCTGCCGCCGACCGCGTGCTGCGGCTCACGCCCGAAGGGCTCGAGCCGTATGCGCCGGGCGCAGGCGGCGCGTAGGCGATGCGCTGGCTCGGCGCCGTGCGTCCGTCGCGCGAGAGCGCTTCATCGTGCCCATGGTGCTCATGGCGGGGCACGCGCGATCGCATGCCCGCTGGCGGAATCGGCGCGATGCTCATCGGCGGCGAAATGCGCGGGCATCCGCTGCGCACGTTGATCGGCGTTCTCGCCATCGCCGCCGGTGTCGCGATGGGCTATGCCGTGCAATTGATCAATCGCGCGGCGCTGGGCGAGCTTTCGGCCACCGTCAACTCGCTGATGGGCAACGCCGACCTCGAGCTGCGCGGTCCGCGCGCGGGCTTCGATGAAGCGCTGTATCCGCGCATTGCCCGCTTGCCCGAGGTCGCGGCGGCAAGCCCCGTGGTCGAGGTCGATGCGCGCGTCGCGGGCCGCGACGAATCGTTGAAGCTGCTCGGCGTCGATGTGTTTCGCGCGGGCTACGTCACGCCGAACCTCGTCGGACGCATCGAGCGAGCGGATCACACGAATGGCACCGATGGCACGAAGGGCACCACCCTCGATCTGCTCGACCCCGACACCGTGTTTCTCTCGCCCGCCGCGCTGACCTGGCTCGCGCTCAAGCCCGGCGATACGCTGACGGTACAGGTCGGGCTCGCGCCGGTCGCGCTGCGCGTCGCGGGTGTGCTGGGCGCGTCGGGCGATGCGGTGCGTGTCGGCGTGATGGACATTGGCGCCGCCCAATGGCGCTTGCTGCGGCTCGGCACGCTGGCGCGCATCGACATCAAGCTCAAGCCGGGCATCGACGCCCGAGCGTTCGCGCAGTCGATCGCGCCACGCCTGCCTGCCGGCGTCGCCGCCGTCACGCCGGGCGACAACGCGCACCGCACGTCGATGCTCTCGCGTGCGTATCGAGCGAACCTCAATGTGCTTGCGCTCGTCGCGCTGTTCACGGGGGCGTTCCTCGTGTTCACGATGCAGGCGCTCGCCGTGCTGCGGCGCCGCGCGCAGTTCGCGCTGTTGCGTGCGATCGGAGTGACCCGGCGTGGCGTGTTGCGGATCGTCGTCTCGGAGGGCGCCATCCTCGGCGTGCTCGGCGCCGCCGCGGGTCTCGCCATTGGGTTCGCGCTCGCGGCCGCCGTGCTCCGTTATGCGGGCGGCGATCTGGGCGGCGGCTATTTCGAAGGGGTGAGGCCGCGTGTCCATTTCGATGCACTGCCCGCGGCGATATTTTTTGCGCTCGGGGTGTCCGCGTCGGTGCTCGGCAGTCTCGCGCCGGCGCTCGAAGCGGCGAGGGCGCAGCCCGCGCGGGCGCTGAAGGCGGGCGACGAGGAAGCGCCCTCCGCGCGGCTGCGCACGAGGCGCACCGTGACGGCGGCCCTGCTTGCGATCGGCGCCGGCGTGGCATCGGCGCTCCTGCCGCCCGTGGCCGGCTTGCCGGTGTTCGGCTATCTCGCGATCGCGCTGCTGCTGCTGGGTGGCGTGCTCGCGATGCCGGCCGTCGCGCGCGCCGTCTTCGCCGTGCTGCCCCGCTCGGGTCATGCGTTGCCGCAGCTCGTGCTGGCGCAGCTCGCCAATGCCCCCGGCCGCGCCACGATCGGACTGGCGGGCATCGTCACGAGCTTCAGCCTCATGACGGCGATGGCGATCATGGTGTCGAGCTTTCGCGTCGCGGTCGACGACTGGCTGCAGGTGCTATTGCCCGCGCCGCTCTATTTGCGTGCTTCGCCCGGTGGTGACAGCGCATTTCTCTCGCCCGGCGATCAAGCGGCCATCGCGGCCGCGCCCGGCGTCGCGCGCGCCGAGTTTCTCCGCGCGACGCAAATCTCGCTCGACGCGCGCCTGCCGCCCGTGAGCCTGCTCGCGCGGCCCATCGATGCGCGCCACCCCGGCGCGCGCCTGCCGCTGACGACGGCGCCGCTAGTGCCGCAAGCCGGCGATCCGCCGCCCGTGTGGATCAGCGAGGCGGCCGCCGACCTGTATGGGATGCACCCTGGCCAGCGCATCACGCTGCCGCTGGCGGGGCAGCGCCTACCATTCATCGTGGCCGGCATCTGGCGCGACTATGCACGCCAGTTCGGCGCCATCGTGATCGACGCCAGCGACTATCGCCTGCTGACGCGCGACACGCGCGTGACCGATGCCGCCATATGGCTCGCCTCGGGCATCGCACCCGCGCAGGCGATCGCAAGCTTGCGCGCGAGCGTTTCCGGCGGCCAGCGCCTCGAGTTCGCACAGCCTGGCGAGATCCGCGCCGCGAGCCTGCGGATCTTCGACCGCAGCTTCGCCGTGACCTATCTGCTGGAAGCGGTGGCGGTGATCATCGGACTGTTCGGCGTCGGCGCGAGCTTTGGCTCGCAAGCGCTCGCACGCACGCGCGAGTTCGGCATGCTGCGGCACATTGGCGTGACGCGTCGCCAGATCGCGATCATGCTCGCGATGGAAGGCGCGCTCGTCGCGCTGCTAGGTGTGCTCGCCGGCCTGACGCTGGGCCTGAGTCTCGCGATGGTGCTCGTGCATGTCGTCAACCCGCAGTCGTTTCATTGGACGATGAGCCTGCACATGCCGTGGGGGTTGCTGGCCACGCTGGCTTCGGCGGTCGTCGTTGCCGCCGCGCTCACGGCGCTCCTGAGTTCGCGCGCGGCGATGTCGGTCGATGCGGTGCGCGCCGTGCGCGACGACTGGTGACCGCGATGAGACGGCGAACGTTTCTCCTGGGGCCGCTAGTCGCCCTGTCGCAAAGGGCCGCGTGGGCGCGCACGCCGGACTATCCGGCGGTGACGAGCGGACACCCGCTCGTGTTCCCGCGCGACTACGGCGCGCATTCGAGCTATCGCACCGAATGGTGGTACGTGACCGGCTGGCTGCAAACGGAGGCCGACGCGGTTGCCGATGCCACGCCGGGCGCCGCCGCGCACGCATCGCTGGGCTTCGAAGCGACGTTCTTCCGCACGCGCCCCGCACTCGACGAAGCGAACCCGAGCCGCTTCGCGCCGAATCAATTGCTGTTCGCCAATATCGCGCTGAGCGATCCGCGCACGGGCAGCCTGCAGCACGACCAGCGCGTCGCGCGCCGCGGCTTCGGACTCGCCGACGCCAGCGAGACCGACACGGCAGTCCATATCGACGACTGGTCGCTCGAGCGCGAGGCGCAAGGCCGCTACCGCTTGAACGTCGCCACGCCGGACTTTTCGTTCTCCTTCATGTTGACGCCGACGCAGCCCGTGCTCCTCAACGGCGCAGCCGGATATAGCCGCAAGGGACCGCTTCCCGGCGAGGCCAGCTATTACTACAGCGAGCCGTGGCTGCTCGTCGACGGCGTGCTCAGGCGGAGCGGTCATGCGCGCGGCGATGGCGAGCACGTGCGCGGACGGGCGTGGCTCGATCACGAATGGTCGTCGGCGCCACTGGCCGACGAGGCGGTCGGCTGGGACTGGATCGGCATCAATTTCGACGACGGCGGCGCGCTGATGGCCTTGCAGATCCGCGACAAGGCAGGCCGCAAGTTCTGGGCGGGGGGCACGCTGCGTGCCGCCGATGGAAGCACGCATGCGCTATCCGGCGATAGCATGAGCTTCACGCCGCTGCGCCAGTGGCGTTCGCCGCATACCGGCGCGCGCTATCCGGTGGCGATGCGCGTCGATGCGCAGGATCTGCATCTGACGCTCGTGCCGCTCATGGACGATCAGGAATTCGACAGCCGAGCGACCACCGGCGCGGTGTATTGGGAGGGTGCAGTCACGGCGTTTCAGGCTGATGCGGCAGCCGGCAAGCCGGTTTTGGCGAGCGCGAGCACAAGCACAAGCACGAGCACGAGCACGAGCGAGAACGCGGCAAAACCCGCTCCAAAGCCGGTTGGACGTGGCTATCTCGAACTCACGGGATATGTTCAGCGGCTCGAACTCTAGAAGCATCCACCCAGGCGCGAATGATGTCACGCCGAACACGCGGTCGATGAGCGATGGTTGCTCCTGCCGCCATGCCGGGGCGCTGAAGCGCTGTCGTTCGGCATACCGAACGCTGTTTGCGCCATCGTGCCCCACGTCCGTTTCCGCCTGCGCTAACGCTGCTGTCCAGCCGCCGCATGGAGAATGCGGTTGCGCACGACGTCAATTGCCTGCTTCAACGCATAGACATCCTTAAGATAGCGTTGCGGAACGCGCATCCGGCTTGTACGCGTGTCGATGCTTTCGATTGCATCGCGCCAATGCACGATTTTCTCGCGGGTAGGGTTCGGGTCGCTCCACAGCTCGTCCTCCAGAGACTTCAGTTCGCGATACGTCGCCATGAGCGGGCGCTTCGCCCGCGCTTCGACGAGACGAGGCAAGGCCTGCACCAACGCCGCCAGCGCGGCCGCGAAAGGGAGCAGGATGAGCAGCCGTCGTTCTATGAAACTGACGAGCCAGAAAGGAAGATAGCGGTGCAGGAAGGGACGGCCGGACTGGAAGTATCGCGTGCTCTCGCTGGAAATCGGAAATTCTTCCGTGTTCAGATTCGGAAAGGTGGCGATTGGCGCGAAATAGTCTTCTCTGCTGTGGACCTCCCTGGCGGCTTCGAGCAGCAGATAGACGATCGCAGGATGCACGGTGTCTTTCGCCACGAGCAGTGCCGTGGCAGCCAGCAAGGTGACATCGGTTTTCGGAAGATCGTCGACGATGCTGGTCGAGGCGCGGGGGAACGTGACCTTGGATAGCGACGGAAATTTTTGCACTAGCGCGTCGGCCTGGGCGAAGCTCATCAGCTTCAGATCGCTGTTCAGAAGCGTTCGCTGCATAGGGGCATCTGGCCGGCCTATGAAGAAAGCAGCGTCCAGCTCTCCCTTTTCCAGGCCCCGATATGCCGAAGCCGCATCCATTTCGAGCAGGGTGGCGTTGTCCCTGGTAATGCCGCTGTAGTCGAGCAGAAGCTGGGAGACGTTTATGAGGCCGCTGCCGGGCACGCCAATCGAGACCCGCTTGCCGCGCAGTTGCGACAACTGATCGACCACTGTGTCCGCGCGATAGAACACCCAGATCGGCTCGTAGGAGACGGCGGCAATCGTCTGCAGGTTATCGGTCTCTTTGGGGCTGACGGTGCCTGACTGAATGAAGCCGACATCGTACTCGCTGTTGGGATTCGCCAACCGCTGATAATTCTCGATTGATCCGGATGAACTGCGGATATCGAGCGTGACTCCGTCGCGCCTCAAGATCGGCGCGTATCGGTCAGCAAAGCCGCGATAGATACCCTTGTCGGCCCCCGTTGTAATGACGACCCGCGTGTGGAATACAGGCTCGAGCACTTGCATCGTCGCCCAGGCGAGCACGGCGAGCAGCAGTATCGCGCCAATGCCCGCGAGCAGACGTTGGTTGCCGCGTTGGTTGCCATGAAGTGCCGGGTTGCGCTTGCGCATCGTCAGACTCCTCCCATCAAGCCAGGTCCGCCGAGGCGGCCTGCACGGGCCTGGCGGCACGACCTGTTAGCGGACAGCGAACAGCCACGACTGCAACTGACAGCCTGGACAAAGCTTGCGCGGGACGGCCTGAGCGGTCAAAGCTGGAAGGCACGCACCGCGGAACGCAGCGTTTCTGCCTCTGTTCTCAGCGCGCTGGCCGCCTGAACGCCATCTTGCACGAAGGCGGCATTTGCTGGGTCACGCGATCCATCACCGTGACGGCAGCGTTGACTGATCGATGCCGGCGCTCTGTTCCTGCGAGGCATCCGCGATCGAGTCGACGAACTGGGCAACCCCTCTTACCGCGCCGAGCAGATCAACGATGGTTGCAGCGGCGGCTTCGACGGCGTGATTGCTTTGATCCCGCCCAGTAAGGTGAGCGGGCATGAATCGGGGGATGAAAGTACAGCCGCGACGGCGGCGCGTCCTTTTACGGCCGATTCACTGAAACGTTGAATGAATTTTTTGTGCAATGCCACGCCAGCGAGCCGCTGTGCCGATCCCGTTGCGGGAGCCGCCGCGAGGTGTTCCCGCTAGAATTGCCATGGCCGGTGCCACGTTGCGCACCGGCGTACCGACTCCCTTGCCATTTTTCCATTCGATCCACGCGTGAAGACCGCTACTCTCGAACAACTGCGCGACGGGCAACTCGCCGGTGCGCGACAACTCAAGCTCGCCTGCGGGTTGACTGAATTTCCGCGCGAGATCTTCGATCTCGCCGACACCCTGGAGGTGCTCGACCTGTCGGGCAATGCGCTCACCTCGCTGCCGGACGACCTGGCGAGGCTGCATCGCCTGCGCATTCTGTTCGCCTCGAATAATGCGTTTACCGAGATGCCGGACGTGCTCGGCGAATGCGAATCGCTGAGCATGGTCGGCTTCAAGGCGAACCGCATCCGGCACGTTTCGGGACGCGCGCTGCCGCCGCGATTGCGCTGGCTGATCCTGACCGACAACGCCATCGACGCGCTGCCGCCGGAAATCAGCGAGCGTCCGAATCTGCAGAAGCTGATGCTGGCCGGCAACCGGCTGCGGACGTTGCCCGAGACGATGGCCGCTTGCAGCCGCCTCGAACTGCTGCGCGTTTCGGCGAACCGGCTCGACGCCTTGCCCGACTGGCTGTTGCGCCTGCCGCGGCTTGCGTGGCTCGCCTACGCCGGCAATCCTCTGAACGTCGCGCGCGAGCATGGGGCGCTGGCCGACGCGCCGGTGCCCGATATCGACTGGCATACGCTCGCGCTGGGACAAACGCTCGGCGAAGGCGCCTCCGGCGTGACGCATCGCGCGACCCGTTTGCTGCGCGACGGGCATCCGGTCGAGGCGGTCGCCGTGAAGCTGTTCAAGGGCGCGGTGACGAGCGACGGTTTGCCCGAACTCGAAATGGCCGCGTGTCTGCAAGCCGGCCCGCACCCGAATCTCATCCCGGTGCTCGGCAAGATCGGGGGGCATCCGCTCGGCGAGCACGGCCTCGTGATGGAACTGATTCATCCGGCGTTCGGCAATCTCGCCGGGCCTCCCAGCCTCGAGTCGTGCACACGCGATGTCTATGCGCCCGATGTGCGGTTCGACAGGCCGGTCGCGTTGCAGATCGCGCTAGGCATCGCGTCGGCGGCGCGGCATCTGCACCGGCGCGGGATCATGCATGGCGATCTCTATGCGCACAACATCCTGCATGACGGTGGCGGGCGCGCATTGCTCGGCGACTTCGGCGCGGCGTCCTTTCACGACATCGACGATCGCGCGCTGGCGCTCGCGCTCGAACGGATCGAGGTGCGGGCGTTCGGCTGCCTGCTCGAAGAACTCGCGCAACGTCTGACCGGCGAGGCCGATGATCGCGCCGCGGGGTTCGACGCACTCATCGCAGCGTGTCTTTGCGAGCCGGTCGAGTTGCGGCCTTCATTCGATGAGATCGTCGAACGGCTGAGCGCGTTGAGCGGTTGAGCGTATGAGGGTATGTGCGGATCGGTCGGTGGCGGATTTTCCAGACATTGCGTCCTCTTTCACACACTCATTCCTGCGCGGAACAACTACAGTTAAGTTGTTGGGCTGAATCCGCACGTTAGACCCGCCATCGTCTGACCGACGTCCCAAGGTGTGAACGAGATGAAAGACTTCCTCTGCGCGCTACTGTTTGCCTTCGCGCCGTTCGTCGCGTGGGCCGATACGCCATTCCTCTACTCACGTAGCGCAATCGTGTACGACGTCGGGCGCGGCGAGGTCCTGCTGGAAAAGAACGCCGACGCGGCTCAACCGATCGCATCGATCACCAAGCTGATGACGGCGATGGTCGTGCTCGACAGCGCGCAGGCGCTGGGTGAAACGGTGACCGTCGACAACGAAGACATCGACCGCCTCAAGCACTCGGGATCCCGCATTCCGATCGGCGCGTCGCTCGAACGAGGCGAGATGCTGCGGCTCGCGCTCATGTCGTCGGAGAACCGCGCGGCGTCTGCGCTATCGCGGGCGTTTCCCGGCGGCCAGCCGGCGTTCGTCGAGAAGATGAACGAAAAGGCGCGCGCGCTGCATATGGCCAGCACGCACTTCGACGATCCGACCGGGCTTTCGCCAGACAATCTCTCGACGGCGCGCGACCTTGTCAAGCTGGCGGGCGCCGCGGCGCGCTATCCGTTGATCAGCGAGTACACGACGCTGCCCCGTTACGAAGAGGCGATCGGCACGAGGACGAGGTTCTATCACAACACCGACCCGATAATCAGCTCAGACGATTGGGACGTGCGGGTCGCGAAGACGGGCTATATCCGCGAGGCTGGACGCTGCATCGTGGTGGAGGCCAACATGCCGAATGGCCCGGTGATGATCGCGCTGCTCGGCTCGCAAACGGGGTGGGGGCGGGCCGCCGATCTCGTCACGATACGCCGCTGGCTGAACGGCGACGAAACGCCGGTCGTCGAGCCGCGCTATTACGCAAGCGCGGGTCAGCATCATCACCATGCGATGCTCGCGCATTCGCGGCGGGTCAACGTGAGGTTTGCATCGTACCGGACCGCTTCGGCGTCCGGCGCGCACCGGCAGACCTTCAAGCATCAAGCCGGCAAGCGGGAACATCATACGGTTGTCGCTTCCGTGGGCTGAACGCGCATCCGCACACTGGATTCGCAGTATTCTCTTCGCCAAATTTCTGAAGTTTTCAACGCTAGCGCAATGATTGCGTTCAAGCGACGTGGCCCTTTCAAATAATAATGAGCGAATAGGACCAAAGGCCGATAGGCTTGCGACTGAAATACGACTTCAATTGTCTCATCACGAAAGTGAGGCCACGGGCCCGTGCCAGGGCGCATGCAGAAGGGCAATCCAGATATCGATACGCAATCATTTACGCGGCGGTTCGCGTTGGTGATTAACTCTGCGCAATCTGAGGCATGCGGACGAAGGAATGAACGGCCAGAGTCCGTGTGCGAAGTATCGAGCGCTGACTGTGTCTTTTCCATTTCTTCTGCGGTCAGTGACCGCATTACGAACCCCGCGCGGGCGTGCAAACTGGAGGGCGAGGCGATGTCAAGAAAAAGCATATCTTCTCTGCTGGCGGTGATGTCATTGGTCGCCTGCGGCAGTGTCACAACCCAGCAACCGGTTGCCGATGTCCAGAAGACAGCGCGATCGGGATTTCTCACCGATCCTTCCCTGCTGCAACCGGGCAAGGAAGGGGAAGCGGCGCTTCGCTACATCAGGCCAAATGTAGACTGGAATTCCTACACGGGAATCTTCCTCGAGCCGGTGGTGTTCATCAGCGATCCCAGTTCAAAGATCGACGCGACGGAGCAGCAGGTGTTGACGAGCTATTACTACAATGTCTTGAAGACGCACCTGGCGACAGTGCTCCCGATCGTCGACCACCAGGGCCCGCACGTTTTGGTAGTCCGTGCCGCCCTGACTGACGTCAAGGGCGATACGCCGGGATTGCGCACCATCTCGGTGGTCGTCCCGCAGGCGCGTTTACTGAATTCGGCGCAGAGCCTCGCGACGGACACCTATGCGTTCGTCGGTTCGGCGAAGAGCGAAGGCGAGATTACGGATGGCGGTACCGGGCAGATACTCGCCGAAGGGGTGGACGGCCGCTCGGGTGGAATGAGCATGCAGAATGCCGGTGAAGGGAAATGGGGGGACGCAGAGCATGCGATGGACTATTGGGCGGAACTGACGGCCAATCGCCTGAGGCAAGTTAAGTCAGGCGGCCCAGCCTCGTAGCGCGCCATTGTTTTACCGAGCTTTTACCGAGTGGCGCTCGCCGATCAAACGTCGTCGAGTGCCACGCTGAATCGCGATAAGGACTACGAGTCAAGTTACAACGGCAGCGACGAAGAGAATATGCACATTTTAAGCATGCCGTTTCGACGACTTTCGCTGGTTCCTCGAGATCACTGCCCGAGCACCGCGAGCGCCTCTCGCATCGGGTCGAGTGAGACCCGCATCAGCCCGTCGAGCGGCGTGTTCATTTCGAGGATCAGGTAAATCGCAATCGACGTCGAGAGCGCACCCAGGAACAACGCGATAGTCACCGTCATATTGGGCGACGTGAACACACCAAAGGCGCCGAAAATGATGCACAGCCACAGCACGAGGCTTACGAGAAGCGGAATCGGTGTGCTGCCGCTCGCCTGAAGCAAGCCCAGTTCGCGTACCGCAAAGATGCTGTCGGCCATCTCGATTGCGTGCGCTTGCAACCGGCGTTGCGTCTCGTTCTGCGGGGTGAGTTCCTGCAGCTTTCGCTGGAAAAACTCGCCGCGCTTGTAGGCGTCGGGGGTGTGCAGGCTGGCGAGCTGGGCAGGATCGTTCGACGACATGATCTGTACGCCCCGCGCGACGCTTTGCTTCAACAGCGCGCGCAAGTCGTCCGCCTGCGCTCCGTATTGCGCCAGCACGCGATCGAGCAGGACGATGTCGGCGGCGTCGCGTGTGACCTCGCTGCTGACCGTGTCGAACGAACTCTTCGCCGAGGAAATCAGCAAGCCCAGCACGAGCGCGGCCAACGTCGCGACGAGGCCGACTGCCAGCTTGACGACGCCGATCGACTCATCGCTGAGATGGTGGTCCGGAAGCCGGCCATGCAAATACATGCCCAGGATGGCGCTGCAAAAGATACAGGCAAATACGATCAACGAAACGCCCAGATGTTGCATTGTCCGGTTCTCCGTTCGTGAGCGGCAGCACGATTGAATGAACTGATTTCGCTATTGCCGCGCGAGCGAGTGGGCAACCGCGCAACCCTTACGGTTCAGGCTCGTGTTGTCGTGTGTTAGCCGTTCCTCGTGTGTGCGTTCAGGAATCGCTTCAAGGCGTCGGCACCACGCGGTAATAGACGCCGTTCGCACCGTATGAAGGTTTGAACCAGGTATTTCCGCACAGGTAATAGGTTCCTCCCTGTACAGAGGGCATGGTGCAGCCGGCAGGCAACGTCGCGTAGATCGCGCCCATCGCATAGTTTGCGCTTGCGGGGACGGTGGCCGGTGCGGCCGCGGCGGCACCCGCCTGGTAGCCGGAGTTGTAAGCGGTCGCAGCGGCTGCCTGCGTGTTTGCCGACGCAATCGCGGCCCCCGCGGCAGCACCGACCGCCACGCCTGCAGCGGCGGCACCCGCGGTGGACCAGCCGCCGCAGTTGTAGCAGCTCGAGCCGTAGACGTTGACCGTCGTTGGCGGATGGTAGGACGTGTACGTCGCGCCGTAGTAGTTGCTGTGATACGCGGTGGCACCCGACGCATTCGTGTAGGTCGTATAGCCCGAGCCTGCCGCGTGGGTGGCGGTGGCGCCATTGGCCGATGTGGCGGTCGTGCCCTGACCGTAGGTATGCGTTGCGCTGCCGCCCGATGGATTCGTATAGGTGGTCTGGCCAGAACCCGCCGTGTGGGTAGCGGTGTCGCCGTAGCGGTTCGACGCCGTGGTGCCCTGGCCGTACGTATGCGTGGCGCTGCCACCATACGGGTTGCTGTAACTCGTCTGCCCCGACCCTTGTGTGTGAGTTGCGGTGTCGCCGTAGCGATTAGTCGCGGTGGTGCCCTGGCCGGGCGTGTGGGTCGCGCTGCCGCCATACGCGCCGCTGCGGGTCGTCGGCGCCGTTTCCGCTGGGCGCGCTCCCATCTCACCGCCTCCCTCCGGACGCGACCAGCCGCCCGCATGCTGCCATGCGCCGGCGACTCCCGAGGCAAGCGCCGTGATCAGGAGGCCCGCAAACTGGAGGACTGTTGTCTTCACGATGTGCCTCCTCAGTGGGGATCCGAATGGGTCACATTGGGTGGAGGGATGAAGCCGCGCGCATTGGACGCATCGGGACGCTCGAACGCTATGCGCGCCGCGCCGGCCAGATTGGGCGGCTGGAATGCCTGCGCGGGCACCGGTGAGTCCAGTGTCCAGTTCGAAAGCGCCAACACATGGCGCAGACGGGCGGGGTCATTGAGGTAGACGGCATAGATCCGGCGCGGCAGCTTGTCCTCGGCGCCGATCCAGGCCTGCACGAATACGTCGCCCACGACGTAGGCGATCATGTCCGTCGTCGTATCGCCGACCACACTCGACTGACCGATATAAAACGCGATCTTCAACCGGCTCGCGATGTCCTTGTAGGGATCCGCGACGACCACGTCCGTGAATGGAAAATAAATCTCGCCTAGGTCGTACGCTTTCTCGAGCGCAGCGTCGATCGTAGGCGGCGCGTCGGCCACGGAGAACAGCTTTTCCGCCGGCGCCAATGCGGTAATCGTCTTGCCGTCGTAGTAGAACTCCGAGCGCGGTCCGTCACCGAGCGTAATCACGCGCAGTTTGTCCGGCCGCTGCATCGTCACCTCCGACTTCGTGGAGTAAATGAGCGGCGGCCCGAGGCGGCTCGGATTTTCGTAGGAGACGATGGCCGTGAAAGTCATCGTCTTCGCGGCGGCAAGCCGTGCGCTTGCGGCCTTCAGAATATCGATCGCACGCGGGTCCAGCCCCGGCTCGAAGTCGGGCGCGCTGGCTTGCTGAGGCCGCGAAGCACTCCTAGCCGGATTTTTCTGCTGCGCGCCACCGCTTGTTGCAACGCAGAGGCACAGCATGGCAAAGATCAGGTACGACGCAAGTTTCCGGCATGTCATCGCGGCCTCCTTGATGCGCGCGGGGCGCTTGCAGCGGGCAGACGGCGCTCAGGGAATCATCCCGCACTCAAACATCTTGTTCGCGACAGGCGCGGCCACCCGGTCGATAAACGCCGCGCGCATCTGAGGCTCGTTACGCATCACCTGTATCGCATTCTCCTCGGCCTGCGGCCTCGGGTGACCCTGCTTCGCCGCGCGTTCCTGCCACAGCTGCTCGCAGCTCGATGTCTGATACTTCTGCACGACCCGGTTGGCGACGGCGTCCAGCATCGGATATTGCTGGGCGAATGCGCTGCTCGCGAGCAATATCGCCGATGCCATTAAAGGTAATAGCACGCGATTGGTCATGATTGACTCCCGGTTCGTCATCGACAGCGATAAGAAAGATGAAGGTATGCGAGCATCGCGAACGCTAACCGGTGCCCAATTAACCCGGTTTATCCCTTGAGTATCCGCCGGGCGATCGCAACCACCGGGAAAGCGTACGGAATTAAAGGCAAAACCGATAGTGGACCTTGGTCCTATATATAGGCTGAAATCGCGCGGTGTGCTCGAAAGCGATCTGCTGAAATGAGCGTTGGCGCGATATGATTTCTGCAGTGCGTGAGGAAATAGATCTCGACGGCCCATTTGGCGCGGCGTCGAGCGCGCGCTAAGCGGGAAAAGTTTATTCCATGATTTTCGAGAAATTATTGTCTGCGTAACACGTTAGCTAAAATTATTTTGCATACGTATATTTGAAATTCGTAATTTACGTGTGACGAATAAGTTTGCATCGTCAGTAGATTGGCACACCAGAAATGCGGGTCCAGCGAATCGCTGCACTATCGTGCAACCCCATCGGACCACGGCGCACCCGACGGCGCCCCTGTACGGACGGCGCTCGGCAAGCGCCCGACCCGCGAATCGACGGTCGGAATGAGTGCATGAATATCGGACCAAAGTCCCATTGTGCATTCCTTGTTCGGTCGCGACACTTGACCGAAAGCGGCCAAGTGAGCATCCGGCCCCGTATCCCATTCAGAGCTGCCGTGTGAGGGGCGCGGTCGACGAGCACTGGATTCGTAAGATGAAATGAAGGGTTGAATTCCAGCCCGGGCACGGTGATCGGGTCTGTGGCCAGCAGCCGGTGCAGCGCATTGGCGTCGGGAGCGGACGCAGATCTCGCAGAAAACCGGAGCGTCGCAGCGCGGGTCGCGACGGTTGAGCGAGCCATGACGGATCGCACGAGCGGCACGAGCGGCACGAGTGTCGAGGTCATGCTGAGGAATAAGACATGAATAGAACGGCGGTAGCCCGATCCAAACTTCGTTCCATATGCCTCGCGCGCCTCGAAGCCAGCGGGCGCATGTTGCGCCTGGGAGCGGCTCACTGCGGGAGGTCCATATGAGCGGCCCGTTTCCTTCCCCCCATCGATCATCGGCGGCATACGCGTTCTGCCGGAATGCCGTGCCACTGACGCTCATCGCCTTGGCGATGGCGCTTTTTGCCGGTTGCAAGAAGGCTTCGGATCCACCGGCGCTCGGCGCGCCGGAGGTCACCGTCATGACGGTCGTCGCCCGCGACACCCCGGTTGACATCGAGTTCACCGCACAAACGCAAAGCTCGCGCGAAGTCGAAATTCGCGCGCGCGTAGACGGTTTCCTCGATGAAAGAACCTATACCGAAGGCCAGGAGGTGAAGGCCGGCCAGACCTTGTTCAAGATGGACCCGAAGCCATTCGAGGCTGCCTTGCTGACTGCACAGGGTCTGCTCGCACAGCAGCAGGCCAGGCTCACGGTCGCGCAGCAGAATCTCGCACGGGTCAAGCCGCTGGCAGCGCAGCACGCATTGAGCCAGAAGGATCTGGACGATGCGATCGGCAACGAGAAGCAGGCGCAAGCCGCGGTGATCTCGGCGGAAGGTCAGGTCGAGACCGCGAAGCTCAACCTTGGCTATACAACGATCAAGTCGCCGCTGAGGGGTCTGGCGAGCTACGCGCGACAGCAGGACGGAAGCTATCTGATTGCGAACGCGTCCGGCCTCCTGACCTATGTCTATCAACTTGATCCGATGTGGGTGAACTTCAGCATTTCCGAAAACGAAATGCTCCGCTTTCAGGACGAGGTGTCGGCTGGCAAGCTGATCTTTCCGCCAAAGAGCGAATTTGTCGTCACGGTGGATCTGGCCGATGGTACGGAGTTTCCGCAGCACGGCACGATCAGTTTTGCGAATCCCGCATTCAGTACCGAAACCGGCACGTTCCTCGTGCGCGCCGTCCTCGCGAATCCGAAGGGCACGCTGCGTCCGGGCCAGTTTGTGCGCGCGCGCGTGTCGGGCGCTCTACGGCCGCATGCCATCCTGGTGCCGCAGCGCGCGGTGTTGCAGGGCGCCAAGAGCCACTTCGTCTGGGTCGTCGACCAGGAGTCGAAGGCGAAGCAACGCGTCGTCGAAGTGGGTGACTGGAACGGCGACAACTGGTTCATCACCGACGGCCTGAAGGCCGGCGAGCGCATCGTCGTGGACGGTGCGATCCGTGTCGTGCCGGATGTTCCGCTGAAGATCGTGGGTACGCTCGCTTCGACGCAGACCGGCGGCAAGAAGGTCGTCGAGAAGGGCGGGGCCTCCGAGCCGCAGGTACCAGCGGGTGGCGGGGCAACGCCTGGAACGGCGGCGCCACACGCGCCCAGCGGCGCGTCGCAGTGAGGGCAGGGCTCCATGAATATCTCCCACTTCTGTATCGACCGGCCGATTTTTGCGTCCGTCATTTCAATCGTCATCACGCTTGGCGGCGCGTTGACCTTGTTCTCTCTGCCCATTGCGCAGTACCCGGACATCACGCCGCCGCAGATCACGGTATCGGCCACTTACCCTGGAGCGAGTGCCGAAGTCGTTGCGAACAACGTCGCCGCGCCGATCGAGCAGCAGGTCAACGGCGCGGACAACATGATCTACATGTATTCGTCGAGTTCGTCGACGGGCAACCTGACGCTCAATGTCTTCTTCGAGATCGGCACGAATCCGGAACTCGCGCAGGTCGACGTGCAGAACCGTGTGAACCTCGCATTGCCGCAACTGCCGGAGAGCGTTCAGGCCCAGGGCATCCAGGTCCAGAAGAAGTCGAATGCGTTCATGATGGTGATCGCGATCTACTCGCCGGACGAGCGATTCGATCCGACCTATATCGCGAACTACGCGAACGTCTATGTGCTCGACACGCTCAAGCGCATACCTGGCGCCAACCAGTCGTCCATCTTCGGGACACCTGACTACGCGATGCGAATCTGGCTGAAGCCGGATCGCATGGCGCAGCTCGGCATTACCGCAGGCGACGTTCAGAACGCCGTGCGCGCCCAGAACCAGGAATTCGCGGTGGGCACGGTCGGCCAGTCACCGACGGGCAGCGCGGTCGAGCAATCGTTCGCGGTGACGACGACGGGGCGCCTCGCCACCCCCGTCGAGTTCGACAATATCATCATCCGCGCAGCGAGCAGCGGAGCGGCTATCGTCAGGCTCAGGGACGTCGGCCGTGCGGAACTCGGACAGAAGAGCTATTCCAATCGCACCACCTTCCAGGGCAAGCCGGCGACCGTTATCGCGGTGTATCAGCAGCCAGGTGCGAACGCGCTTGACGTTTCGAAGCAGGTGCGTGCGACGCTCGCAACGCTGAAGAAGTCGTTCCCGGAGGGGCTCGACTATCAGATCGCAATGGATACGACGGACTTTACGCGCGCATCGATCAGCGACGTGATTCATACGTTCTTCGAGGCGCTCGTGCTGGTGGTGATCGTCGTGTTCGTGTTTCTGCAGAGCCTGCGTGCGACGATCATCCCGGTGATCGCGGTTCCTGTGTCGATCGTTGGTACCGCGATGGGGATGGCTGCGCTGGGATTCTCCATCAACATGCTGACGTTGTTCGGCATGGTGCTCGCGATCGGCATTGTCGTGGACGACGCGATTGTCGTGATCGAGAACGTCGAGCGCAATATGACCGTCCACGGGCTCAGTCCTAAAGATGCAGCAAAACGGGCGATGGACGAGGTGTCGGGGCCGGTCGTGGCGATCGTGCTCGTGATGTGTGCCGTGTTCGTCCCGGTCGCATTCCTCGGTGGGATCACGGGACAGTTGTACAAGCAGTTTGCGATCACGATTGCGATTTCCGTGGTGCTTTCGGGAGTCGTGGCGCTCACGCTTTCGCCCGCGTTGGCTGCCATCCTGCTCAAGCCCGCGCACCAGGAGAAAAAGGGTTTTTTCCGCTGGTTCGAAAACAAGTTCACGCAGATGACGGCGGGCTATGGGCGTGCCGTGCAGTTCATCATCAAGCGTTACGTGATCGGTATCCTCGTCTTCGTGGGCGTTATCGTGCTCGCGGTCCTGATGGCCAGGTCGATCCCGGGTGCCTTCCTGCCGCCCGAAGATCAGGGCTATCTGCTTGGCGCCATCATCATGCCGGATGCAGCCAGCCTCGACCGGACCGCGGCGGTCGGCGACAAAGTCACCGACCATTTCATGAAGCAACCGGCGGTCAGCAGCATCACCGTGGTGAACGGCTTCAGCTTGCTGGATAGTCAGAACAAGTACAACGCGGGCACATTCTTCGTCGGTCTGAGGAGCTTCGATGAGCGGTACAAGTTCTCGAATATCAGGGAGCAGAACGCGCGCGCGGTCTTGATCAAGGCCTACGAGACTTTATCTAAAGTGCAGGAGGGCATCGTGGTGCCGGTCAACCCGCCGTCCATTCCTGGCCTCGGCACGACGGGCGGCACCGAGATGTGGATCGAAAGCCAGGGCGACGGGTCGATTCAGCAGCTCGCAGGCGTCGTCCAGGATTTCGTGACCAAGGCGAAGGCGCGGCCGGAGTTGACTGGCGTGACCTCGACGTTCAACGCGGCGTCGCAGCAGCTGCGTGTGAATGTCGATCGCGATCAGGCAGAGACGCTCGGTGTGCCGGTCGAGGAGGTGTACAGCGCCATGCAAACCATGTTCGGCTCGCTCTACGTGTCGCAGTTCAACAAAGACGCGCGGCTGTGGCAGGTGATCGTGCAGGCCGATCCGCGCTACCGTCTCACGCCGCGCGACCTTGACCAGATCTACGTGCGCAGCCGCACCAACAACATGGTGCCGATCAAGGCGGTCATGACGTACCGCTACGTGACAGGCCCCGACCTGGTCACCCGGTTCAACAACTTCCCTGCCGTGAAAATCACGGTGAACGCGGCACCGGGCTACAGCTCCGGACAGGTGATATCGACGTTGCGGGAGCTTGCCGCACAGATGCCGCCGGGTTACTCGGTCGGCTGGAGCGGGGAGGCGTTCGAGGAGATCAAGTCGGGCTCGACGGGGAACCTCGTATTCGTGTTCGGCATCATCATGGTGTTCCTGATCCTTGCGGCGCAATACGAAAAGTGGTCGTTGCCGTTCGGCGTGCTGATGGCGGTGCCGTTCGCCCTGTTTGGCGCGCTGCTCGCGATTCTGCTGCGTGGGCTCAACAACGACGTGTACTTCCAGATCGGCTTGACGATGCTGGTCGCGCTCGCCGCGAAGAACGCCATCCTGATCTTCGAATTTGCGGTGCTGAACCGGGAGCAGGGCAAGTCGCCGTACGACGCAGCGCTGATCGCGGCCGAGGAGCGCCTGCGTCCGATCGTGATGACCTCGCTTGCGTTTATCCTCGGCTGCGTGCCGCTCGCCATCGCGCTCGGCGCCTCGCAGAACAGCCGTCATTCGATCGGTACGGGTGTGATCGGCGGGATGCTGGGGGCAACCGCCATCGCCGTCTTCTTCATCCCGATGTTCTACTGGGGCATCGAATCGATTGGCTCGCGCAAGACCGGGGGCAAGGAGACGCCTCACACAGGGCCCAGCGCGCCGCCCCCGAATACGGGCGGACCCGGCTCCCAGCATGCCTCGCCTTCGGCGCGGCGCGAGGGAGAGTGAAATGCGTGCCGCCGCATACGCGCGTCTCTCCATGATGCTAGTGCTCGCAGGCTCGCTGTATGGCTGCCTGCTCGGCCCCGACTACGAGCGACCGAAGGTGGCCGTGCCCGCGACATTCCGGTTCGATTATGGAGACGCGGCCGACGTCGTCAACACGGCATGGTGGGAGCAGTTCCAGGATCCCGTCCTCGATGACTTGATCAAGACTGCGCTGGAGAACAACCTCAACGTCAAGCAGGCGGCCGCGCGCGTCAACGAGTTCCTGGGCCAGTTCGTGAGCACTCGTTCTGCACTCTTCCCGCAAGCGAGCGTCGGGTTGAATGCGACGCGCGAGCGCGCAACGCAGAATGGTCCCGTACCGCTACCCACTGGCGCGTCCCCTGTATTCAACGAATTCCAGGCCGGCATATCGGGCTTCTGGACGATCGACCTGTTTGGTCAGGTGAGGCGTGAAACAGAAGCCGCGCGCGCCAATGTGAGCGCTGCCGAGGAGGCGCGCCGCGCGACCATCCTGACGCTCGTTGCGCAGGTCGCCTCCTCGTACATCGTGTTGCGCAGCCTCGACAGCCAGCTCGAAATCGCACAACGCACACTGGGGAGCCGGGCCGATTCCGTGCACGTGTTCACACTGCGTTTGCAGTACGGCCAGACCTCGGAGATGGAGCTTGCGCAGAGTCAGTCCGACTATGAGGCGACGGCGGCAAACATCCCGCTGCTCGAGCAACAGATCGCGCAGCAGGAAGACGCCCTCTCGGTGCTGCTGGGCAGCAATCCCATGCCGATTCTGCGTGGCCGCGCGCTGGGCGCGCTAGCCACGCCCGCGGTGCCTGCGGGGGTGCCGTCTGACCTGCTCAATCGGCGGCCCGACCTGCTACAGGCAGAGCAGAACCTGATCGCACAAAACGCATTGATCGGCGCGGCGCGCGCCTTGTACTTCCCGCAGATCTCGCTGACGGGATTCTTTGGCTCCGCCAGCACGCAGTTCTCGAGTCTGTTCACTGGCCCGGCGCGAGTGTGGTCGTTCGCCGGGGCCGTGACGGCGCCGATTTTCACTGCTGGCAACATTTATGGGCAGAACAAACAGGCCGATGCGCGGCAGCAAGAAGCGCTCTTCGCCTACCAGAGCGCCATCCAGGTGGCGTTCCAGCAAGTCGACGACTCCTTGATCGCGGTCCAGAAGTCGCGCGAGCAACTGGTAGTCCAGGGCAGGCAGGTCGAGGCGCTGCGCAAGTATCTGCGGCTCGCGAGCGCGCGCTACGAAGGCGGTTATACGAGCTACCTGGAGGTGCTCGACGCCGAGCGCAATCTGTTCAACGCCGAAATTCAGTTCACGCAGACCCAGGCGGCAACCCTGACGAACGTCGTCAACCTCTATATGGCGATGGGCGGCGGCTGGGTAGTTCAGGCAGAGCAGATGACCGTGCCGGCCTCGGCACCCGCACAGTCGCAACCGCCAGCCACATCTGCGCAGCCTGTCGCACAGGTGTCCCAATGACTCGTGGGAAACTTATCGCCTGTCACGAATGCGATCTCCTGCAGCGCGAGGTGGCCGTGCCGGAGGGAGGGGCGTTGCGATGCCGGCGCTGCCGCGCCGAGCTGTACCGGGAACTGCCCGGCAGTCTCGATCGCGCGCTCGCGTTTTCTCTCGCCGCCGTTGTGCTCTTTGCGGTGTCGAACCTCTACCCGATCGTTGGTCTGTCGGTCAACGGCACCGTCGTCGAGACGACGCTGCTGGGCGCCGTGAGCGTGCTGTATCACGACGGAAAATGGCCCATCGCGGGCCTGGTATTCGCGACCACGTTTCTGATGCCGGTCTTGCAGACCACGAGCATGTTGTGGCTGCTGATACCGCTCAAGTTCGACCGTGCTCCGTGGGGCGGTCCGGCCATTTTCCGGCTGTGCCATCTCTGCCAGCCGTGGGGCATGACCGAAGTGCTGATTCTCGGCTTGCTGGTCGCGCTCGTGAAGTTGTCCGCGATCGCTGGTGTGGTGGTGGGTCCCGCGCTCTGGTCGTTCGGTGCCCTGATGTTCGTACTGGCGGCGGCTGGCTCCGCATTCGATACGCGCGCCCTGTGGTCGCGCGTCGCCGCAATTGAGCACAGGGGTGCGGACCCGGACCTGGACGAGGCGTCGCTGCGAGGCGCAGCTACTGCAGCGCGATGCGGTCTCGCCCTCTGTCACGATTGCGGACTGCTCGCCAGCGCGCAGCATCACACGCACGCGTTCGATTGTCCGCGCTGTGGCGCGCCGATGCACCTGCGCAAGCCCGCAAGCCTCTCGCGCACGTGGGCCTTCCTGACCGCGGCGATGGTGATGTACATCCCTGCGAATCTGTTGCCCGTGATGTACACGAACTCGCTGTTCGGCACCGAGAACGACACGATCCTGTCCGGTGTCGTCTATTTGTGGACGTCTGGGTCATGGCCGCTAGCAATCGTCGTGTTCGTCGCGAGTATTGCCGTGCCCATGCTGAAGATCCTCGCGCTCGTTTACCTCGCGATCTCCACGCAGCTGCACTCGCGCTGGTACGCCGTGGAACGCACGCGGATCTATCGGGTGGTCGAGTTCGTGGGACGCTGGTCGATGCTCGATATCTACGTCATCACGATGCTCGTTGCGCTGGTGCAGTTCCAGGCACTCGCGACCATCGAGGCCGGCAACGCAGCGATCGCATTCGGGGCTGTGGTGGTGCTGACGATGTTTGCGGCGATGGCGTTCGATCCTCGCCTGATATGGGACGAAGCGGAGCGCGATCATGCCGGCACCCGACAAAGAGCCTGATTTCCCCAATGCGGATGCGGTGCCGCGATCACGCTGGCGCCTGCAAATCGTTTGGCTCGTCCCCATCCTCGCGGTCCTGATCGGCGGGTGGCTCGCCGTCAAGGCGGCCATCGAGAAGGGGCCGACGATCACCATCAGCTTCTTGACAGCCGAAGGCCTCGAGGCGGGAAAAACAAAAATCAAATTCAAGGACGTCGACATCGGCATCATCAAGTCCGTCACGCTTACACCCGACCACGAGCGGGTCATTGCAACGGCCGACATCAAAAAGGATGCGGCGAACATGCTCGTCGATAACACCCGCTTTTGGGTCGTGCGTCCGCGCGTCTCCGGCGGGACCGTCTCCGGGATCAGTACGCTCCTGTCCGGATCCTATATCGGAATGGATGTCGGAAAATCCAGGACCGAACGCCGCGATTTCGTCGGACTCGAAGTCCCGCCGGTCATTGCGAGCGATGTGCCCGGACGCGAATTCATCCTGAAGAGCACGAATATGGGCTCGCTTGACGTCGGCGAGCCGGTGTACTTCCGAAGGCTGCAGGTCGGACAGGTCTCCGCCTTAAAGCTCGATCCAGATGGCCACGGTGTGACGCTGCGGGTTTTCATCAACGCGCCGTATGACAGGTTCGTCCTTGCGGACACCCGTTTCTGGCATGCGAGCGGTGTCGACGTGACAGTCGGGTCGAATGGCATCCAGGTGAACACACAGTCGCTGGTGTCGATCTTGATCGGCGGCATTGCATTCGAGTCTCCGCCCGACGCGCGTGATGATGCCGTCGCTGCGAGCGGCTCGACCTTCACGCTGTTCCCGAATCGGGGGGACGCCATGAAGGCGCACTATCACATCGTCGTCAAGTACGTCGCCAACTTCACTGAATCGGTCCGGGGACTCACTGTGGGCGCGCCCGTCGATTTCCGCGGCATTGTGATTGGAGAGGTCACGGCGATCTACACGCGCTATGATCCCAAGACGGACAGGTTCACCATTCCGGTGGAAATTGATCTGTATCCCGAACTGTTCACGTCGCGCTATGCCGCCAACGCAGGCACTGGCGGCGGCGGCCGCCTAAGCAACGATCCTCACGCGCTTGCGGATCGTCTGGTCGCGAAGGGGCTGCGGCTCCAGCTTCGAACGGGCAATCTGCTGACCGGGCAACTTTATCTGGCCGCTGACTTCTTCCCCGACGCGCCAAAAGCCACGGTCAACTGGGAGTCGTCGCCGCCGGAACTGCCGACGATTCCCGGAAACCTCCAGCGGCTGCAGGACAACGTCACGGAACTCGTGGCGAAGTTGAACACGATTCCGTTTGGCGCCATCGGCAAGAACACCCAGCAGACACTTGCGAGTGCGAAGACGCTGCTCAACGATCTCGACACCCTTGTCGTCCCGCAGGCGCAGGGCACGCTGGCTGCAGCGCAGACGGCGCTCAATACGGCCAACAACGCATTGAAACCCGACTCGCCGCTACAGCAGAACACAGCCGACGCGGTACAAGAGCTTGCACGCACGGCTACCGCATTCCGTTCGCTCGCCGATTATCTCGAGCAGCATCCGGAGGCGTTGATTCGAGGCAAGAAGCAGGAGGCCCACCCGTGACACGCGCCCTCGCACCCCTCTTCATGGCCCTGGTGGCGTCGCTCGGCGGTTGTGGAAACTCGCCGACGTCGACCTATTACCGGCTAAAGCCGGACGCGGCGCTGACCAGCATGGGCACTGAGATGCCGCAGTATGTGGTGGTCAATCCTGTCACGATTCCCGAGCTGGTCGACCGGCCGCAGATCGTCGTCAGCGTTGCAGGCAACCAGGTGTGGCCCAACGAGTTCGAGCGCTGGGCCGGGCCGCTGAAGGGCAACATCCAGCGTACGCTGGCCGGGAATCTTTCGATCCTGCTTGGGTCCGAAAACGTGAGTACGTACGGGGCGGACTCGAGTGATTTGCCGACGTGGCGCGTGCGTGTCGATGTCATGCAGTTCGACTCCGTGCCTGGGAATATGGCCACTATCGAGGCGCTGTGGACGATCTGGCCTCCCGGCAAGGCGACGCCGATCGTCGGGCGCACGCTCGCACACGTGCCCGCGCAAGGGCAAGGCTATGACGCGCTTGTCGCCGCGCACGATCACGCGCTGGGCATGGTCAGCCAGGATGTGGCAGCGGCGATTCTTAAAAATCTTCCGCGATGACCGTCGCGCGGCGTCGCATGGCCCGACGAGCGTGTTCAGTTGCAACCGTGACTGGTCGCGGTCTTATAACAGGTCGTTCCGCCCGGCCCCTTGGCGACGCCTTTTCCATTCATTGTCTTCGCTTCGCCGCCATGATTGGTCTGGGTCGTTCGAACGCCATTCTGGTTGACCTGCGATGTCCAGGCCGTGCCCGTATTCCGGTTATAGCCTCCGGCAGTCTGCCCATTGCCACAGACGGTCTCACCACGGGCATTCGTCGCGCATTCCGCGAACGCGTTCGTCGAAATCATCACGCACGTCAGTATGATGAGGGTTTTCATTTCGGACTCCTTTGGTGATAAGCGAGTGGAAAAACATGCCTTCGGGCAACGCGGGCGCGATCGCGAACGAGGTGTGGCCTCGGACAGGGTTGTCTTCACGATACGGCCTTCGTACGAGCGCCGAGTTTTCCGATCAGTGCGTTGGCGACGATGTCATCGCCAATGACGACATCGGTCGCTCCGGCGTCCTCCAGCAGCGCTTTTCTCAAGCCGTTTTCGCCGGGCACGCTGATCGGCAGCGACCGGTTCAACGATTTCGCCAGCAGCGTGATGGCCACGTTGGCGTCGCCGTCGGGGCTCGTAGCAATGAGCGCCTTTGCGCTGTCGAGGCGGGCGCGGCGCAGTGCGTCGTCGAAGACGTCTGCGGCGCCGAGGATGACGAGGTTGCCGTTCTCCGCAGCCTTGTCTGCGAGCGATGCGTCGACTACCAGCACCAGCACGGTTTCGCCCGCTTCGCGGAGTTGCGCGCTTACGCGCTGCCCCAGCGAGCGGTAGCCCACGACCACGACATGTCCGGCGAGCCGCTCGAGTTGACGTTCCATGGCCCGGTTCTCCCTGTAAGCAATTACGTCGTCTCCGGACAGAATTCCGGTCAGCCTCGATATGGAAAACGCGGCAACGAACATGGTCACGAGCATTGCCGCGAGCATGAAGACCTTCTGGCGCTCGTCGAACTCCGAAAAATCGCCCAGTGTCGTGGTCAGGTTGGCCGCATCCCAGAGCGCGGTGAACAATCGGGTATGAAAAGGAGCGGTCGACTCGTCCAGCAACACGAGCCCGCCAGTCGCGGCGACGAGCACCAGCACGAGCATGGCAACGGCATGTCGGGCACGACGGCGCCATTCGTGCACCCGAACCGCGCCAAGACGCGGTTCGTCGATGCGGTAGATCCACATATCGCTCTCTTATGGCGCGTTCAGCGCGGCTTTACATACTGTGTGACCGATTTCGAAACCGAGTCGCACCAGTCGTCCATGATCGGCTTGACCGCCTCGAACGTGATGACGGGCATGTTCGAGGCAACGCGCTGCAACCGCTCGCCCGTGTGCGTGCGGACCGACTTGGACAAGACCTCGCCGGAGACACTGTCCGTGGCGATTGCCTCGACCAGCAGCTTCGCTTGCTGCGGTGCGCCCGCTACCGTATTGACAGCCATCGTGGCGACGAAGGCCATGGGTACGACCTGGTACGGCTTGAGCCCCTCTGCCGTGCTGGCGACGCCGGTTACGGCCACGTTCAGCTTCACGACGCCAGGGCCCGGCGTATCGACGACGCGCACGCGCGAAGCGATTGCCTGCTTCAGACAAGTCGTGCCGTAACTGCGTATCTGATCGATTGTTGCCTGGCTCAACTGGTCCGTGGGCTCGGCTTTGGGATACATCGTGAGCGGCTCGACAATGACGGCATGGTAGGAAGCCGGATTGAGCCTGGGGCTCACGTAGCGCAAGAACGTTTCTCCTTTCGGGTCCTGGGCCTGCTGGAGATTCGAATAATCTCCGAGGAAGCCTGAGTACTGCGTTTGGGTCGGAACGTTGTTGCTTGCACATCCGGCAACGAGCAGGACGGTGGCCGCCACGGTAATCACACCACGATAGGTCGCATTTCTCATCTTCGCACCTTTGTTCGCCTGTCAAAACGCTGGAAGCCCGTTCCCGGGCACCGAGTGGTCGATTTCCCCGTGGCATCCCGTTCTGAAGTCGTGGAGCCTTTGGCAAGGCTAAGGCGGTGGGCGATGGTCAAATTGACTTAGGTCAAGCGGTTGCCGCTCGAGGGCGGCTGCGCAAGGCACCCGGCTGTTCTTTTATCGGCGGAATTCTCCGCTTGTATCGTATAACTAAGTATCTGGTTACCGTTTGGATTCGCAGGTAACGGGCATACCCGAATGAAGCGGGCCGTTTCGTGAAGTGCTCGTAGAATTTGCGCGACCGGGAGCGCCGGGCCTGCTTCGACGCGAGGGCCCTGGCCGCCGGGGCGGCCATTGCCGTACGCGCCGCGACAAGCGTCACCGTGCCAGATAGTCGTGGACCACCGTGCCGAGCCCGAGCGTCAGATCGGTCATGATATGCAAGCCTGAAATCACCTCGCGTACCGGCAGCGCCGCAACGGGCGCAAGCGCGTGATGGAACAGTTCGATTGCAGCGGGACCCTCCCAGGCCCCCTTGACGGTAATGTCCTCGCAAAAATATCGAACCAGTTCGCAAATCCGTGGCGTGCCGTCGACGTGTGGAATGATCTTCAGCAGATAGTTTGGCGCAGAGAGCGATGCGAGAATCCTGTCGTGCGGCAATGGGCGATACTTGTAACCCATTGTGGCGACCGCGATCGGTACCGGGCCATATCGCAGCACACCGCCGATCGTGTCCTTTTCGACGCGCAACTGTGGCGACGCAAGCTTCTTCGGAAAGCCCCAGAGTTCGCGTCCGCCCGTGATAGGCGCCATGTCGTCGAGGTACATGGCGTGCACGTAGCTACCCGGCTGGCCCTGGAAACGTACCGGTATCACCTGTCCGCTTTCGGTGTAGTCGCCGAAGCCGGTAGAGTTCGGCATCCGGATGAATTCGAACTTGACGATCGGCTCGGTCATCTCCAGCGGCGCGGGGATCACCTGGGCGAGTATGTCAGGGTCGGTGCGGTAGGTGACGATGAGAAATTCGCGGTCCACGAAACGGTACGGACCCGGGGGAAACGCGGGGCTGGTGAGCGGCATCGCGAATGCGCGCTCGATCACTTCGGATTCTTTCATCGTGGTGACTCCTTTTCGGACTTCGTTGTGAGGTCGCAGACGTAAATGCCTTGGGCCATCTCTATCGCGTCGCGCCATGCCTCGGTGGCGATTGCGTGGCGAACATCACCGAGACCGCCTTCCCATAAGTCCTGCACGGTCGCGCGAGAAAACTCGTAGTCCTTGAAGTCGGACGAGTGCGTGTCGTGGCGGTTGGTCAAGCGCACGAGCAGGACCTCACCACGCGTACTGATCGCGGCGAGCCGTTGGACATCGGGGTCGGACTGCGCGTGCTCGGGCAGCATTGCCAGCACCCGCCGCAGCGACGCGCGCAGCTCCTCCTGCTGATTGATGCGCGCCGCGTTAAAGCGGGTCTTGCTGGCGTACTGCAGGTCTTTCATGCGCTCCTGTACCTGATTGATGTTCTCCGGGAACGCGCCCGCGCCGCTGAACACGTCGACTTGCAGCACGAGGCCGCTTTCGCGGTAGGCTTCGTCAACCACATACCACAGCGGCGTGTTCGACGAGATGCCACCGTCCCAGTACCAATCGCCGTCAACGTGCACGGGTGGGAAACCCGGCGGTAGCGCCCCGCTCGCCATGATGTGCTCCGGCCCGATCTGTATTTTCGTGTTATCGAAATAGACGGACTCCCCGGTGCATATGTTGACTGCGCCGAGCGACAGGCGCACTGCCTTGCTGTTGATGAGGTCGAAGTCGACAAGCTCGTTGAGCGTATTACGCAGAGGCTCGGTATCGTAGAAGCTCAATGCGCCAATCGAACCCTTTGGAGCGATAAGGGGTGACATTAGACGGGGTGAGAAAAAGCCTGGGATGCCAAACGATACCGCCGAAGCGGCGCTACAAAAATTCAGGAAAGGGCGAATCGAATCGATCGACGAAGGCAGTGTAAAAGGCGACCACGCCGACGCGCGCTCCCAGAATTCACGCAGCCTCTCGACGCGGCGCTCGGGCGGATTGCCCGTAATCAGGGCTGCGTTGATTGCACCGATCGACACGCCCGCGACCCAGTTCGGAACGATGGCCGTTTCGGCAAGCCCCGCGAAAACCCCCGCCTGATAGGCGCCGAGCGCGCCGCCACCTTGCAGGACGAGGATCGTGTTATCAAACCTGCCGACGGGCAGTGAGTGGATGGACGATTCGGCTTTCTGTGGACGGGCCATGGTTGTCCCCGGCTGCGGGTGATCCCGCCTGCGCGGCACGCGTGCGCAGTGGGGAACCACTGCGATCAGGAGGGTAACCGAAGCGTACGTCGTTCCCTCCGCGCGAACAACCGGACCTTGGTCCTATTCGGCGCGGGTCTCTTCGTCCATGTGGTCCACATGGCCTGGTCCGCCTCGAACGCTGATCTGGGGCGAGGGCAGTTGGGCGGCCGCAGCGTCGCGCCCCAAGCGTCGTCTCGCGCAAGTCCCCCGCGTGCGGCGTCGCCGACTATGGCGTAACGCTTTTGCCCGACGGGTCTAGCTCGATCTCCCAGTCGCCGTGCTCGAACCAGTCATTACCGAGCAGTTCGGCCGGATGCTGCGTGCGGCTCTGGCCGTTGCCGCATCGCATGTCGTGGGCCGGACAGTAGTGGTCGCAGCCCCAGCACAAGCGCTCGGGGTGTAGCGGTTGAATTGGAAACTTCTTCGCCATGATGTCGTCCCTGTGCGATCCGGACCGATCGCTCAACAGAGGATTCTCTTCCTTGCGCGGCACAGCGGCAGAGGGCAGAGTGTCGCGCCTGGCGAAGCGCGAGCGGCCAGCAAGGCACCCAAATACGCAATCGATTGTCTGCCACACGGCCGTGCTATGGTCGTACGGTTTCCGGCCCGTCTGGTTGCCGCGCCATGAAGCGATGAACAACGACCCGCCCGACCCGCAATGATCCGTTCGAGCCTCTTTCCGCAAAAGCGGCGCCGCGCGTGGCCGCTGACCGTGCTGTCCATCGTCGTCATCGTCCTGGCCGCCGCGGTGCTGGCGGCCTGGTTGACATTGCGCGCCAGCCTGCCGCAACTCGACGGCACGCGCGCGGCGCCGCTCTTCGCGACCGTGACGATCGCGCGCGACGCGCTCGGCGTGCCGACGGTGCAGGGCCGCACGCGTGACGACGTCGCGTACGCGAGCGGCTTTATCCACGCGCAGGACCGCTTCTTTCAGATGGATTTGCTGCGCCGGGTGGCGGCCGGCGAGATGGCGGCGCTCATCGGACCGGCGGCGCTCCCGCTCGATCGGCGTGGCCGGTCCTTGCGTTTTCGCGAACACGCGCAGGCGGCGCTCGCCGCGTTGCCCGCGAACGAGCGGCAAGTCATCGAACGCTATACGGCAGGTGTCAACGACGGCTTGCGCTCGCTTCGCGCGCGGCCGTTCGAATACTGGGTGCTGCGCGCGCAACCGGCCCCGTGGCGCGCGGAGGACACACTGCTCGCAGTCTATGCGATGTACTTCGACCTTCAGTATGAGCAGGTGACGCGCGCGCTGTCGCGCGCCGCGTTGCGCGAGCGCGCCCCGGCCGGGCTGCTCGCGTTCCTGCTGCCCGCGACGAGCCATTGGGATGCGCCGCTCGACGCGCCGGGCGCATCGGCGGCGCCGTCCGCCGCGCTGCCCGCGATAGTACCGCCGTGGCTGCACACCATGCGATCCTCCGCCGCCGATGCCGAGCCGGAAGGCAGCGGGCTTTCGAGCAGTGTGTCCGGTTTCGTCGATGCTGCGGGCACGGTCGACTCGACGGTCGGCAGCAACGGCTTCGCGGTCGACGGCGCACATGGTGCGCAGGGCGGCGCGCTGGTGGCGAGCGACATGCACCTCGGGCTGTCGTTGCCGAACATCTGGTACCGGCTGTCGCTGGTTTATCCCGCGCCAGATGGCCGCGAGCGGCGTATTACGGGAGTCAGTTTGCCTGGTACGCCGCTTGTCGTGGCCGGCAGCAACGGCCATATCGCCTGGGCGTTCACGAACAGCTATGGCCGCTTCGTCGATCTGGTCGAACTGCAACGCGATCCGGCAGATCCGCTGCGTTATCGTGTTCCCGGCGGCGGATGGGAGAAGGCGGAAGTGATCCACGAACGCCTCGACGTGAACGGCGGCGCAACTGTCGATCTGCCGGTCGTGCAAACGCGCTGGGGACCACAGCTTGTCGTCGGTCCGCATGCGTATGCCTTGCATTGGGTCGCGCAGGATCCGCAGGCAGTCAACATGAACCTCATGCGGCTCGAAGGCGCCACCAACGTTGCCGACGCGTTGCACGCCGCGCAGACCTTCGGCGTGCCGACGCAGAACTTCACGGTGGCCGACGCGCAAGGCCATATCGGCTGGACGCTTGCCGGGCCGCTGCCGCGCTTCCTGGATGCCGACGTGAACGCGGCGGCGCTCACCGGTTTTCCGTTCGGCTCGAGCACGTATGCCGGTTGGCAAGGGTATCTGCCACCCGAGGCGTATCCGGTTCGCGTCGATCCGCCGGCCGGCCGCATCTGGACCGCGAACAACCGGACACTGCCACTAGACGAGGCGGCACGCATTGGCGACGCGGGCACCGATCTCGGCGCACGCGCGACGCAGATCCGCGACGATCTGCTGGCGCTGCCGCATGCGAGCGAGCGCGACATGCTCGCGGTGCAGACCGACGACCGCGCCCTTTGGATCGAATACTGGCGACGCATCGCGCTCGACGCGCTCGATGCGCGCGCGCTCAGCGGCCATCCCGAGCGAGCGGAGTTCAGGCGGCTCGTTCAAGCGTGGGATGGACGCGCGGATGCCGACGCGGTCGGCTACCGGCTGGTGCGCGCGTTCTACTACTCGCTTTACGACGCATGGTTCGGCGCGCTAGACACGCAGATGAGCGAGGTTGCGCCGCTAGTCAGCTATCGCGCGGCGAACACGCGTTGCGAAGCGACGATGGAGACGCTCGCCGACCATCACGCGTGGATACCGGAAGGCCTGGCGGACTGGCGCGCGTTCGTGCTGGACAGGATCGATCGCGCCATTGCGCAGTTGCCGAAGGGCGCGAAACTCGAAGATGCGCGCTGGGGCGAGCGCAATCGCTCGGCGATCGCGCATCCGTTCGTGCGGATGCTGCCGGCGTGGCTGCCTTGGGTGCGCGAATGGCTCGGCACGCCGCGCGATCCGCTGCCCGGCGACACGAACATGCCGCGCGTGCAGTCACCGGCGTTCGGCGCGTCCGAGCGTTTTGCCGTCTCGCCGGGGCGGGAGAAGGACGGCATCTTCGAGATGCCGGGGGGGCAGTCGGGAAACCCCATGTCGCCGTATTTCATCGCGGGGCATGAAGCGTGGGTGCATGGGGACGCCGCGCCGTTCGTGCCGGGCGCGGCCGTTCATACGCTGACGCTCACCGCGTCTGGCGCGCGCTAGGCCGCGGGTGAGCGACGCGTGCGCGCTCAGTCCGCACGCGCCTTGACGTAACGCCCGGGTGCAGGCTCGATCGGCTGAAACTGCCTGCTTCCCAGCTTCGCGCGCGCCTTGACCTTTCCGCCTGCGTGCGGTTGCAGCCACGCGATCCAGTGATTCCACCAGGTTCCAGGCGCGCGCTGCGCTGAGGCGAACCATTCATCGGCATCGCGTTCATGATCGCCGGTAGCAGCGCCCTCGGCCCCGCCGTCGATCCCGCTGTCGATCCAATAGCACCGCTTGTTCTTCGTCGCCGGATTGATGACGCCGGCGATGTGTCCGCTTGCCCCGAGCACGAACTGAACGTCGCCGCCAAGCAGTTGTGTGCTGCGCCACGCCGATTGCCACGGAACGATGTGATCGTCCTGGGTCGCGAGCACATAGGCCGGCATATCGACGCGGCCCAGGTCGACCGGAACGCCGCACATCGTGAGCTTTCCGGGCACGCGCAGGTTGTTCTCGAGGTACATGTTGCGCAGATACCAGGCGTACATCGGGCCGGGCAGATTGGTGCTGTCCGAATTCCAGTAGAGCAGGTCGAACGCAGCGGGACTTTTACCCTTCAAATAGTTGTTGATGACGTAAGGCCAGATGAGATCATTGGCGCGCAGCATCTGGAACACGAAGCCCAGTTCGCGGCCCGGATAGATTCCGCCGCTGCCTAACGATAGTTCGCGCTGCACCACGGTCTGCTCGTCGATGAACACGCCGAGATCGCCCGGATCGGTGAAGTCGAGCATGGTTGTCAGCAGCGTCAGGCTCGCGACCTTGTCTTCTTCGCGCGCGCGGATCACGGCAAGCGCCGAGGAGAGGATCGTGCCGCCGACACACCAGCCAATCGTATTGACCTTGTCCGCACCGGTGATGGCAAGCGTGGTATCGATCGCCTCCATCACGCCGGTTTCCAGATAGTCATCCCAGGTGGTCTGTGCCGTCTCGGCGTCGGCGTTGCGCCACGACATCATGAACACCGTTTGTCCCTGCTCGACGGCGAAGCGGACAAAGGAGTTGTCCGGCTGAAGGTCGAGAATGTAGAACTTGTTGATGCAAGGCGGCACGATCAGCAAGGGGCGCTTCGCCACGTGCGTGGTCAGCGGGGTGTACTGGATCAGCTGGAACAGGTCGTTCTCGAAGACGACCGCGCCTTCGGATGCAGCAACGTTATGACCGACCTCGAAGGCGGCCTCGTCGGTGATCGTAATCGTTCCGCGCGCGAGGTCCCCGAGCAGGTTGCTCATGCCGGTGCGAAGGCTCTCGCCGTTCGACTCGATGGCTGCCCGTATCGCTTCCGGATTCGTCGCGGCGTAATTCGTGGGGCTGGCCGCATCGATGAACTGGCGCATGAAAAAGCGCAGCCGGTGCTTGTCGCTCTCTCCGTACGCGGTCGCGCCGACCAGCTCTTCGAGCAAATCGGCATTGGCAACATAGCTCTGCCTGAGCAGGCTGTACCAGCGGTTGCTGCTCCACTCGTCGGCCCGGAACCGTTGATCGCGGCTCGCCTGGCCTTCGACGGTCTGCGCGTCCGAAGAACCGTTCAGCATGCTCGTCCACAAGTTCCACTGCTGCCCCCAGTAGCGCGTACCGGCCTGGTGCAGGATCGCCGGCGCGATGGCCGTGGCCTTGGGGACGCCGGCCAACGCGCTCATGAAGTCTTTCGCCGAGCGGGAGAATCCGTGCATGACCTCGTCTGGCATGTTGAAGTGATTGCTCATTAGCCCTCCAGATCCGCCGTCGCGAGTTCGCTTGCTGAATGTGCGCTAATGTTGCGATCTGCGCGTGACGTGGGCATGACGAGCGCGTCGCCTTCGATGACGACCTTGCCGCGCACCGTGCAGACGGTGTCCAGCACGACGCGGCGCTTGCCGGGAATCAGTTCCCGCACCGTCACGGTTGCCGTAACGGTATCGCCCGGCCTCACCGGCGCCTTGAAGCGCAGGCTCTGTCCGAGATAAATCGTGCCGGGGCCGGGCAGTCGGCCGGCGATTGCCGCAGAAATGAAACTCGCCGTCAGCATGCCGTGCGCGATGCGCCCCTTGAAAGGCGTATTGCGCGAAAACTCATCGTCGATGTGCACCGCGTTGTTGTCTCCCGATGCGCCGGCAAACAGCACGATGTCCGCATCGGTAATCGTCTTGGCGAAGCTCGCACTCATGCCCGGTGCCAGGTCTTCGAAGTCGTATCCTGCAATGTCATTCATAAGAGATCCTAAGGATATGATGAAAATAATTTCGCCCTGGTGATCCGTGCGTGGCGGGCAAGCGCCTCATGCAACAGATATCCGGCCAGAAATCAGTTTGTCCTGGCCGAAGGCTCTGGCGTGCAGGCGTGGCCACGATGACTGGGCAGATACGGCTCGTTACCGACGCATCATGCTTGCTTCATCCCGCGTAGCGCGGCAAAGAACCCTGTCTCGGCCCGACGTCCATGCCGTGGATTGTTCACACGACATATCGTCAGTACAGGATTGATGGCTTCGAATAGCACAATACGGCAAACGCGAACTGCGCATTTAGGATTGGGCGCCACGATTTTGGTAATTCATGCCTTCGCGCGCCATGCTACGATCGACCCGATTCCACTTCAATCTTTGCGAACCATGGCGACCTTGTATGACCTGCTGGGCGTGCGCGACGACGCGAGCGACGAGGAAATCAAGCGGGCCTACCGCAGGGCCGCGATGAAAGCGCATCCCGACCGCAATATGGGACGCGAAGCCGCCGCACATGCGCAATTCCAGGAGATCAAGGAGGCATACACGATTCTCTCGGACCCGCCGCAGCGCCGTGTCTACGACGCGGTCTATGCCGAGGAAATGGGGCGCCTCGTCCGTGAGCGCGAAGAAGCGGCGCGCGAGGAGGAGGCAGCACGCCAGGCGGAGTACGCGCGCCATGTCAGCCTGGCAATGCGCTTCGCCGAGCAGGGCTACAACCGTGACGTCGTATTCGGTGTGCTGCTCGGCGGCGACTGCGAGTCCGAACTGGCTGCGCGCATTGCCGATGGCGCGGTCGAATTGCATTTGTCGCGCCAGACCGGGTCGCGCCAGACCGGGTCGCGCGAGACCGCGGCGTCCCAACCGGCGGACAGCGCCACGGCGCGCAATGGCGCGGAGCCTGGCGCGCATTCGAAACCCGGAGATGCGGGCAACGACGAGTCCTCGAAATCCGGCGATCGCCCGCAAGCGAACCTCTTCAGTGCGATCTGGCACAGTATGTTTGGATTGCACCACTGAGTTGGCCGTGCCACTCCCGGCCACATATCGCGGGAGCAGGGGTACGATAAGGGGTAAAACCGCAACCAGCGTGGCGACCTATGACTGCGAACTCACGTGAAGCCCTCGATGTCGACGCGGAAGCGTTGGCAACCTTGTCGGAGTACCTCGAACTTGCGCTGGACAAGGGCGGCAGCCTGATCTTCGTGCGCGCGAAGAACGGGAGAAGCGAGGTCCATCTGGGCGACCCCGCCGAGTCCCAGGAAGACTGGGCGCACCTCGGGGCAGTTCCGGAATCCGTGGTACGGGCGATACTCGAGAGCACCCGGTCGGGCCTCAACGAAATGACGATACAGGCGCAGACCTATCGATTCGTCCGACTGTTCAGTCAGGTGGGCGACGTTGGCGCGGTGATTTTTGTCGTAGCCTGAAACCCGCGTTGCGCGGGTTTGCACTTCGAGCGCGCCGATATCGTTCGACGCGCTCGCCCCATTCACCTGGCGAAGATCCGCGCGTCAGGCAGCAAGCTTCAGCGCTTGCGAGAAGTCCTCGATCAGGTCGTCGATTTCCTCGATGCCGACGGACAGCCGCAGCATCCCGTCGGATATGCCCATCGCCTTGCGTGTTTCTGCACCGGCTTCGAAAAAGATCGTCGGCGCGACGGGAATGATGAGCGTGCGTGTGTCGCCGAGCCCCGTCGCCTTGATCGGCAGCTTGAGCGCGTTGACGACATCGATCATGCGCTGAGCGTTGCGCAATTCGAACGACAGCAGCCATGACGCGCCTTTGAACAGCGCCTGCGCGACTTCGTATTGCGGATGGCTTTTCAGGCCCGGATAGAACACCTTGCCGATCGCGTCGTGCCCTTCGAGAAACTGCGCGAGTGCGAGCGCATTGTCGCTGCTTTGCTTCACGCGCAAGGCGAGGGTTTCCGCGCCCATCGCGATCGAGTGCGCCTGCTCGGACGACAGCGACGCCCCCATGTCCCGCAGGCCTTTCTTGCGGATCTGCATGAGCCCCTGATCCTTTGCCGCCGTTTGCCGATAGGCATCGGCGATGTTCGGATACGCGCTCCAGTCGAACAGGCCCGTATCGGTCACTGCGCCGCCGAGCGCGGCGCCGTGGCCCGCGATGGTCTTCGTCAACGAGTTGATGACGAGGCTCGCGCCGACCGCCTTCGGCTTGAACAACGCTGGCGATGTGATCGTGTTGTCGACGACGTATGCAATGCCGCGCTCACGACAGGCGTTGCCGATGCCCTGCAGGTCGGGAATCTGCGTGCCCGGATTCGCGATGGTTTCGACGAACACCATGCGCGTATTCGGCCGGATCGCGTTCTTCACGTTTTCGGCGTCGCTCGCATCAACGGTCGTGACCTCGATGCCAAGCGTGCGCAGCGTGCCGAACAGGCTGTTGGTGTTGCCGAACACATAACGGCTCGATACGAGATGATCGCCCGCGCGCAGCAGCGTGAGGAACGTCGCCGTGATAGCCGCCATGCCCGTGCTGAAGCAGATGGTTCCGGTGCCTTCTTCCAGGGCGGTGATCTTGCGCTCGAGCGCGGCCGTCGTGGGGGTGCCCTGCCGCGCGTAGTTGAAGCCGCCTTTCTTCGTGCCTTGAAACACGCCGATCAGATCCTCGACGCGCTCGAAACCATACTGTACGGACGTATGAATCGGCTGCCGGAGGCTGCCGTGCTCCGCGCCCGCGATTCTGTCGCTGTGGACGATACCGGTGGTGAATCCTTGCTTTGCCATGCGTTCTCCGTTCCTCAGGTCGATCTCATGCGGCACATTATCGCCTGTAACGCGCGATCCGCGGCGCCGCTTGCTGATTTGCCGACGCGCCGGATGCTTTCCGCGCGCGACTAGCGGAGGCTTCGGCCAACCGGAAAGGAGCACCTGGACGGTGGTTTGCACAGATTCAACGCAAACGGGCACGTTCGGCGGCGGTCGCCGAACGTGCCCGTTCAACCCGAAGCAGGTCGATCGTCAACCCGCCTTAACGCATGCCGCCGCTCGCGACGATACGTTCGCCCGTGAGCCATCTCGCATCGTCCGATGCGAGGAAAACCACGGCCGACGCGATATCGTCCGGCTGCCCCACGCGGCCGAGTGGCGTCTGGCTGATTGCATGGGTCTCGAAGTCCGAACCGATGACCCCGACACTTTGCGCACCCTCGGTGACGATCACGCCGGGATTGATCGCGTTCACGCGGATTTTCCTCGGCCCCAGCTCGCGTGCGAGCACACCGGTGATCGCATCCACCGCGCCCTTCGTGCCGCTATAGACAGCGGTAGTCGGCGGGGTGATCGTCGTCACGACCGAGCTGACGTTGATGATGCTCGCGCCCTCGCCGAGATGCTTGACCGCCGCCTGCGTGGTGAGCAGGACGCCAAGCACGTTCGTGTCGAACTGCCTGCGGTATTGCGCCTCCGTGAACTCCTCGATCGGCGCGAACTCGTAGACGCCGGAGTTGTTCACCAGGATGTCGAGGCGACCGTAAGTTTCGATCGCCGTGTCGACGATGCCTTGCGCGTCGGCAGCTTTCGCCACGTCGCCGCCTGCGGAAACCGCCTTGCCGCCGGCCGCGGTGATCGCGGACACGACCGCATCGGCGCCTGCCTTGCTGCTCGCGTAGTTCACGACCACCGAAGCCCCTTCTGCCGCGAGCGCCTTCGCAATGCCGGCGCCGATGCCTTTCGACGCGCCCGTGACAACGGCCACCTTTCCTGAAAGCTTGCCCATTCTGTTCACCTCAACGTAAGTTGCATCATCGATTGAAACCGGCGTCTGGACTTGCACGAGGCAATCGGCCGGCGTTGAGTGTGAATGTAGAGGTCCGCGCCGGCCGGATAAAGCGGCCTGGCGCGAATTGACTGGCAAGATCAGCCGAACAATCGGAGAGATATGAACAGGCGGGCGACCGGCATTTCAAAGCTATCGATCGCGACGGCAACCGTTGCGCCCCATGCTCCTCGGGTGCGGCTCAGGCGCCCGGCAAGCCGTCGATCGCGGCGCGCAGCGCGGCGACCACGGCCGCCCAGTCGCCTTGCGCGGGCTGCCTGAATAGCCGCGCCTGCGCATACCAGGGACTATCGTTTCGCTTCAGTTGCCACCGCCAGTCCGGCATGAACGGCAAGGCAATCCATACTGGCTTTCCGAGCGCCCCAGCCAGATGCGCGACAGCCGTATCGACGCTGATGACGAGGTCGAGGCGCGCGATCAGCGCGGCGGTCTCGGCGAACGTGGTGAGCCGCGCCGAAACATCGCGCAGCACCCCGCGCTGATCGAGCTGCGCGAGGGCCGCGCGATCCCTTTCGCGGACATCCGGTTGCAGCGCGAAGCAATCCGCGTTGGCATCGAGCAACGGCATCAGTTGATCGAGCGCCATCGACCGTTTGCGATCGTTCAGATGCGTCCGGCTGCCCGACCAGACGATCCCGATCCTGGGCCGCCTGCCAACGCCCGCGAACACATCGTCCCACTGCGACGCGAGCGCCGCATCGGCGTGCAGATAAGCACCTGGCACCCCGAGGTCGGTTGCCCGAGCCTTGAGCGCAAACGGCAGGCTCAGCAGTGGGATGTGGTAGTCGAAACGCGGCACCTCCGCGCGCTCGCCAATGACTTCGGCCGCACCAGGATAATCCTCGAGAAGCCGCAGCAGCACATCCTGAACGCGCAGCACGACGCGAGCGCCGGCCGCACCGAGTCGATCCACGAAGCGCACGAATTGCAGCGTGTCACCGAGCCCTTGCTCGTGATGAACGAAAATCGTCTTGCCGGCTACCGGTTGAGCGCCAGTCCATTGCGTACCCGGCGGAAAACCGTGGGTTTGCGTTCCGTCGCGCCAACGCCATTCGTATTCGCGCCAGCCGTGTTCGAATTCCCCCAGCAGCAGATTGGTCTGGGCACGATTGGTGCGCGCGCCGGCATCGTTCGGATCGAGCGCGAGCGCTTTCTTGAATTGAAGCAGCGCCTCGTCGAAGCGCCCCAGCTCGCGCAGCGCGACCCCGAGATTGACGTACACGCGCACGAAACGCGGATTGATTGCGATTGCCCGGCGATAGGCATCCATTTCGTCCTGGTGGCGCTCCATCGTCCCGAGCAGCGTGCCCAGGTTGTATTGCGCCTCGGCCGATTGCGGCTGGATCTTGCACAGTCGCACCAGCAGCTCGCGTGCGCGCTCGTGTTCACCGAGTTGTATCAGCGACATCGCGGCGCCGTGCATCGAGGCTACATGGCCAGGGGATCCGGCGAGACAGCGCTCGAATAGCGCTATGGCGTCTTCGTGGCGCTGCGCCACCTGGCAGACCTTGGCGGCGAAGTGCATCTGCTCCGCGGACATGGACAGGTGGGCCGATGCCCGTATCAGATAGTCTGCCGCGCGGGCATGATCGCCCTGTCCGGCTGCAATGTAACCGAGGCCCTCGAGCGCTTCGCCGTGATCCGGAACGTTCGCCAGAATCGTGTGCAGCAGTGTCGATGCATCGTCGAATCGCCCGGCCGCGCAGTGCTGTTGGGCAGTCGCGAGAGCATGTTCGATATTGAGGTTCATGGCGATGTGGCGCGGCGCAAAGATGCGGGCTGTCGACGGAGGGAGGGCGATTATTGTACGGGATCGCCCAGGCAGGGGATTGGCCATGCTGGCGCTCGACAGACGCATTCCGGCCGGTCCGGCCAGTAAGACAGCGGCAATCGCCCTGATGACGCGAGCGCTGACGGCAGCGCCGCGCCCGACTTAATGGGTTTCTGACGCCGCTTGCGCAACCGACGCGATGGTGATGCGGCCTCGACGATCCGGCGATGTCGTTTCCGGCGAGTGCCCGGCTAATCAACGGGCTCCGGCGGAGCACCGTCTTGCGGTTGCCGCTCGACGGGCGATTGCATCGCTGGCCCGACGTCGTCCTCTTCCATCGGTTCGACGCTCTGCACGGCCGCCGGCTGGGCGTCCCTGGTCACAACGGACGGTTCCGAGCTTCGCACGGGCGCGTTGGGTTGAGCCGTGTGGGCGCCGCTGCTCACGCCGGTGCCGACGTTCGTGCTCGTGGTGTTCGCGCTCTTGAGCAGGCCGCGTGAATCGAACAGAAACACGGCCGCGGACGAGTGCGTGTCGGCGCCGCCGACAAGTGCTCCGATGAACGGCAGATAGTTTTCCGGGTGGGGGCGCGACGTCACGTAGGTGTAGACGAGCAGCGTCGAGCCGTCGTCCAGCGCAGTTTCCACCGACGCCGGGCCGAGCGCGGCGATGACGTCCTGCAGGCGCGTCACGCCGTGCTTGAAGTCGGCCATCTGTTCGGGCCTCACTTCGACACCCGCCGATACGCAACCGGCAAGGATGGCGCCGCACAGTAGCCCGAAGACGCGTCCGCGATTCATGATGCACCTCTGAGTTCATTCTAGGACGAACGAGTCAGAACCGGCGACGTGGAGCATGCGCTGCCGCCCCAAATACGGCCGCCGATATCGGGAGACGGTCACCGAACGCGTGACGGCATCCGACGGTGACACTCGTCACCCGTTGTGCAGAGGGAAGTCGATTGTTGCCTGGGCTCCCAGGGAGGGCCGGGTTGCGGCCCGCGCTGATTGAATGCGACGCAGACTCAGCGCCAGCTTCAGGCCGGAAGAACCTTGTCGGGATTCAGAATATTGTGCGGATCGAGTGCCGCCTTGATCGCGCGCATTGCCGCAAGCTCCGCCACGCTGCGCGTATGACCGAGTACATCGCGCTTTTTGGAACCAATTCCGTGTTCGGCGGAGACCGAGCCACGATAGTCGCGCACGATCCCGTAGACGAGATTTTCGACGGCATCGACCGTTGCCGCATCGGCTCCGGGAACCTGCACGATAAGGTGCAGATTCCCGTCGCCGAGGTGCCCGTAGGTCAGCACCGTGCTGGATGGCCAGGTATTGCGGAGGGCCGCGTCGCATTCCTGTGCCGCCCTGCCAATGTCGGCAATCGAAAAGCTGACGTCGAATGCAATCAGGTCTGGCATCAGAACGGGAAATTCCGCCGTGGAATCCCGGATCCGCCAGAACTCGGCTGCATCGCCTTTTGACTGCGCAAGCGCGGCGTTTTCGATCAACCCTTCCTCGAGCGCTTCCTCGAGGAAACACTGGAAGACTTCCTGGTGCTCGGGTTCAGTCGTGCCAACCGATTCCATCAGCACATGAAAGTTGTGCCGCTCGTCGAGCGGATTGCGAATGTCTGGGACATGTGTCGTCATATAGTCGACGAAGCTCGGCCACATCACCTCAAACGCCGACACGCCCGTCGGGAGCCGCCGCTGGGCAAGCGACAACAACCCCGTCACTGACTCGTAGGTTCCCACGCCGCACCATGCCGTCGCCACCGCGCTGGCCGGCGGCCGCAAGCGCAAGACGACGCGCGTGATGATGCCGAGCGTGCCCTCGCTACCGATCATCAGGTTGCGCAGATCGTAACCGGTATTGTTCTTGACCATCTTGTGCGTACTGTCGATCACGTCGCCGTTTGCCAGCACCGCTTCCAGCCCGAGCACCTGGTCGCGTGCCATGCCGTACTTGATGACACGATTGCCACCCGCATTGGTCGCGAGGTTCCCGCCGACCGTGCAACTACCGCGCGCACCAAGGTCGAACGGAAACGTCAATCCCGCCTCGGCCGCGGCATTCTGCACGGATTCGAGCGTCGCCCCCGCTTCGGCCGTGAGCGTCGCCGATACCGGATCGACTTCGCAGATGCGGGTCATGCGCTCCAGGCTTATCGCAACATCGCTGGCGCGTGTACACGCCCCTCCTGCGAGGCCCGTCAGCCCTCCCTGTACAACGACCGGCTGGCAGTAGAGCGTGCAGATCGACATCGCTTCGCTCAGCTGGGCGGTGGAACGTGGGCGCAGCAGAGCAAGCGGTATATCAGCGGGCTCTCCGCTCCAGTCCGCCCAGCGACGCCCCGCGATCGTTTCGCGCAGACTGACCACATCTGCGCCGAGGGCCTCGATGAGCGCGATGACGATGGGTGGGTAAGCCATTTCAGTCTCCTTGGTCGAGTGAGTCCGTGCGTGACTTCATTTCGCACCTGGGGTTTTGTTTCCGCACGGAATCGCAAGCAAAATCACCCCGACAAGGGACGCTGCTGCGAACATGTACATTGCCGAGTCCATACGACCCGTGACCGTCTTTATCCAGCCGACGATAGAGGGAGAAAAGAGGCCCGGCAGATTGCCGATGGAGGTGATGATGGCGATCGCTATCGCGCTCGCGCCGCCTTGCCAGACGGCGATCGGCAGATTCCAGAACACCGGCAGCGATGCCATCAAGCCGAACATCGCCAGACTGAGCACGGCCAGCGAAAGCGGGACACTGCCCGATACGGCCGGGCTTGCTACCCAGCCGATGGCTGCGAGAAGCGAAAGCACGATGAGCGCCGGCCGTGGGTTCTGGCGGCGGTCCACCCAGGCCGCGACCATGAACATGGCGATAACGGCGACAGCCCAGGGAATGGCTGACAACAGGCCGATCGAAAGTGGGTCCTTGACTCCCGACGACTTGATGATGGTCGGCAGCCAGAAGACGAAGCCGAAAAAAGACATCCCGTAACTCGCGTACAGCGCGGAAAAAATCCATAGACGAGGGGAGAGAAGTAGCGACCGCACGGGCACATCATCGACAGTCGTTCGCTCTTCGGCAATTCGCGCCGCCAGAAGCTGCTTTTCGCCCTGACTGAGGAACGTTGCGCGGGCCGGTGAAGGCGGAAGCCAGAATAACGTCACCACGCCGAGAACCACGGAGGGCACGCCCTCCAGCAGGAATAACCATTGCCACCCCGCAATGCCACCGTGCCCCCCCATGGAATGCAGGATAGCCCCTGAGATCGGCCCGACAATCACGCCGGAGACCGCGATCGCCGTCATGAGGATGGCGGTGATCCGTGCGCGGTACTCACGGGTAAACCAGTCGGTCAGGTAATAAATGACCCCGGGGAAAAAGCCGGCTTCGGCAACACCGAGCAGGAATCGCATGACATAGAACTGAAGGGGTGTCTGGACGAACATCATGCACGCAGATACCGCGCCCCACGAAATCATGATGCGCGCGATCCATCGGTGAGCGCCATAGCGCCGAAGCAACAGGTTGCTTGGAACCTCAAACAGGAAGTAGCCGATAAAGAAAACGCCCGCCCCAACGCCGTACACGGCTTCGGAGAAACCCAGGTTGTCCAGCATTTCCAGTTTGGCGAACGCGACATTCATCCTGTCGATCTGCGCCACCAGGTAGCAGGCGAACAGAAAGGGCATCAAACGCCATGCGATCTTCGAAAAGAGTAATCGGCCAGGATCCGCGCCTGCGGCCGAAAACGAACTCGATGTGCTTTGGGTGGAACTCATGCGTAGGTCTCCTCATGTCTTTGTCTGGATTTTGTCGATGCGACGTTGGCACCCCACGTCGATGAGCGCCAAGGCGCTTGTGCCAGGTGTTGCGTAGCCGATTGAAGCGGTGCCTTCGTACCGGGCTATTTCAGTGCGGCATCATGTGCGACACGGAAGCCTTGCTTGATCAGGTCGATGTCGTTGGCCGCTACAGCCATGCGATACCCTTGCGCAAAGGCTTCGCGTGTCGCCTCTGCGTCGCGGGTATAAATTCCGCAAGGCAACCCGTGGGCCCTGGCGGCAGCCCGCACACGATCGCAGTCGCGTCCGATCGTGTGCGGGTCCGCTGTGCCGCGCGAAAGCGACAGATCGCCCGTGCCGATGAACAGGTAATCGATGCCGGGTACGGCCGCGATGGCATCGGCGTTTTCGATGCCAGTCACCGTTTCGATCAGGACTCCTACTGCTACCTGCAATCCCGACTCGATCATCGTCTCCATGCCGTGAAGCAAGGGACGGACTCCACCAGCCGAGCGTTTCCCCAGCGGAGGATACCGGGCGTACTCGACCGCGCGACGAGCATCGTCGGCAGTCTCGACGAGCGGAACCAGTATGGATGCGGCGCCCGCATCGAGCGCCTGAGCAATTTCGTGCGCACCGTTAGCGGCGCAACGCGCGATGACGGGCACCTGCTTGCCGATCACCGCGATGGCCGACTCCATGGAAGCGCGATCCCAAAGGCCGTGCTGAAGATCCAGCACGACTGCGCCCGGCCGGGCGTGTGCCGCGAATTCCGCCATGGCGACGCTCCCGAGCGCAAGCCAGATCAGGTCGACGGAATTCGGGGAATCCAGGCGCGACTTCAGAGAAGTGAACAGCATTGGGTAGTCCTCGTTGATTTTCAACATTCTGAATTCTGTTTGAAACACAACGATAGGTAAACTTTAGATGTCAATCAATACCAAACAGGCCGATCTCGGGTTAACGCGTACAAGATCCCACTGTTGCCGCGCAATATCTCGCTGAACGGTGCCGCGCGATGGAATTGCGCTTGACTTCGAAATGGCGATCCCATAGTCTTCGTTCTAAATTCAGAATTCAGTTTGTCGAGATGGTTACCCACAGACCGGCGAGCCCTGGCGCTGGTCAAGACAGGACGCGGAGCGATGGTGCTTTCTCTTTTCCTGACGTACAGGCTTTCGTCCGACGCGGGTCCGCTGTTACCCGGCGACTTCGCATCGTGTGTCGCAGCAGTGCCCGGGTTGTCCGATGCCGTGCTCCATGTGCCAACAGCGGCCTCCGACCCGTATCTGAAGGATGACGGTCCTCCATCACTTGTTTTGCAGTGCTACTTCGATGGGCTGGATTCGCTGGAATCGGCTTCGCGTCGCAGCGGCGCACTGCAAGCATTGCTTGATCCCCTTGCCTTCACGTGGCTCGCCGGTGCCGACGTTACCCAGCAGGCAATGGTGGTTCGAAGCCATCCAGTCAAGCGCAATGGTGCCGTGCCTCCCCGGCATTGTGCGTACCTGGTCGGCTACGAGGGCGCGCCCGAAAGCTACGATACCTGGCTTGGTCACTATCTGGACCACCATCTACCGTTGATGTTTCGGCTTCCAGATATCCGGCTGGTGGAAATCTATACGCGGCTGGACTGGATGACCTCGCTTTCCGCTCGGCGGGAAACGTTTGTACAACGAAACAAGGTCGTCTTCGAGGGTCCGGAGGCACTGACGCAGGCTCTGCATTCGCCTGTCAGGACCGAAATGCGACGTGACTACGAAGCGTCGCCGCCCTTCGATGGCCGCAATGTGCACTACCCAATGACCGGTACCATGGTTTTGCATGCAGTACCCGCCTGCTACAGAAAGGAGACACGATGAGCACGCTCGTTACCAACCCGATGCGCAGTTCCGCCCCATTCAAGATCGGCGTCTTTTCGGCGAATGCCGACGGTGGACTATCGTTCACCACAGTGCCGGAAAGATGGACTGCACAGTGGGACGACATACAGCGCGCGGCCATCATCGCCGATCGCGGCGGCATCGACTTCTTTCTGCCAATTGCCCGGTGGAAGGGGTTTGGTGGTGCAACACGGGCGCGCGAGTGGTCATTTGAAACCTTTACGTTTGCGGCTGGCCTCGCGGCGGTGACGCAGCGTATCGCCCTGTTCATGACCGTGCACGTGCCGCTCGTGCACCCCCTGTATGCCGCGAAGGCGCTTGCCACGGTGGACCATATCAGTCACGGCCGCGCCGGCTTGAACATCGTGTGCGGGTGGAACCCGGAAGAATTCGCGATGTTTGGTGCCACCCTTACCGACACCCCCTATGCCCAGGCGGGGGAATGGGCCGAGATCATCACGCGCCTTTACACCGAATCGGCACCGTTTGACTATTCTGGCGACTTCTATCACCTCAAGCAGGCGGTTACCCGACCGGCGGCGCTCCAAAGCCCGCGCCCGATAACCATGAATGCCGCGTTCGGGCCCCCCGGCCGTGAGTTTGCTGCCCGGCATTGCGACTATCTTTTTACGACGTTTACAGACCTGGAGGCCGGGCGCCAGCACGTTGCCGAGATGCGCGAGCGAGGTCGCAACGCAGGACGTGATATCGGCGTCTACACGGTTGCCCACGTGGTGTGCCGCGAGACGGAAAAGGAAGCTCGCGAATACTATGATCATTACTCGGTTCGCCATGTGGACGAAGCTGCGGTCGAGGACCACATGAGCCGGAAAAAGGAGTTCTCCAACAGCCACGATGACGAGGCGTACCGCCGATACCGGCAGCGGTTTGCTGCAGGCGCCGGAAGCTACCCGCTGGTTGGTACTCCTGAGCAGATTGTCGCCGAAATGGTACGCATGCATGAAGCCGGCTTCGGTGGTGCTGCGCTCACGTTTGTCAACTATGCGGACGAGTTGCCGTATTTTTGCGAGCGTGTAATCCCCCTAATGCGCGCCGCCGGACTGCGTACCGAATGAGGGCGACAGCCATGCAACCCAACCTGCAACTGCAGCAAGTGCATCATACGATGACGCCCGCCGATACACTTTCATTCAAGCAGGCCATGCGCCATCTCGCGGGAGGCGTAACGGTATTGGTCGCACTCCAGCCTGATGGTACGCCCGCTGGAATTGCCGCCACGGCGGTATGTTCTGTTTCGGCGGAGCCCGCGTCGTTACTCGCCTGTATCAATCAGTCCAGTTCGGTTGGAAAACTGGTGGCGACCGGAATACCTTTCACGGTCAATGTGCTGTCAGTGCATCACGAAGCGCTCGCGCGGGCGTTTGGTGGCATGAGCGGGCACGACCAGACTTCCCGGTTCGGGTTTGGCCAGTGGCATCTTTCACCCGAGGGCGTACCGGTGCTCGATGACTCACTTGTCGCCTTTGCCTGCCGCGTAGAGAAGACTGTGGCCCATGGCAGTCATCTGGTCGTGATTGGCAGGGTCGAGCATGTTGCCCTCCCCGCAGATCAGGCCGATACTGCGCCAAATCTGGTCTATCACAACGGTACCTTTGGACGATTTATCTCTGGGGTGTAGATTGCGGCGAAGAGCCTGTGCTGGACTTCGGTGACAGGCTGCCCTGCGACGCCGGGGCGTCCCCAGAGACGCAATCAATTTTCACGGTTCAGCGACATGAAGTAGCGGTGTTCGGCGCCGGTAATGAAATCGAGCATCGCGGAACGGATTCGTGCGGGATCACGGTCGTTAAAACCGTCAAGGATGGCTTTCATGCCATCGACGACTATCTTTTGCGTTGCGTGATCCCTCAGCGTGTGAAGTCGCACCTGCTGAGCATGATCTGCAAAACGGCGGATCGCATCCTGGAGACGCGAATTGCGAACTGCGCCGAGCCATGCATCGCGAAACGCCACATTGGCTTCGATCATTGAATCGCCGTCTTTTTTTGTACAGGCCTTGCGTGCCTGCTGGTAGGCACGCTTCATTGCATCAACGCAATTCTCGTCAATCGTGGCCGCCGCGCTAGCCGCGGCGCTCGGCTCAAGCAGTCGACGCACTTCAAAAATCTCGCGAACGTCGTCAGGCATAAGAGTCGGCACAATAAAGCCCCGGAAAGTACCGACCAGATACCCCTCGTTGACGAGTCGCAACAAAGCCTGGCGCACGGGCATACGCGTGCAGTTGAATTCGTCAGCGATCTCGTAGTCCAGAATGCGGTCATCGATGCCGATTGTGCCGCGCTGCAGACGTGTGCGGATTTCCGAGTAAATCGTTTCGCTTAAGGTGGTCTGGCGCAGGGCGGTGCGCCGGGGTGCCTTCGGGGCCTTGGCCGGAGTATTGCTCATAGGGGGATGTCAAGAGGTGCATTCTGAATTCATCTTATGGGGCACCTGCGGCATTGTCAATGCGGGGACACGTTCGATGTTTTTCAATCTCCGGAAATTCACTTTTCGAACGGTCGATATTGGGCTGATTGCGGCGGGCGAGATCCCCGGCTTGCTCAGCCATCCTGGCGCGGGCCGTCGGTCGCGACGCCGAGCCCCGCTTCGAACGCGAACCGGAACAGATCGGCGTCGCGCTCGATACCGAGTTTGCGCATCGCGCGCGTCTTCTGGGCGCTGATTGTCTGCTTCGTGCGATGCAGCTGGTCGGCGATTTCATTCACCGACATTCCCGACACGAAAAGCCGGATCACTTCCGTCTCACGCGTGCTCAGCGTCAGCGCGCGCGGGTTCCTCGCAAGGGCGAGATCGGGAGCGGCGTCTTCGGTTTCGCGAGGCGACGCACGAAAATAGGTGGCGCCGGCATGCACGGCGTGAACCGCCGAGATCAGGTGGCTCGTGTCGTGGGCCTTGCTCAGCACCGACTGCACGCCCAGTTTCGCGATTTCGCGCGTGATGGCGGGGTTTTCGATCATCGTGAAGACCACGATCTTGAGCGCCGGCCAGGTGCGCCGCAGGTAGGAGAGGAGCGTCAGGCCGTCGCCGTACTCGCCACCGGGCATTGCGTAATCGGTAATCAGGACATCGCAGGGTTTGCTCTGCAGGATCTTGACGAGCTCGCCCGAGTCGGCTGCCTCGCCTACGATTTCCAGCGTCGGCACGCCGGCCAGATCGTGCTTGATGCCCGAAAGCAGCGCGGGATGATCGTCGGCAAGCACAAGACGGATTTTCATTCTGCTCATGCCAATCTCCGCGTAGACACGATGCACTGACAGGCGACGTCCGACTTAATGTACCCGAAACCGACCGAAAGATCCGGCAACCTGGCCGGACCTCGGCTCGAAGTCGTCCGTTCACGTCTGACTGGTCTGATATAGGGGAGAATTTCCGGCGTATCTGTCTGATTTATAAGGCGTTCTTGTCCTGAGGCGCGGGCGCGTCGCGATAATCGATCCCGGTCGGTGCGCCCACGCGGGTGAGATGCATGAAGCGCGCTGTTGATCCATGAAAATCAACCGGTGTCGCCATGTCTTCCCGTCCCCAAAGCGAGGTTTTAGGTCAGTTGCATCGTTACAAGCAATGGCTCATTTTCGGCGGCGGCGTGGTCATTTCGCTGATGATCCTGTTCGCTTTCGGGGTCGTGATCTGGTCGACCGTCGCTGAACATCTCGCCGATGAGCGGCAGGCTTTCCTCGTCGGCCGCAACCTCGTCATGGACGAAATCAAGTTGAGCGAATCGCTGTTTCGCTCGACCCTCGTCGCGGGCGAGCTGGCATGGCGTGAGGAGAATCACATCGACCCCGCGCTCGTCGAGCGTTTCGGCACCAACGGCTATGCATTCGTGCTTCAACCGCCGTCCGCTTCGCTTTCACCCATATTGTTAGGAATCCATGGCAAATTGCCGCAGGACGAACTGCTGCGTCGTTACGTTGGTCTCACCGCACGAATGGGACGCGTGAGCGCAGTCAACGCGCGGCTGCGCGGGAAGGAGGCGAACCGCTATTTCATTGCCAGAGAGCGCAATCTTGCAGGGATCCTCACTGCGCCGCAGTCCAGTCGGGAACTGATGACCGGTGCCAGTGGCGGGCGCAAGCGCCTGATCGAGGCCTTGGGCAGTGGGCTCGATGAACTGAGCGTGCTGCGTCCTGAAGAACAGGCTGACGCGCGCCGACCCATCACATGGATGGCGCCGACCATCAGCCCACTGACCGGAAAGATGGCGATTCGTCTTGCCGCCCCGGTTCTCGACGAGGGGGCGCAAGTCGCGACGCTCGTCACCGAGTATGCCCCGGAGGTTCTCACTTCGCCGCTGAGTGTCGATACGCTCGACGGGATCTATATGGTCATCGGCCAAAACGGGGCAATCGTCGCGAGCACGGCCGGGGAGGCCGTCGATCCCGCGCTGGTCCAACGCATGCAGGTGGCGGCCATGGTGACGTCGATCGGCCACCGCAAAATAGAAATCGCGCACGACGGCGTATTCACGATCTCCGATCGTCTTGGCGATACGGGCTGGGTTCTCGTCTACGCGATCACATGGCGCGACGTTCTCGCGAGCATTGGCCGCGAGGCAACTATCGGGGCGGCGGCGACGATCGCGACGTTGTCGGTGATGTGGATCTTTCTGATTTATTTCAAGCTTCGCATGTACCGGCCCGTGCTCGAGCGCTCGCGGCGTGTGTTCGAAAGCGAACATCTGAGCCGTACGCTGATCGAGACGGTGCCTGTCGGACTCGCGCTCATCGCCGTTGAGAGCGGCGAGCCGCTTTTGCGTAGTCCCGCGATGATCGACGCCGCCGCGCGCCTGGCCATGCCGGAAGAGACGCTGACGGCGGAGCTGGTGCGGCGCTTTCGGCAGCGTGAGGGCACGCCGGGCGCAAACGGCCTTGTGCATGAGGACTGGTCGTTGCCCGCGCACGACGGCGCGACGATGGACTTCTCGGTGAGCGTCGTGCCGGCGCGCTACCAGGGGCAGGACGTGCTCGTCACGGCGTTCACCGACGTGACGGCGCAAAGGCAGATCGAGCGTCGGCTGCGCGAGGCGAAGCAGGCGGCCGACTCGGCCAATGCGGCGAAGTCGGCGTTCCTCGCGGCGATGAGCCATGAGATCCGCACGCCGCTGAATGCGATCATCGGGAATCTGGAATTGCTGTCCTGCTCGCCGCTCGCTGCATTGCAGCGCGATCGCCTGAAGACTGTTCGGCAGTCATCGCAAGGACTCCTTTCTATCGTCAGCGACGTGCTCGACTTCTCGAAGATCGAGGCCGGCGAGATGACGCTCGAGCACCTCGCCTTCGACGCGCATGAGGTGGCCACGCGGGCGCTCGCGATGTTCGGACCGGTGGCACGCGCGAAAGGCGTGACGTTGTCGGGAGCATTCGGTCCCGTGCTCACACAGCCGATGCAAGGCGATCCGACGCGGCTCGGACAAGTGATGAACAATCTGCTGTCGAACGCGATCAAGTTCACCGAACGCGGTGAGGTCACGTTGCGCATCTCCGTCGAGGCTGTTGATTCCGTTCAGGGCGGTCAGCTCGTGATCGAGGTCGAAGACAGCGGCGTCGGTATGTCGCTGGGACAGCAAGCGCTGCTCTTCCGGGCATTCAGCCAGGCAGACGCGACGATCAACCGCCGCTTTGGCGGCACGGGGCTCGGTTTGGCGCTGTGCGCACGGTTGATCGATGCGATGGGCGGCTCGATTGCTGTACGGAGCGCACCGGGCGAAGGCAGCGTGTTTACGGTGCGCTTGCCGCTCGGGGGGCGCGAATGGGACGCGGCGCCGGACATGCCGCGTTTCGCGGGTGAGCGCGTGCTGTTTCTCGCCCGCGCCGACGTATGGCACACCTACGCGGTGGCGGCGCTCGAGGCATGGGGCTTGAGCGTGCAGGCGTGCCACGATCCGGCGCAGATCGATCAGGCGATGCTGGAGGAAGCACAGACGCTGATCATCTGCGGCGAGCACGACACCTGGCACACGGATGACGAGCGCCGCCTCGCCGAGGAGGCGGCGTGGATCATCGATTGCGGTGTCGACGGGCCAGCCTGCCCGGTTGCGGCCGGCGGCCAGGTCAAGGTCTCCTGCTACGGCCTGAAGGGATTGGCGGCGGCATTACGGTACACGCTGGAGGGCGAGCCGCTCGCGGCCGGCGAGGACGTGCAGCGCGTGTTTTCGCGCAGACTCAAAGTGCTGGTGGCAGAGGATAACGCGGTAAACCGGCGGCTTTTCGAGGAGCAGTTCAGCCTGCTGGGCTGCGAGACGCATCTGGCTGAGGACGGCCAGGGTGCGCTGGAATGTCTCCAGCGCGAGCGCTTCGACGTGCTGGTGACGGATCTGGCGCTGCCGGTGCTGGACGGCTACGCGCTGGCGAGCGAGGCGCGCTTGCGCTGGCCGGAGATGCCGGTCGTCGCGGCGACCGCCAACGCGACGCCTGAGGAGCGCGCGCGTTGCGAGGCCGCCGGCGTCGCGCGGGTGGTGATCAAGCCATTGCAGCTCGCCGATCTGGCGGCGACGTTGTCGGCGGTGACTGGCGTGCCGGGCGTGGTCGCGGGAGCTGGCGCTAGCGGGGTTGCGCGTGCTGGCATGCTGGGTGGCCGGCCATTGCCCGCGCAGATGCTGAAGGCGCTCCTGGCGTCGCGCGAATCTTCGCGGATGGAAATCGAGGCCGCCTACGATGCCGGTGACGTGGCAGCGGTGCTGGCGCAGTTGCATTCGATGCGCGGTGCGCTGAGCGTGCTCGGATACGATGAGCTCGCCGCGAGGCATGCCGAACTGGATGCGCGAATCAGGCGCGATGGGCTCGGCGCGGTCGGGAAGAGCGAGTTTGACGCGATGGGTCGCGGCGTCGCGGAAGTCGAGACGTGACGCGGTGAGGAATGGCGCTGTCCTGCCGCAGGTCATCCAGCGTTCGCCGTTTCGCCGCGCGGTGGATAATCGGGCGGCAACCTGCTGATCAAGCCACTTCAAGGCGAGGCACCCGGCGCAAGCGTCGGCACCTCCGGAACCTATGACACGATCCGGGCAAGGCAATCTGCTGGACCGCTTTCGCCGCTATCAGCATCTGTTGATGTTTGGCGGCGGGGCAGTGATCACGGTGGTCGTGCTGGCCGCGTTCGCCATCGAGGTCGCATCCGTCGTGCGCGCCTATATCGCACTTCAGCGTCAGGAAGTCCTGCTCAATGAGAACCGGGTCTCCGGTCTGTATATGAGCCAGGTTGCGCTGGTGCAAAACTCCGTCCGATACATCGAACTTGCATGGCGCGCGGGTGAGCGAGCCTCGCCGGCCCTTGTCGAGCAATTCAACGCAAACGGCCAGAGGCTTCGTTTGCAACGGTCCCCCGATCAGGTGCCTGTGACGATTGTCGGCACGTCGGCTGCCTCGTCTGGCGCGGCAGTCGGGCAGTATATCCAGTTTGCGGATCAGATGAGCCGTGCGCTGACGGCAACCGCGGAGCGAAACGGCGGCGCCCTGCGTGCATGGTTGTACAGCCCTGACCATGGGGTCGTGCTCGTGGCGGCGACGCCGTGGCCCGGCGATGCCCGAATGGAGCCGCTTTTTTCCGGGCATGCCGGGCTGTTGGCCGCATTGTTTGGCCCCCACGGCGATCTTCTCGCGCCGGAAGGCGCGCCTTCGCATGATCCACGCACGGGTGGGAGGGCGCTTCGCTGGTTGCCCAGCTACGAAAGCCCTCTGAGCGGCGATCCGGCAATTCGAGTCGCAGCGACCGTATTCGACGACAACCAGAAGCCGTTCGGTGTGGCGGTTTATGAATTGCCTGTCTCCACTGTCACGGCTGCGCTCGGAAGAATCGGCTTTGATGGTTCGTTGCTGCTTTTCGGGCACGATGGAAAGGTGATCACATCGGCCGCAGGGCGCGCGGTTAACATGGAGTCCCTAACTATCGCCCGAACGCTGGGCTCGCAAAGCATCGCCGCGACGACGGGGACCGTCTATCGCGATGGCCACGTGATGTTTGTCTGGCCAATCGGCGCGACGGGCGCGACGCTCGTTTTTATCGAGTCGTGGCGTGCCATTGCAAGAGGCGTGAGCGGTCCGGTTGGCGCCTCGGCAGCCACCTCGGGCGTCATCCTCCTCGTGGTGTGGACGCTCATTCTGTTATTCAATCGACGCGTTTTCCAGCCCGTTCTGACCCAATCCCAGCGGGTGTTCGAGAGCGAGCAATTGAGCCGTACTCTGGTCGAGACGGCGCCTGTCGGGCTGGAACTGATCGCGGTGGACAGCGGGCGCGCGCTGTTGAGCAGCCCGACAATGATCAACACGGCCAGGCAGATGGTCACGCCAGAGCCAGTTCTTGCCGCGGAACTGGTTCGACGTCACCGGGCGCGCGGCGGGGCCAGCGGGGCGAAAGCCGTCACCCATGAAGACCTGACGCTGCCCACGCGTGAAGGCGGGCAGATGGATCTCTCGGTGAGTATCGTGCCGGCTCGTTATGAGGGGCAGGATGTGCTGGTGGCGGCGTTCACGGACGTGACGGCGGAAAGGAATCTCGCGCGCCAGCTGCGGGAGGCGAAACAGGCGGCTGACTCGGCGAACGCGGCGAAATCGGCGTTCCTCGCGGCGATGAGCCACGAGATCCGCACGCCACTCAATGCGATCCTCGGCAATCTGGAGCTGCTGTCGCACTCGCAGCTCGACGCATTGCAGCGCGACCGGCTGATGACCATCCGCAGTTCATCGGACGGCTTGCTTGCGATCGTGAGCAACGTGCTCGATTTCTCGAAGATCGAAGCGGGCGAGATGGCGCTGGAGCACATCGTGTTCGATGCGCAGGACGTGGCCTCGCGGGCGCTGACGATTTTCGGGCCGCTGGCGCGGGCGAAGGGCTTGACGCTCTCGGGGGTATTCGGCACCGCTGCGACGCAGCCCATGCAGGGCGATCCGACGCGGCTCGACCAGGTGATCAACAACCTGTTGTCGAATGCCATCAAATTCACGGAGCAGGGCGAGGTGACGCTGCGGTTGTCGGAGCAGATCGACACCAGCGATCAACCCGCCCGCGATGGCCGCCAGGGCGTGCTGGTGATCGAGGTGGAAGACAGCGGCATCGGAATATCGCGCGAGCAGCAGGCGAACCTGTTCCAGGCGTTCACCCAGGTCGATGCGACGATCAGCCGCCGATATGGCGGCACGGGATTGGGGCTGGCATTGTGCGCGCGGCTAGCGAGTGCGATGGGCGGGACGATCACGGTGAGCAGCGAGCCCGGCAAGGGCAGCACGTTTACGGTGCGCTTGCCGATGGGCGACTGCGCGGCATTGCCGGCACCGGACCTGCCGCGGTTCGCGCACGAGCTGGTGCTGTTTGTGGCGGATGCCGACGCCTGGCACGCCTATGCGGTCGCGGCGCTTCAGGCGTGGGGACTCGAGGTGCAGACCTACCGGCATCCGGCGCAACTCGATCCAGAGACGCTCGCGTTGGCGGACACGCTGATTCTTTGCGGCGGGCGGGCCACCTGGCACGCGGACGATGAGCGCGAGCTGCTCGCAGAATCGTCCTGGATGATCGATTGCAGTCCTGAGGGCCCCGCCTATCCTGTCGCCACCGGACAGGTGGTGAAGGTGTCGAGCTACGGCCTGAAGGGACTGGCGGCGGCGTTGCGGTATACGTTGCAGGGTCAACCGCTGGAGGTCGCCATGGAGACGCAAAGCGTGCTGTCGCGTCGCCTGAAGGTGCTGGTTGCGGAAGACAACGCCGTGAACCGCCAGTTGTTCGAAGAGCAGTTGCAACTGCTCGGTTGCGAGCCGCATGTGGCGGAAGACGGACAGGCCGCGCTGGAATGTCTGTCGCGGGAGCGTTTCGACGTGCTCTTGACGGATCTGGCGATGCCCGTGCTGGACGGCTATGGGCTCTCGCGCGAGGCCCAGGCCCGCTGGCCGGAGATGCCGATCGTGGCCGCGACGGCGAGCGCGACGCTGGAGGAGCGCGCGCGATGTGAGGCGGCTGGAATCACACGGTTGGTGATCAAGCCGTTGCGGCTCGATCAGTTGTCAGAAACATTATCGGAGGCCACCGGCGTAGCCCGTATGCCGATGCCGGCGGATGGCCGCGAGGGCTCGCGTGATGGCGTGCTGGGCGGGCGGGCTATTCCGGATCAGGTGCGCTCGACGTTCCTGAGGTCGTGCGAAACGTCACTGACAGCGCTCCATGCAGCGTATGACGCCGGCGATGCGGGCCGCATGCTCGCCGAGTTGCATTCGCTAAAAGGTGCGCTCAACGTATTTGGCTATGACGCGCTCGCTCAGCAGTGCGCTCAAATGGAGCGCACGATTTCGAAGGACGGGCTCGCGGCGGCGCATGCCCTGCTAGAAGAGTTCGACGGCCGATTGCGCGCCGGTGTCCTGTCAGACGCGGCCAGCTTGCGCGAAATCCTCACGCAGATCCTCGCGCTTGCCGAGCGGCCCGAGCGCGCCGACGCACTTCTCGAAATCGTTCGCCTCGTGCGTATGGCCTTGCGACCGGCCGTTCTGCACGACGCATAGGTTCCTGGTCAGCGCGGAAGCCTGGAAACGCGATCATGACGGCTTATAAGGATTGCAAACAAACTGTCGTTTCGTATGAATAAAATGTGCGCTTCGACCATGAAAGCCCCGTGACCATGTACTTTTGGCGCGCCCTTGAGCAGTTCTGTCGCAGATGGCAGCACAAAATACCGATCGATAAAAAACTTGATAGTCTTTGCTCGTGCATGACGGTGCTTGGGCCGATGTTCGAAAACAAAGCGCGAGATGCTGTTCGGCTGACTGAAGCGTGTGTGGCTGGATTACCGATACTCGTTGCATAGGCAACGTTATGCCGCGTGCTGTCGCGGCATTGCGTGAACTGGCCGGTCATTCGCGAGGCAGTGTAGTTCTGGTACTCCAGTTGTCGTCGTTCCCGGATGAACACGGGAAGCCTGTCCACGGATACGGGGGAATACATCAGTGTTTGCCATACAAGCAACGGGGCGATCGGTATCCCTGGCTTTGACCGTGACGCTGGGCGTCCTGGCGGCAGGTGCGCTGTTGGGCTGCCGCAAGAACGAAGAGGCGCCGGTGGCCGAAGTGCGTCCGGTGCGCGTCATCACGATAGAAAAGCAGGACGCGGGAAGCACCATCACCCTCACCGGCCGGCTGCAGGCACAGGCCGAGATCAACCAGTCGTTCCGTATCGACGGAAGGATGATCGCCCGCAACGTCGATGTCGGCGATCGCGTGAGGCCCGGCCAGGTGCTCGCGCGGCTCGACCGGATGAACGAGGAAAGCAGCCTGCAGTCCGCCCGCGCGCAACTGGCCGCCGCCCAGGCCCAGGCGCTCGAAGCGCGCACCATGTTTACCCGCATGCGCGATCTGCTCGCGGAGCACGCCGTCTCGCGCGCTTCCTTTGAGCAGTCCGAAGCAATGGCGAAGATCACGCAGTCGCAGGTCGATTCGGCGCAGTCGCTGGTGAGCATCGCGCAGAACCGCCTGAGCTATACCGATCTCGTTTCCGATGTCGCGGGCGTGGTCACGGCGCGCGGCGCCGAGACGGGCGAGGTGGTGCCGGCCGGCCGTATGATCGTCCAGATCGCCCGCGAAGGCGCAGTGGATGCGGTATTCGACGTGCCCGCCGCCATCAAGGACGTCGCCCCGCAAAACCCCGACATCGTCGTGGCGCTGGCCAGCAACCCGCAGGTGACGGCAATCGGTAAGGTGCGCGAAGTATCGCCCCGCGCCGATCCCGTGACCGGCACCTTCGCGATCAGGGTGCGCCTGGTCGATCCACCGGCGGCCATGCGCCTGGGCAGTACGGTCACCGGCCACATGAAGGTCGAGCGGCCGCCCGCCATCGAAATTCCCTCGAGCGCGCTGATCCAGCCCGCAGGCAAGCCGGCGGTGTGGGTGGTCGATACGAAGACGGACACGGTGTCGGTGCGCGAGGTGCAGCTTCAGGCGTATGGCGAGGAGCGCGTGCAGGTCTCGCAGGGCCTCGCCCCAGGCGACGTGGTCGTGACGGCCGGCGTGCAGGCATTGCGGCCGGGACAAAAAATTCACTGGACCGGGGTAGCCAGGTGATCGGCCCGAATCTATCCGAATGGGCACTCGCGAAGCGCCCGCTGGTCGTGTTCCTCATGATCGCCGCGCTCGTGGCGGGCACCCTGTCGTTTTTCCGGCTGGGGCGCGCCGAAGACCCGGTCTTCACGTTCCGCACCATGGTGGTCTCCGCCGTGTGGCCGGGGGCCACGGTCGACGACACGCTCTCGCAGGTGACCGAGCGCCTCGAGCGCACGCTGCAGGAGACCCGCCATCTCGATCGCATCCGCAGCTATACGACGGCGGGCCAGACGACGATCTTCGTCGATCTGCTGCAATCGACGCCGCCCGCCGAAGTGCAGGACATCTGGTATCAGGTTCGCAAGAACGTGGGCGACATGCGCCAGACGCTGCCAGCCGGTACGCTCGGGCCGTTCTTCAACGACGACTTCGGCGACACCTTCGGCATCATCTACGGATTCACCGCCGACGGCTACAACATGCGCGAGCTGCGTGATCGCGTCGAGGCGATCCGCTCGCGTCTGCTGCTGGTGCCGGACGTCTCGAAGATCGAGGTGCTCGGCGCGCAGGACGAGCAGATCTATATCGAGTTCTCCACCACGCGTCTCGCGGGCCTGCGTCTGGATTACCCGTCCATCGTCGCGGCATTGCGCTCGCAGAACGTCATCCGGCCGTCGGGCGTGCTGCAGACCGGGCAGGAGCGCGTGTTCTTCAGGGTCACGGGCGCCTTCGATTCCGAACGCGATATCGAGAACGTCAACCTCGTGCTGGGCGGGCGCATCGTACGCCTGGGCGACATCGCCACCATCCGGCGCGGCTTCGCCGATCCGCCGCAGCCGATGTTCCGCGTCAACGGCAAGCCCGCCATCGGCCTTGCCATCGCCATGCGCGATTCGGGCGACATCCTCGCGCTCGGCCACAACCTGAAGGCCGAGATGGCCGATGCGACCGCGAACCTGCCCGCCGGCATCGAGCCTTTTCTCGTCGCCAACCAGTCCGATACCGTCGATGTCGCCATCAGCGACTTCATGGCGTCGCTCTGGCAGGCCATCATCATCATCCTGGCGTGCAGCTTCGTGAGTCTGGGCGTCCGGCCGGGGACGGTGGTGGCGGCGTCGATTCCGCTCACGCTGGCGATCGTGTTCGCGATCATGGACGTCGTACACATCGACCTGCACCGCGTGTCGTTAGGCGCGCTGATCATCGCGCTGACGCTGATGGTGGACGACGCCATGACGACCGTCGATGCCATGATCAACCGGCTCGCCGCGGGCGACACCAAGGATCAGGCGGCGACGTTCGCGTACCGGACGCTCGCCGCGCCGATGCTGATCGGCACGCTCGTGTCCATTTCGAGCTTCGTGCCGATCGGCTTCGCGAGGAGTTCGGCGGGCGAGTATACGTTTTCCATTTTCTCGGTGGTCGCCATCGCGCTGCTCGTGTCGTGGTTCGGCGCCGTGATTTTCTCGCCGCTCGTGGGTCAGGCGATCCTGAAGGCGCCGAAGGCAGACAAGGCGCCGGACAAGCCCGGCAGGATGATCATGGCCTATGACCGCTTCCTGCGTGGCGCGCTGCGCATGAGGTGGTTGACGCTGGCCATTACGCTGGCCGCGTTCGTGGTGTCGATTTTCCTGGTGCGCTTCGTGCCGCAGCAGTTTTTTCCCGCGTCGGACCGGCCCGAGCTGACGGTGGATCTGACCTTGCGCCAGAACGCGTCGATCCACGCCACCGAGGCGCAGGTCGCGCGCATCGAAGCCATTTTGAAGAGCGATCCCGATGTCGATCACTTCAGCAGCTATGTGGGCCGTGGCGCCGTGCGCTTCATTCTCACGCTCAATGCCCAGTTGCCCAATCCATTTTTCGCCCAGATCGTCGTGGTGGCAAAAAACCTCGAGGCGCGCGACCGGCTGCAACTGAAACTGGAGAAAGTGCTGAGCGAGCAGTTTCCCGGCATCGTGGCACGCGTCTCGCCGCTGGAACTGGGGCCGCCGGTGGGCTGGCCGCTGCAGTACCGCGTCTCGGGCCCGGACCCGGCACAGGTGCGCAGGGTTGCCCTCGATCTCGCCGGCATCGTGGGTGCGGACTCGCGCACGCGCCATGTCAATTTCGACTGGATGGAGCCGGCCCGGCAGATCCGCATCCACATCGATCAGGATGAGGCGCGCCAGCTCGGCGTGAGCAGCGCCGCGCTGGCCGCGATCATGAACACCATCGTGACGGGCACGCCCCTCACGCAGATCCGCGACGACATCTATCTGGTCAACGTGGTCGCGCGCGCCGACCAGGAGCAGCCGCTCACGGTCCAGACGCTGGGCACGTTGCAGGTTCCCACGCCGGCGGGGCGGATGGTGCCGCTGAGCCAGTTCGCGACGTTCACCGAGGAGCAGGAGTCGCCGCTGGTATGGCGGCGCAACCGCGTGCCGACGCTCACGGTGCGCGCCGACGTCATGCATGGCGCGCTGCCCAACGAAGTCGTGGCGACGCTGGCGCCGAAGATCGACGGGTTCAATGCGAAGCTGCCCAGGGGCTACCGGGTCGAGACCGGCGGCATATTCGAGGAAAGCGCGATCTCCCAGGCATCGGTGTTTGCCGTGGTGCCGGTCATGATCGTGCTGATGCTCACGAGCATGATGGTGCTGCTGGTGAGCTTCCGGCGCCTCGCCATGGTGGTTTCGGTCATGCCGTTGGGGCTGATCGGCGTGGTGCTCGCACTGCTGGTGTTCAACCGGCCGCTCGGCTTCGTCGCGATTCTGGGCATTCTGGCGCTGATCGGCATGATCGCCAAGAACGGGCTGATCCTGATCGTGCAGATCGAGACCTTTCGCCAGGAGGGCATGGGAGTGCTGGAGGCCGTGGTCGCGTCGGGCACCTCGCGCATACGGCCGATGTTCCTGACCTCGCTCTCGACTGTGCTCGGTCTGATCCCGATTGCGCCCACGGTGTTCTGGGGGGCGATGGCCTTCGCGATCATGGGCGGGCTGCTGGTGGCGACGGTGCTGACGCTCGTGTTTCTGCCCGCCTTGTACATGGTGGTGTTCGGCAGGGAAGACCGGCTCGCGCAACGGTCCGCGGGTGCGGCGAGCGAGACGGTATAAGTTTGGGAGGCCTATCTTTCATGAACTCACCCATGCATACCTTCCTGCTCGACTGGCGTTCGCACTGGCGCGTCGGGCTGGCCCGCGCGACGTGTTTCCTCGCGCTCTGGTTCATCCTGATGCCGGACGCGAAGCCGGCCGATGTCGCCTGCGGCCTCATCGCGACGATCGTCGCCACGCAGATGAGCCTGCGTCTGCTGCCGCCCGCCGCCGGACGGTTGCGCCTGGGAGCCTTGCTCGTCTTCGCGCCGCATTTCCTCGCGCAGTCCGTGCTGGCGGGCATCGACGTGGCGCGCCGCGCACTGGATCCGCGCCTGCCCCTGCAGCCGGGCACCGTGGTCTATCGCACCGGTTTTCCGCCGGGCACGGCGCGCAACGGTTTCGCCATCATCACGAGCCTCTTGCCGGGCTCCCTTCCGGTGGACGAGACCGCGGACGGGCTCGTCTACCACTGCCTCGACATCACGCAGCCGGTCGCCGCACAGCTGGCGGAAGAGGAGCGGCGTCTCGCCGGCGCGCTCATCAGTGGGGAACGTCATGGCTGACGGGCTCATCGCAGACGTACTCATCGCCGTGTGCGCCCTGGTGCTGCTGATGGTGGCCGTGGGCCTTCTGAGCGTGCTGCGCGGGCCCACGCGCGCCGACCGCATGATGGCCGCGCAACTCTTCGGCACGGGCGGGATTGCAGCGCTGCTGCTGGTGGGCACCGCGAGCGGCGTGGATTCGGTCGTGGACGTCGCGTTGACGCTTGCGGTGCTCGCGGCGTTCGCGTCGGTCGCTTTCGTGAAGGCCGATCGCCAGTCGGAAGGCGATACCGCGAACGAGGAGCGGACATGAAAACCGCAGCCGATGTCTTCACGATCGTTGCCATGCTCGGCGGGCTGTTCTTCTTCGTAGCGGGCACGCTCGGGTTGTTGCGCTTTCCGGACACCTACACGCGCCTGCATGCACTCACGAAGGCCGACAACCTCGGCCTCGGCATGGTGGTCGTGGGGCTGCTGCCGCAGGCCGGTCATCTCGTGGTCGCCCTCAAGCTCATCGTGGTGTGGCTGCTCGTGATGCTGACGTCCTCTGATGTGTCGCAGCTCATCGCGCGCGCCGCGCGGCGGCAGGAGAAAGGGTCATGATTTCCGCCATTTCCGTCGGCATCGGCATCCTGCTGCTGGCGCTCGCGCTCTGGACGGTCGTCGTGCGCGATACGTTCGCCGCGGTTGCGGGGTTCATTCCTTACGGTCTGCTGCTCACGCTCGCCTGGCTGGTGCTGCGCGCAGTGGACGTGGCATTGACCGAGGCGGCCATCGGCGCGGGCCTGACCGGCGCGCTGCTGATCCGCGCGGCTTCGCGGCTGCATCCGACCGAAGCGGCAGCGCAGGCCGAAGCGCCCGGCCTGGGAACGCGCGTGGCAGCCGGCGTTGCCGCCGCGGCCGTGGCTGTCGTGATCGCCGTGTGCCTGCTGCGCATGCCGGACCCCGCGCCGACGCTCGCGCCCGAGGTGGCGCGGCACATCGAGGCAACGGGCGTCGCGAATCCGATCACGGCGGTCCTGCTGTCGTTCCGCGCGATCGACACGCTGCTCGAAGCGATCGTGCTGCTCTTTGGCGTGGTGGGCGTCTGGTCGCTCGCGCCGGATCGCTGCTGGGGCGGCAGGCCGGGGCTCGCGCAGGCGGTCGGCCCCAACGACATCCTCGTGTACCTGGCGCGGGTGTTGCCGCCGATCGGCGTCGTCATCGGCATCTATATTTTCTGGGCCGGCGCCGATCATCCGGGCGGCAAGTTCCAGGGCGCCACGGTGATTGCCGCCATGTGGCTGCTCGTCATGATGTCGGGACTGCGCGACGCGCCACCCGTCAGCCGGCGCTGGCTGCGCGTCGTGCTGGTGCTCGGACCGGCGGTCTTCATCGCGCTCGGCCTGCTCGGCGCGGTCATGGCAGGGGCGTTTCTGGCGTACCCCGACGGCTGGGCGAAGCTGTGGATCATCGTCATCGAAGCCGCGCTGCTGCCTTCGCTCGCCGTGACCCTGGTACTCCTGATGGTCGGGCCGCCGCAGAGGTCGGAGGTGAGCCCATGAACGTCACGCAGCTGTTTGGCATTACCGCCGCCGCGCTGGTGGGACTTGGCGTGTATGGCCTGATCGTCAACCCGCAGCCCCTGCGCAAGGTGCTGGCCTTCAACCTCATAGGCAACGGCGTGTTTCTGGCGTGTGCCGTGATTGCGCATCGAGGCGCCGCCGCAGGCATGTCCGGCGATCCGGTGCCGCAGGCCCTGCTGATCACGGCGATCGTCGTGTCGTTCGCCGCTTCCGCGCTGGCTGTGGGACTCATGCTGCGCCGGTTCGCGCAAACCGGCACCAACTCGCTTGCGGCGCCCGATGAAGCTGCACCGGGCGAGGCGCGCACCCATGCGGAGGCCAGATGATGACGCCGGCGCTCGCGGGGCAGTCGACGCCAGGCGGCCTGCTGCTGGCGCTCGCCGTGCTGTTGCCGTTTGCCGGCGTGCTGGCCGGTCTGGCGCCAGGCGGGCGGCATGCGCAACGTGTGGCGTGGGTGACGGTCGCTCTCGGCATCGGCATCGTGCTGGAGATCGCGGCGAGGCTCCTCGTCTCGGGCGACTCGTTGCGCTATGCGCTCGGCGGCTGGGCGCCGCCGCTGGGCGTCATGCTCCGCGCGGACGGCCTGTCGGTCTGCATGATGCTGGTGGTCGCCGTGGTGGTGGGCGCGGTGGCCGTCTATGCCAACGGCGATTTCGGCACGCCGTCCGGCACGCGCGAGGCGCGCGCGCCGCTGGCCTTCTGGCTGCTCCTGCTGGCGGTATGGGGCGCGCTCAATCTCGTCTTCGTGAGCGGGGACATTTTCACGCTCTACGTCGCGCTCGAACTGCTGACCTTTGCCGGCGTGCCCCTCGTGTCGCTGGATGGGCGTGCCGAAACATTGCAGGCGGCGCTGCGATATCTGCTGTATGCGCTGATCGGCTCGATGCTGTATCTGCTGGGCGTTTTCCTGCTTTATGGCGCGTATGGCACGCTCGATATCGCGCTGCTGGCCGGGAAGATCGGCCCCGGGCCGCTCGCGTGGACGGCCGTGGCGTTGATGAGCGCGGGCATGCTCGCGAAGACCGCGTTGTTCCCTTTGCACCTGTGGTTGCCGCCTGCGCACGCGGGTGCGCCTGCCGCCGCGAGCGCGCTGCTCTCGGCACTCGTGATCAAGGGATCGTGGTTCGTGGTGGTGCGCCTCTGGCTCGATGTCTTTGGCGGCATGGTGGGCGGCTCCGTCGCGCAGTTGCTCGCGGGCCTGGGCGCCATGGCGATTCTTTTCGGCAACGTGGTGGCGCTGCGCCAGGCGCGGCTGAAGCTCCTGATCGCGTATTCGACGGTTGCCCAGATCGGCTACCTGTTCCTGCTGTTTCCGCTGGCCGCGCACGACGAGGGCACCCGGGCCGTTACGGGCGGCCTGTTGCAGGCCATCTCGCACGCGAGCGCGAAAGCGGCCATGTTCCTCGCGGCCGGTCTCATCTACAGCACGCTGGGTCACGACCGTCTGGCCGACCTGCGCGGCGCCGCGCGCGCGCTGCCCATGACGCTGACGGCTTTCGCGCTGGCCGGCGCCACGCTGATCGGTCTGCCGCCCTCGGGCGGGTTTCTGGCCAAGTGGCTGCTGATGTCGGCGGCGCTGGCGAGCGGGCAATGGTGGTGGGCGCTGACGATGCTGCTCGGCGGCCTGCTCACGAGCGTCTACGTCTTCATGGTGGTCGTGCGCTCGATGGAGCCCGCCGAGCCCGGCTGGTCTCCGAAGAAGCCGGTGCCACGGTACCAGCAGCTCGCGGTGCTCGGCCTCGCCACGTGCTCGTTTCTGCTGGGGCTGGCCGTGCTGCTGCCCGTCGACGTGGCGCAGATCGGCCGCACCGTGACAACGCAGGCGGGGATGCCATGAACCTCTCGCAGACTCTGCTGATCGCAGCCGCTGGCCTGCCGTTGCTGATGCTGCTGCTTTCTGCATCGGCGCCTGTCCGCAGGCGCCTGCCCGCCTGGTTCGCGGTCGCACCGCTGCCCGCGCTGGCGGCGGCCGTCGGCGCGAGCCCCAGCGAAACGCTCATGCTCGGCCACAGCCGTTTTGCCCTGCGGTTCGCCATCGACACGCCCGGCGCATTGCTGCTCGGCACGGCGGCGCTGCTGTGGCTCTTCGCGGGCATCTATGCCAGTCGATCGTTGCGTGCGCAACGGAGTGTCGATGGGTTCGTCATCTGCTGGCTCATGGCGATGACGGGCAACGTCGGCGTGTTCCTGGCGGCGGATCTGATCGGCTTCTATCTGATGCTGGCAGTGTTGAGCGTCGGCGCGAGCGGCCTCGTGCTGCAGGGGGAGGGGGCCGATGCGCGGTATGCGGGCGCCCTCTATCTGGGCATTGCCCTGCTGGCCGAAGCGTTCGTGCTCGCAGCGCTGATCCTGCTCGCGCAGGCCACGCCCGGCGGCAGCCTGCTGATTCGCGACGCGGCAGCGGCGCTGCCGGGCTCTGCCTGGCGCGACGCCACGCTGCTCCTGCTGCTCACGGGCCTCGGCATGAAGGCGGGGATGGTGCCGCTGCACTTCTGGATGCCCTATGCGTATCGCGCGGCGCCCGTTCCCGCGGCGGCGGTGATGAGCGGCGCCGTCGTCAAGGCCAGCGTCATCGCTCTGGTGCGCTTTCTGCCGTTCACGCCCGGCGACGCGTGGCCGCACTTCGGCATCCCGCTGGCCGCGCTGGGCATGTTCGGCGCGTTCTACGGCGTGGCGATCGGCATCACGCAGTCCGAACCGAAGGTCGTGCTCGCCTGCTCGAGCGTCAGCCAGATGGGATTCCTGATGGCGGTGACCGGCATGGGGCTGGCCGCGGGAGACCCCGCTACCGTCGTGGCGGCCGCGTACTATGCCGCGCACCATCTGCTCGTGAAAGGCACGTTGTTCCTGGCCGTGGGCGTGGTCGCGCTGACGGGCGCCGGATCGTTGCGGCGGGTGTTGCTGCCCACGGCGGTAATCGCGCTCGGGCTGGGCGGCTTGCCGTTGACGGGCGGCGCACTGGCCAAATACGCGGCCAAGGACCTGCTGCGCGGGGAGCTCGCGGGCTCGCTGGCCGTGGCGTCTTCCGTCGCGACGACACTGCTGATGCTTCATTTCGTGCGCTGTCTGCGAGCGACCGCAGCGACGGATGCCCATGCCCGTGCGCCCGCCCCGCTCGCGCTTGCGTGGCTCGCCATGGTGCTGGCCTCGCTGCTAGGGCCGTGGGTGCTCTATCTTCACATCCCGGTTGGCACGCTGCCCGACGCGCTCGCGCCCGCGGCGTTGTGGTCGGCGCTCTGGCCTGTGCTGGCGGGCGCGGCGCTGGCCGTCGGCTGGGATCGATGGAGGAGGAAAGCGCCTCGCGTGCCGGTAGGAGATGTTGGCGTGATCCTGCGCGAACTCCAGCGGGCCGCAGCGGCGGTGGGGAGATTCGCGCAAGGCGCGGATGCCTTCGTGCGGGAATGGTCCGTGTCGTGTTTGACGCTGCTGCTCGCTGCGCTGCTGTTCGGTGGCCTGCTGGCCGTGGTGGCGTGATGAGTGTGTCGTGTGTGTCGTCTGTTCCGTGTGTGTCGAAAGCGGCGGCCGCGGCGCCCGGCGCATACCGAACACGCGCTCGAAGCCGAACCTGGAGTCCGTCATGAGAACGCTGACGCGTGCCGCGCTGCTTGCCGCCGCCACCTGCCTGGCCGGCTGCATCACCGTGGGACCCGATTACAGTCGCCCCGAAGTGCAGGTGCCGGCCACGTGGCGCATCGACCTGCCGCAAGCCGAGGAGGTCGTGAACACTGCATGGTGGGAGCAGTTCGACGACCCGGTGCTAAACGACCTGGTTCAATCGGCGCTGCAGGGCAATCTCGACGTGCGCATCGCGGCCGCGCGCGTCGACCAGTTCATCGGCGTGCTGCGTTCCGCGCGCTCACAGGGTCTGCCGCAGATCGGCTACGGCGCCAACGTGAGCCGCAACCGCGCGAGCCAGGCCGGCATGCCGCCGCTGCCGCCCACGCTCGACCCCGTCTTCGATCTCTATCAGGGCATGCTGTCCGCCTCCTGGCAGATCGATCTGTTCGGGCGCGTCAGGCGCCTGACCGAAGCCGCGCAGGCGCAGGTCTATGCCAGCGAACAGGCGCAACGCGGCGTCGTGCTTTCGCTCGTGACGGGCGTGGCGACCAGCTACATCACGCTGCGCGGGCTCGACCGGCAACTCGACATTGCGCGGGCCACGGCGGGCAATTTCGGCGAAACACTGCGCATCTTCGAGTTGCGCTACCGCGACGGCCTCGTTTCGCAGACGGAGCTTGCGCAGGTGCGCTCGCAGTACAAACTCGCGCAAACCGCGATACCGGCCATCGAGCAGCAGATCGACATCGTGGAAAACGGTATCTCCGTTCTGCTCGGGCGCACGCCTGGGCAGATCCCGCGCGGCAAGTCGGTGAGTGAACTCGTGCTGCCGGTGATACCTGCGGATCTGCCTTCGACGCTGCTCGAACGACGGCCCGATATTTTGCAGGCCGAACAGAATCTGGTTGCGGCGAATGCGAACGTCGGCGCGGCGCGCGCGCTCTACTATCCCACCATCTCGCTCACGGGGGCACTCGGTTCGGTGAGCACCGCGTTTGGCGACTTCCTTTCGGGGCCGGCACAGGTCTGGTCGGTTGCGGCGGGGCTGACCGGGCCGATCTTCACGTCGGGCGCGATCGGCGGTCAAGTGCAATCGGCCGAGGCGCAGAAGCGCCAGGCCGAACTGGTCTACCGGCAGACGGTGCTGGGTGCGTTCGGCGATACGAACAATGCACTCGTCAGCTCGCAGAAGACCATCGAGCAGGCCGAACTGCAACAGCAGCGGGTCGAGGCGCTGCGCGAATTTGCGCGGCTTTCGCGGCTGAAGTTCGAAGATGGCCTGATCGGTTACCTCGAAGTACTGATCTCCGAAAACGACCTGTTCTCCGCCGAGCTTGCGCTCGCCAGCCTGCAGGCCTCGCGCTTCAACCAGGTGATCGGCGTGTATCAGGCCATGGGAGGCGGGTGGGTGGATATCGCCGATTCGCGTACGCCGGTGGCGCTGAGTGCTGCGGGAAAGGGCAATTCAGTGCAAGGCAGGTGAAGTTGCACAGACGCGAAAGTGTCGGGTTGTTTCTCGGCGGGGTGAATCATTTTGAATGAAAGACGTCTCGCACGCCTGGGCTCAGTAAATGGGCTTGGATAATAAGCAGAACGCTCTAGACTTCATACCGTGTCCTGATGAGGTATGCCGACCCCGCGAACCTGAAAAGGAGATTCGTGCAGACAGCCGACCATTTTCAACTCGATTGACGCCTCTGGATGACGAGGCGGCGGATCGTTCATAGCTTCCACGGAGGATGCGATGGCAATCAAATCACATTGGCGTACGCTGTTATCTCTGGGTTTCCTGTCACTTGCCCTTGCGGGCAATGCCGCGCGAGCACAAAGCATTCCCATCGTCACGGGCCAGCAGTGGATGGCGTCGTCGGACGAGGCGAAGAAAGCCTATCTCGTTGGCATCGCCAATCTGATCGAGATCGAACGCGCCTATTCCGGAAATAGCGCGAGCAGCAGCGATATCTCGCAGCGCTTTGGCAAAGGAATGCAAGGCCAGACGCTCGACAGCGTGCGCCAGGGACTGGACAACTATTACGCCGCCAATCCGGCGATGATCCAGCACCCTGTCGTCGAGACCATCTGGTTTCAAATGGTCTTACCCGGTCTGAGTAAAAACCAGTGAGGAAGACGATCATGAAACGATATGGATGGATCGTGAGCGCAAGTGTGCTGGTTGCCATCGTCGGCTGTACGGATATGACACCACGCCAGCAGGGAACGATGAGCGGCGCGGCGATTGGCGCGGCGGGCGGCGCGGGCATTGCGGCGATCGCGGGCGGCAACGCATGGACCGGCGCGCTCATCGGCGGCGTGGCAGGCGGCGTGGCGGGCAACATGAAGGCCGGTCATCAGTAAGCATGCCGTCTGCCATGGGAGGGCGGGGAGACAGAACATCGCGGTCAGAAATGGGCGTGGCGGATTGCACCGGGAAGCCGTAGCACGGTTACCGCCACGCAGCGGTGCTCAGCTCGAAAATCGCAACGAGCGCGGCGCCCAGCACGACGAGAAATGCGCACCACTCCGGCGCCGAAAAGAACGCTTTGCCGCGTTCGTGCTGCGCCCACATGTACAGCAGACTGCCTGGCCCATAGAGCATCGCGGACATGACGAGCAATTCCACCCCGCAAGCGTAAAGCAGAAACAACGTATAAATCGTGGCGACGATCGCGGTGGCGTAGCACTGCATGCGCCTGCGCGAGGTGAGGGCCGATGGCGGCAGCGCGCGGATGGCCTTGAGGCCGAAGGTCGCGACGAAGAAGTACGGGATGAGCGCCATGGCGCTCGTGAGGCGCAACATGAGCGAGAAGGCGTCGGTGGACCAGTACGTGCTGACGACGAAGGCCTGGACCACACCGCTCGTGAGCCAGATCGCGGCGGTGGGCAGCTGCCGCGCGTTGCGGCGTGCGAAGACGGCCGGCATGGCGTCCGCTTTGGCGCTCGCATAGAGCACCTCCGCGCAGATCAGCGACCACGCGAGATAGGCGCCGAGCACGGAAACGATCAGCGCGCCGCCGATGAAAGCCGCGCCGGGTGCGCCGACCACGGCCCGAAGTACCGAAGCCATGGAAGGCTGCCTCATTGCCGCGATGTCCGGGCGCATGAGATGCGCATACGGCAGCAGCGTGACCAGCACGAGCAGCAGTAACACGAAGGCGAAGCCGAGCACCGTCGCCGCGCCCACGTCCGAACGTTTTCTCGCGTATCGCGAATACACGCTCGCGCCTTCGATGCCGAGAAAGACGAAAACGGTAGTGAGCATGGTTCCTTTGACCTGCGGCGCAAGTCCGCCGGCACTTTGAGCGAGATTGGCCGTGAAGGTCTCCGCGCTGGCATAGACGCTCAAAATGCCAATGAAAACGAAAATGGGCAGAATCTTGACGACGGTGAGAATGGCATTGATTAAGGTGGCCTGCTGGATGCCGCGAAGCAGCATCCAGTGAAATGCCCATATGCCGACGGAAGATATCGCAATGGCAATGGGCGTATTGCCGTTTCCAAATGCAGGAATGTATGCGCCGAGCGTGGATTTGATCAGTACCCAATAGGAGACGTTGCCGAAACAACCGGCCATCCAGTAGCCGAACGCGGAGAGGAATCCGGCGTAGCCCCCGAAGCCGTCGCGCGCATAGGCAAAGATGCCGGAGTCGAGGTCGGGCCGGATTTCCGCGAGCAACTGAAAGATGCGCGCCAGCATGTACATGCCGCCTCCTGCAATGCACCATGCGATGACGGCTGCAGTCGGGCCCGCTTCGAGCGCGAAATTACGAGGCAGCGAATAGATGCCCGCGCCGACCATGGATCCGACCACCATCGCAGTCAGAACAGGCAGTGACAGCTTCTGGTTATCCGTCGAATTCATATTCAAGCCTTTTTTGATCTTCGACCCGCAGCCTGCGAGCGCGCAAAATCGCGGCCAGGCAATGCGCGCCGCATTGAACGGCTGAAATATTATCGAGCGCATGTCACGTTGAATGCATCATATGTCCATCGTATTCCATAATGATCTTCAGGTGTCCGCATGATGGATTGAGCATCGGGCACGTCTGGACACGGTTAGCTTGTATGTTCGCTAATGAACGGCAATCTGGTTGTTAGCAAACGCCACAAGTGAATCGAGTGAATCCGCAACAGGCCGTATCAGGAGGAACGTCATGCGATATCTCGCGGGAACACTGCTTGGCTCGGTGGCCGCCTCGCTTGCCCTGTCCGGCTGCGAAGCGCCAACTTCGGGCTCGACCTTTACGCCAGCGCAGGCACAACAAGTGTTCGTGGTCGAACTCGGGGTAGTCGAAACCGTTCGGCCCGTCACGATCCAGCCGGGCCCGACGGGTGTCGGCGCAATAACGGGCGGCGCGCTCGGAGGTATCGCAGCCGGCGCCAATATCGGACGCGGCACGGGCTCCGCTGCAGCGGGCATAGGCGGCGCAGTGCTGGGCGGCCTGGCCGGCAATGCCGTGGAGCAGCGCGTCACGCAGCGAGCGGCCCTTGAAATCGTCGTGCGTCTGGATTCAGGACAACTGATGTCCGTGGTCCAGGACGCGGACCAGCAGTTCGTTCCGGGCGACCGCGTGCGCGTGCTGCTCGGCAATAACTCCGTACGCGTGACCCGATGATGCAACGAGGGGAACGGCGGCGCAGATGAAGCGTGTCACGCACCAGGGCACAGTGGCAGACGAAGCGAGGAAACCGATGGCCGATAACGGGCAGAAGATGAGTCGCCTGCAGTTGACGGCGATGGTGGTCGGGGGCATGGTCGGCGCCGGCATTTTTTCCCTGCCGCGGACCTTCGCCAATGCGACAGGGCCGGTTGGCGCGGCGATTGCATGGCTCGTGGCGGGCGTGGGTATGTACACGCTCGCACGCGTCTTTCAGGCGCTCGCGGAACGCAAGCCGGACCTCGACGCCGGTGTGTTCGTCTACGCGAAAGCGGGCTTCGGCGATTACCCCGGCTTCCTCTCGGCATTCGGTTACTGGATCGGCAGTTGCATTGGCAACGTTTCCTACTGGGTACTGATCAAGTCCACGCTGGGCGCTTTTTTCCCCATCTTCGGCGACGGCAATACGGTGGTGGCGATCGTCGTGGCGTCCGTCGGCATCTGGTTGTTTCACTTCCTCATTCTTCGCGGTGTCAAACAGGCTGCGTTCATCAACACCGTGGTGACGTTCGCCAAGGTCATTCCGATCGTGGTGTTCATCGTCATTCTGCTCTTCGTATTCAAGTACGGTACGTTCCGCCTGAATATCCAGTCCGCGGCTGCGGAGGAGGGTGGCATCATCCAGCAGGTTCGCGCGACGATGCTCGTTACCGTGTTCGTGTTCATCGGCATTGAAGGCGCGAGCGTGTATTCGCGCTACGCGAGGGAGCGCACGGACGTTGGTCGCGCAACGATTTTTGGCTTCGTCGGGGTGACGACGCTCATGGTGCTCGTCTCCATGCTGCCTTTCGCCGTGCTGCCGCGCGGTGACGTGGCGGGCATGCGGCAACCGTCCATGGCGGCCGTGCTCGAAAGCGTGGTCGGACCATGGGGAGGGATCTTCGTGAGCATCGGCCTGATTGTGTCGGTGCTCGGTGCGTATCTGGCCTGGTCGCTGATCTGCGCGGAGGTGATGTTCGCGGCGGCGCGCAACGAGGACATGCCAGCGATATTCGCCCGCGAAAACGCCAACAACGTGCCGGCGAACGCGCTGTGGATTACCAACATCGTCGTGCAGATCCTCGTTGCAAGCACCTATTTCTCGTACGACGCGTTTGCCCTGATGCTCAATCTCACGAGCGCGATGTCGCTCATTCCCTATCTGTTCGTCGCGGCCTACGGGTGGATGGTCTCGAATCGCGGCGAGAGCTACGAGGTGCGGCCCGAAGAGCGCCGGCGCGACCTCGCGTTCGCGTCAGTCGCGGTGATCTATACCTTGTTCATGATCCTGGCCGGTGGCCTGAAATTCATACTGCTATCGGCAATTCTATATGCACCTGGCACGGTGCTGTACGTGATCGCGCGACGTGAGCGCAAGCTGGCCGTTTTCAAAGGCATGAGCGACTGGGTCATTTTCATCGTGGCGGCCATTGCGGCGATTGCAGGCCTTGTTGCACTGGCCACGGGCGCCATGGCGGTCTAACGAGAACGAGCGGAGATCGATATGTCCAGGACGAAGGGCGGTGAGAAGGGTGAGAAGGGTGAGAAGGGTGACAAGGCCGGGAAGGGTGAGAAGGCCGAGAAAGGCGGGAAGGAAGGCAAGGCCGCAAAGAGCAAGAAAAAGGACGACAGCCCATTGGGCGTGTATTCGGAAGTCGGCCGACTGCGCAAGGTGATGGTGTGCGCGCCGGGCATGGCACACTCGCGCCTCACGCCGAGCAATTGCGACGAGTTGCTGTTCGACGACGTGCTATGGGTCGACAACGCGAAGCGCGACCACTTCGACTTCGTCACGAAGATGCGCGACCGCGGCGTCGAGGTGGTCGAGATGCATAACCTGCTTGCCGAAACCGTGGCCGTGCCGGAAGGCAAGAAGTGGATCCTCGATAACCAGATCGTGCCGAACCAGGTCGGACTGGGTTTCATCGACGAACTACGAAGCTATCTGGAAGGACTCGACGATCGCACGCTCGCCGAGACCCTGCTTGGCGGCCTCTCGATCTATGATTTCCCCGAGGCGCATGGCGGCGCGGCGCTCAAGGTCGTGCGGGAAGCGGCTGGGTCCACCGAATACCTGCTGCCGCCGCTGCCGAACACCTTGTACACGCGCGACACCACCTGCTGGATTTACGGCGGCGTGACGCTCAATCCGCTGTACTGGCCTGCACGTCACGAGGAAACGATCCTTGCCGCCGCGATTTACCGGTTTCATCCTGATTTCACGGGCAAGGTCAACGTCTGGTGGGGCGACCCCACACTGGATCACGGCATGGCCACGCTCGAAGGCGGCGATGTCATGCCCATCGGCAACAAGACGGTGCTCATCGGCATGAGCGAGCGCACGTCGCGCCAGGCGATCAGCCAGCTCGCCGCCACGCTGTTCCAGAAGGGCGCGGCCGAGCAGGTGATCGTGGCGGCCATGCCGAAGATTCGCGCGGCCATGCACCTCGATACGGTCTTCACGTTTGCCGACCGCGACTGCGTGCTGATCGCGCCGGATTTCCTCGCGCGCACCCGCACGTTCACGTACCGGCCCAGCGACCATCCGGCGGGCGTGGAACTGCATCAGGAGAAAAAGTCCTTCGTCGAAGTGGTGAGCGCCGCGCTCGGCATCAAGAAGATGCGCGTGGTGGAAGCGGGCGGCAACGATTACCAGCGTGAGCGCACGCAGTGGGACAGCGGCGCGAATCTGGTCTGCACGTCGCCGGGCGTGGTGTTCGCCTACGATCGCAATACGTACACGAACACGCTGCTGCGCAAGGCCGGAATCGAGGTGGTGACGATCGTGGGCGCGGAGCTGGGGCGCGGGCGCGGCGGCGGGCATTGCATGACGTGTCCGATCATTCGCGATGCTGTGGATTTCTAGATGTAGGGACTTCTACTTGAAACTGGCTCTGCTTGCAATCGACGGCACTTCGCATTATTAACAACTGACCGAGGCTGCCTGCCCGGATCATCTGCACCTGACGAGACTCGGCTTGGCAGCCCGGTGGCCGTTGTCGCACCGGTGATTTTCGACTTGACCACATGGGCGTCTTCTGGCGCTGGCGTATTGCATGCCAAGTGAAGGCTGGTAAGTCGCGCGCAAGGGAGTAGAGGCCACGGCCTCCAAAAAATCGGGAATACGCGCCGCTAACGTCACGCACTCCGAAACGCCTAAGTGCCAGCATGGATCTCGCAGGATGAAAATATTGCGTCACGACAATCACCCTCGAAAGCCTATGATGTTGCATGAAGAGGCTTGCGTTGTGTGCGGTAGCCCACTTGTCGATTCCCGTGCTATCGACCGCGATCTTGTCCGCCGCAATCCCCCGCGTATTAGGTACGCATCGCAACAGCTTGTCCGTACGAGACGCGTCGACACCGCCGCTCACAAAGATAAGCTCGCGTTGCCGTTGCTGATAACATTGGCTAGCTCTAGCTAATCTTGCGGCGAATCTCGACGACGGACTACCATCGCGATACGCCGTGTTTCCCGGCACAATTGCTGCGTCCGCCGGCTGCGTTCGTATCAGCAGACCGGCCAGAGTCAGCACTATGTCGGCTAGTGCCCTCCCATAGAAAAGCAATGATCTTCAGGAATTGGCTCAAATGAGAATCCTCGCTGGCATCTGCGTCCTCATCGTTCTTGCGTGGCTTATCGCCACCACGAGCGTGTCGCGTGCTCCTGTTGTCGAACCGTGCACACAGGAATGGTTCTCGTACCTGGATAGTCAATTCTTCGATATTTCAGATGGAGAAGGGCACGGGCCAGACTCGGGTAGCAGCGAATGGTTCAATGCCTTTGAGGCAAAGGCCAGGCTACAGGTGACAAGCCAGCTTCCAGTGCAGCAACGCTGCCAGGTAATTCAAGGTCAACTCGAACATCGCACCTACATTATTAACCGGCAGCTTGGTTGGGCAATCTCACTTTGACGGTGATCTCAATCCAAATTTCGCACGCATTTCCTCAACAACTTGCATGCCGTACTTCCCCGGACATGCCCGTCCCTCGTTGCCGGGCGCGAGAAGCTGATAATCACGATGCCCGCCTACGGTCGTGATGTTGAAAAACTGGTTCAGTGTCGATATCAAGGCCGACAGGGCATCAATCTGCGCCTTGGTTGGCATCGAATGGTCGAGTGCCAACGCATCACGCGCGATATCCAACGTCCCCTTGAATTTCTGCCGAAGAGATTTCCGGCTGTACTCTTGCTGCCACGCTTCACCGGCTTCTGCCAGGTTTTCAAGCAGGACGACGCCAAGCTTGCCGGTGTTGTCACCTTTTACGTGGGAACCGGTAAAGCGGATATCACGAGCTTCGATCAATTCACCCGGACACGAAACCGCGTAGTGATAGCCAATATCGTCAAAATCATGGCTGTCCATATCGTACGATTGTGCCGTCTTCATCTGTTCGATCGCACCCTGTTCATTCGTAAGCGTGTCATGACGGCCGCCTTGCTTTAGCATTCGGTCTTCTGCCACGAGGACCGACCGCATGCCGCTTGAACCGCTTTTCGTTTCTAACCGGGTTGTTGCCATCATTGTGCCGAAGGCGCCGTTCGTCGCGTGGATCAACGCAGCGGACCCTGTTCCGGCGAACCCCACCGTCACGCTCGCCGATGCACAGGAGGAGCCATCGGCCTTCCTGATCCCGACGAACGAATCCGACGACCAGGACCAGCCTGGCAAGCGCTGGATTCAGCGTAGCTGGAAGGCTCTCTTCGAGCAGATGCTTGCGGACTGGTACACCGATCCGGCACTGTGGCCGCGCAACCGGACCATCAAGATGTTCCGGGAGTGGTGCGAGATCCGCATTCACTCCATCGTGCTGGACTGCGGCGATACGCCGATTGAGTACGAGGACTGATCCAGATTCCACGGGAGAAGCGCGTCGATCTGGTTGATCGGGTGATCCGCGATGCACCCGAGCACGTGGCGCAGATAGGCTTCAGGATCGACGCCATTGAGTTTCGCTGTCCCGATCAGGCTGTAAATTGCAGCGGCGCGCTCACCGCCCGAGTCCGCGCCAGCGAACAGGTAATTCCGGCGTCCGATGGCCACACCGCGCAGCGCGCGCTCGACCGCCAGGTTGTCGATCTCCAGTTGTCCATCATCGCAGTAGCGCGTAAGCGCCTCCCACCGGTTCAGGGCATAGAGAATCGCACGGCTCGTGTCGGACTTGCGCGAGAGCGTTTCCAGCATGGCGCCCAGCCACGCATGGAGTCGATCGAGCAGCGGTCGGGCATGGGCTTGCCGATACGCGCGACGCTCATCGGGCGGTTTGCCCCGAACCGCATCCTCGACCCGATACAACGCGCCGATGCGTTCGAGTGCTTCGGTGTTAAATGCGTTGGGTCGTGAGGCATGCAGTTCGTAGAACTGACGGCGTGCATGCGCCCAGCCTGCTGCCTCAACAACGCGGCCCGTTTCGTAGATGGCCTGATAGCCACCATACGCATCGGCCTGCAAGGTGCCGCCGAACGATTCAAGATGCTGCTGCGGATGAATGCCTTTACGGTCGGGACTGTACGCGAACCATACGGCAGGCGGCGTGATGTCACCCGAGTTCCGGTCATCGCGTACGTACACCCACAGCCGCCCGGTTTTGGTCTGGCCGTTGCCCGGCGCGAGCACAGGCACTGGCGTATCGTCGGCATGCAGTTTCGTGGCTGCCATGACATGCCGACGTAGCGCATCAACCAGCGGTTGCACCAGCTTTGCGCCGTGACCGACCCACTTCGCCAGCAGCGAGCGATCCAGTTCGACACCCGCACGTGCGTAGATCACCGACTGACGGTACAGCGGCAGGTGATCCGCAAATTTCGCGACCAGCACATGCGCGAGCAGGCCCGGGCCTGCCAGACCACGCTCAATCGGACGGCTGGGGGCGCTTGCCTAGGCGATGTGGTCGCAGCACGTGCAGACCAGTTTTGGCCGCACATGACGGATCACGCGGAAGCTTGCGGGTACGTATTCGAGTTGTTCGGCGATGTCTTCGCCGAGTTGCTTCATCGCTGCCCCGCACGCGGTGCAGGTTTCTCCCGATTCCGGCAGATACGTCAGCACCTCACGCGGCAGATGTTCGGGCAGCAGCTTGCGACCGACCTGCTCCGGTGCGGTGCGCGGCGTCTTCGGAACCTCGATGGGAGTGGCGCCTTCATCGGCTTCGAGATCTTCCAGACGGAGTTCAAGCTGTTCGATCTGGCGGTCCAGCTTCTCGGAGCTTCGGCCGAACGTCATGCGGCGCAGCTTCGCGATCAGCAGCTTCAGGTGCTCGATCTCGACCTTTGCAGTGGCTACGACGGCCGCGTGCGATTCGACCACGTCCTCCAGATGATCGATACGGGCATCGCGCTCGCGCAGCATCGCCTTGAGTGCTTCGATGTCGTCAGGATAGGCGTTCGCCGAGGTCATTCCTGCAGTTTACGCGGACGCCGGGAGGTTTACAACGCAGAACTGGGCTCGGTTGTGCGAACGGGTTGTCGCCAGTCGATGCCTTCAAGCAGCATCGACAGTTGCGCCTGGCTCAGGCATACAACGCCGCCATCGGCGCGCGGCCAGACGAAGCGCCCGCGCTCCAGACGTTTCATCAGCAGGCACATGCCGTCACCGCTCCACCACAGCACCTTGACGAGATCGCCGCGTCGGCCCCTGAACACGAACACATGACCACTGAACGGATCGCGTTCCAGCACGGTCTGGACCTTCGCGGCGAGGCTGTTGAAGCCTGAGCGCATGTCGGTCACGCCGGCAGCCAGCCAGACGCGCGTGTGGCTGGGCAGACCGATCATGCCGCTGCTCCCGGCATACCGCGCAACATGCGCAGCACCAGCATCAAGGTACTTGCGTCAGGTGCGCCTTCAATACGCACCCGGGCGTTGCCGACACTGATTTCGATAGCCCCCGGTGGTGCTGTGACCGGCGCTGGAATCGATGCCGGTGGCGCGACCCCGGTCACTGCTGCATCGATCTTGACGGGAAGCAGATCAACGGGATCGTATTCACCTGCGTGCAGCGCCCGGCGCCATTTGAACACCAGGTTCGTGTTCAGCCCGTGTTCCATCGCCAGGCGTGCGACCGAAACTCCGGGCTCGCTCGCCAGCCTGGCGATCTCGCGCCGGAATTCGAGCGGATGATTCGGTATGCCTTTGCGGCCAGTTCTCATCGGTGCTTCTGTTGTCAAAGTAGTCCCCACTACTCGATGTGGTGGGGGCTACTCTGGCAACTTCTGATCGGAACGTCGAGACGGTACGGTGGACTCGCTTACGTTCATTCACAGCGCAGGAATAGCTGCGTCCGGCATGATGGATCACAATGTCGCGATAGTCCCACTGCGAAGGAGATAACGTGTTTTTTGGCGGTCGTGCTCCCCACGACGACCTTTCCAGAAGAGAATAGCCCTTCTGCCTCAAGCTCGTAATGATGGCCTGTCGTGTCGCGGCGCGATCATTAACCGCGATGGAGACAGCGTTATGCTTGTCGCCTCCTTGCACGGTATGTGATTTCGTCCAGTGTTCAATGACGTAATCGGCTGCCATGGTTACGCTCCACGGGGATTCAATTTGCACTTGGGTGCGCTAAAAACGATATGGATTTCGACGGGCTGCTCTCCGTCAGCCGTGATCCGTGCGTAGCCATAGCCATCGGTCTTTCCGGTCTGCCGGACATCGCCGACGTTCGCGATAAAGTCTCGATCGAGCAAAGGCTCCCCTGTCGTACTGTCCCAGATGTAAAACCATCGAGATTCCTGCGATTCGACAGGTGCTGAAGAAGCGACTGCGGCCGAGTGAGCACTTGACGGCGGAGCAGTTAGCGTGGCGACCTCTTCTGCCGTGAACGTCATCGACATGCCGCGCTCGGCGTAGAAGACCGGCGGCGGATTGCAACCGCAGACGTTGATATCGCCGCTCAGCGCCCACGGTTTTCCGTTTGGTCCGGTACCGGGCCAACGTGGCCCTTTCGGGGCAATGAACCCCTCCTGCTTGCAGGCCGTGCAGTAAGTCTTCATGTAAAGGGTGGCGATGTTCACTCTCGGCGGCGGATTCGAACAGGTGACATTTTCGAGACCTTCAGTAATTGCCGCGTTGCCGGCACGGTCGCCCCTCGCGAGGAAGTAACGAATCATCGCTTCACGGCTGTGAACACGATGGCCGAGGCCATGCGATCCCGCGTGGGGCTATCGGTCATGGCGGAATCCGGGTGAACGTATTTCTTCTTCAAAGCGTGGCATAGCCAAAGCTCCTTACGATGATTGTTGACTCCGACAAACGATGGGTTGTTGGACGCCGAGCTGGCTGACGCCCGGCATCTCGACAGGTCTTGTAAATTGGCGCCGCAAAAGCTTCCATCTATCGACGTCCGACTATATTGGATTTTTATCGAACCCCGGTAAATCCACCCTTTACAACTATCTGACCGAGGCGGAATGCAATGCCCCACGGGCGGCGCAAGTCGATTGCGCTTGACTCGCTGATGCAGTTGCGGTAGCGGCTCGACCGTCTGCCGTGCACCGTTACATCCGGGACCAGTTATGAATGTGAAAGAACCCTGGCGCCAGGTGTCTAATCGTGGGCCGCTATCCGTAATGGCGCTCGTCACTGGTCAGCGGCGATTCGCTACAGCACATTAAGCATCGCAAGCGCGCTTTCCTGCAAATGCGGCAGCACGCGCCTGAGCGCCGCCTCGGGACTTTCTTCGCCGATCAGCATGTTGGTGCTGAGCGCGGCGACCACTTCGCCATTGCGGTTCCTGAGCGGCACGGCAATGCCGCGCACGCCCACCTGCAATTGCTGCTCGATGAGCGCGTAGCCATCCACGCGCGCCCGCGCGATCTTCTCGCGCAGGCGCGCGGCGCTCGTGATGGTATGGGGCGTGAAGGGCAAAAGCTCGACCGTATCGAGCCATGCCGAAACCGCTGCCTGGTCTGCCTCGTGCGCGAGCAGCACCACGCCGGGCGAAATGAGCGGTGCGGGCACGCGAGCGCCGAGCACGAAACCCGTGGTCATCACGCGCGACACGCCGTTGCGCGCGATCACGACGAGCTCCCAGCCATCGAGCACGCTCACATAGGCCGATTCATTGAGCGTCGCGCTCAGCTGCTGCAAGTAGGGCTGCACGGTGCGCGGCAGGCGCGCCGAATCGAAATAGGACCAGCCCACGCGCAGCACGCGCGGCGTGAGGCCATAGAGACGGCCATCGGTGTAGACGTAGCCCAGCGATTCGAGCGTGAGCAGATAGCGGCGCGCGGCCGTGCGCGAGAGGCCCGTGCGCTCGGCCGCCTGGGTGGGGGTCATGCGCGCGTGCTCGCTGTCGAAGGCTTCGAGAATCGCGAGGCCCTTTTCGAGCCCGGCGATCCAGTCGCGCCGGTCCAATGGCGGGTTCTTCATCGGCATGCGGGAACTGGCGCGAGGCAAATGGAAAAGCAATGGAAAAAGCCGCAGGCAAATACCTGCGGCTTGCGAGCGAATGACAGGCGCTCGCGCATGGGCATCACGCCGGCTTCATGCGCGCGGCCACGATCAACGAAATCAGGCAGCCAATCGCCAGATACCCGGCGACCAGGTGCCACGAGCCTCCGGCGAAGCCCACCAGCGCCACGGCGATGAACGGCGTGAAGCCGCCGCCCACCACGCTCGCGAACTGATAGCCGACGCCCGCGCCGCTGTAGCGGTACTCCGCGCCGAACAGCTCGGTGAAGAGCGGCTGCTGCACGCTCACGACCATGTCGTGTGCGATGTTCGCGAGCATCACCGAGAAGATCACGATCCAGACCGTGGCGCGCGCTTCGAGTGCGAGGAAAAACGGTACGGCGCTCACGAGGCCGATGAAAGCGCCCACCAGATAGATGCGGCGCAGTCCGAGGCGGTCGGCGAGCCACGCGAAGCAGGGGATCGTCACGCAGCTCAGCGCGCCCACGAAGAGGCCGATGCCGAGAAAGAGATCGCGCGACATGCCGAGATTGCTGGTCGAGTAGCTGAGCGCGAAGGCGGTCACGATGTACATCGTGAAGAGTTCGGCAAGGCGCAGCGCGACGATGTAGAGGAAGGCCTTGGGATGGCGCGTGAGCGCCTCCAGCACCGGCATCTTGAGCTTGCGATGACCGTGCTCGACTTTTTCGACGAACTCGCGCGATTCGTCCATGCTCGAGCGCACCCAGAGGCCCACCAACACGAGCACCACACTGAACAGGAACGGCAGGCGCCAGCCCCATGCGCGGAACGCCGTGTCGCCGAGCAGGTGGCTCAGGAGCGCGACGCTACCGGTGGCGAGCACGAGCCCCACGCCGTATCCCACCTGCACACCGCTGCTATAGAACGCCTTCTTGCCGCGCGGCGCGCTTTCCACGGCCATGAGGGCCGCGCCGCCCCATTCGCCGCCCACGGCGAAGCCTTGCAGCGCGCGCAATATGACGAGCAGCACGGGCGCCCACCAGCCGATGGTCGCGAAGGTGGGCAACAGACCGATCGCCACTGTGGAGACGCCCATCATCATGACGGTGAGCACGAGCATGCGCTTGCGGCCGAGCCGGTCGCCGAAGTGGCCGAACACGATGCCGCCCAGCGGGCGGAACAGGAAGCCCACGCCGAAGGTCGCGAAAGCGGCGAGCGTGCCCATGCTCCGGCTGACCTGCGGGAAGAACGCCACGTTGAACACCAGCGCCGCAACGATGCCGTAGAGCAGGAAGTCGTACCAGTCGACGACCGCGCCGACGAAACTGCCGAGCGCCGCCTTGCGGGCCTGACTGCGCGACGGAGCGAGGGGCGCGGCTTCGGGAGAGCCGGTGGTGTCGAGGCTTGGGGTCATGAGATGTCTCCATTCTTCTGCGCGTATGCCATGCTGCGGTATGCAGGACGTGCGCCAAACGTGAAGCGCAGCATAGGGCGGGGCGAGCCGCCCGGCAATGCGTGGGTGCGCGATTTTGCGCGATTATCGCCCAAATGCGTGCGATTATCGGACGATTTGCGGGTTTGCACCGAGAGGGCGCGAGAAAGGCCCGATCACGTCCAGCTTCGTCAAAAGTGAACGAACTGGTTAAAATCGGCCTGCTTCGCGCATCCCGGCAAGGATTGCGAAGTCACCGTTTCAGCGCTTGCGTCAGGAGCCCATTGCATGTCCAGCCCCTCCCAACTGCCGCCGCAGGCGGACAATCCACTCGGCATGGCCGGCCTCGAGTTCGTCGAGTTCGCCGCGCCCACGCCCGCCGACCTCGGCCGCCGCTTCGAGCAGTTCGGCTTCAAGCCGATCGCGCGCCACGTGAGCAAGGCGGTCACGCTCTATCGCCAGGGCGAGATGAATTTCCTCCTCAACGCCGAACCCGATTCGTTCGCCGCCCGCTACGCGCAGGAGTACGGCATGGGCGTGTGTGCGATCGGCGTGCGGGTCGACAACGCGCAGCGCGCGTTCGAGCACGCCATTTCGCTCGGCGCGTGGGCGTTCGAAGGCGAGCGCGTGGGTCCGGCGGAGCTGAACATTCCTGCCATCCAGGGCATTGGCGATTCGCATCTGTACTTTGTCGACCGCTGGCGCGGCCGCGGCGGCCAGCGCGGCGGCGTGGGCGACATTTCGATTTTCGACATCGACTTCCGGCCGATCGACGTCGCCACGGCGCATACCGATCTCGAGCACGGCGGCACCGGCCTCACGCGTGTGGATCACCTCACGCAAACCGTGGGCGCCGGGCGCATTGCCGAATGGCTCGACTTCTACCGCGACCTGCTGCATTTCCGCGAGATTCACGAGATCAACGCGAACTGGCACGTGTCCGAGGAATCGCGCGTGATGGTGTCGCCCGATGGCGAACTGCGCATTCCCGTGTACGAAGAGGGCACGCGGCGCACGCAGCTATTGCATGACTACCTGCCCGAGCATCCCGGCGAAGGCGTGCAGCACATCGCGCTCGCCACCGACGACATCCTCGCGAGCGTCGATGCGCTCAAGGCCAATGGCGTCGAGTTCGTCGAGCCGCCGCCTGCCTACTACGATACCGTCGACGCGCGCCTGCCCGGCCACGGCGTGGACCTCGACGCATTGCGCAGGCGTCATGTGCTGATCGATGGCGAGATCAGCCAGGACGGTGTGCCACGCCTCTTTTTCCAGACCTTTGTGAAGCGCCATCCCGGCGAGATTTTTTTCGAAGTCGTGCAGCGAAGCGGTCACCACGGCTTTGGCGAGGGCAACCTCGACGTGCTCGCGCGGGCGCGCGAGGCCGGCGCAAAACAGCGCTAAGGCGCCCGAAAACGCGCAACGAGGCGGGGGCCGGGCCGTGGCACGCCCGGCGTCAGCCCGAGACCTTGCCGGCCAGATGAAAGCGCGAGGCCGGATGCCAAAGCTTGACTGCGGTGGCAACTTCGCTGCCGACCCATGTGCGCCGCCACATCAGCAGACACGGTTCGCCGATATTCATCGACAGATGGCGCCGTATTTCCGCGTCAGGCTTTTGCGCATAGATGCGGAACTCCGCCCGCTGAACAGGCGCGAGCCTCATCATGTAGTGATTCGGCGTCTCCAGCGTGAAATCCTGCTCGATATACCGCGGAAACACGTGCGGGTTCACGTAGCGATCCTCGTACTGGATCGCTTCGTTGTCCTCGTAATGCACGATGCGCGAATGGAACGCGCAGCCGTCGCAGAGATTGAGCGCCGCCATCGCCTGCTCGTTCGAGGCAACTTCCAGCGCCAGCACCCGCGCGCTGTGGCGATGCCCGCGTGACGCGATTTCGTCGGCGATGTTGCGGACCTCCAGGACGGTCGATTCGACATCGCGAGAGGCGACGAAGGTTCCGGCGCCCTGGACGCGCCTGAGCACGTGCTCGGCCGATAGTTCTCGCAGTGCGCGTGACACGGTCATGCGCGCCACGCCGAATTCCTTCACGAGCTCCGTTTCCGATGGAATGGCCTCGCCGGGCTTCCAGGTCCCGTCTGCGATCCGGTCCACCACGTAGCGCTTGATCTGCTCATACGCAGGGGTGACCTTGCGAGCGGTTGCGCAGCGCATTGGGTTGTCGGTGAGCGAAGTTGGCGCGTTCATGCTTGTTTTCATTTGCCAGGATCAGGATGAAAACAGGCTGGCGGGCAGATGCCAGCCAGCCAGGTTTCCAGTCAGACGCCGATCACGCCGGGATACGTGTTGACCGCCACGCCAGTTGCACCCTGCGCAGGTGCGATGTCGACGTTCGCCTCGCGCGTGCTGGCCGTGGAGTCGCCGCGCGCCGGGCCGGAAAGCGGCGGGGGGGCGCCATTGGCGACGAGGCGAAATGCGAACGTCATGTCCTCCGAGAGCGGGCGGTCGTCGCGATAGGTCGGCACGCTGGCGCGCACGCTCGCGTAAAGCGCGTCCGTGTAGGGCGCACGCGCCGCGCCGAGCGGCTGGAGATCATACGCCTGCGCCGCAGCGAGCAGTTCGATGCCGAGGATCCGGTTGCTGTTCTCGATGATCGCGAGCGCCTTCAGCGCTGCCGGCGTGGCGTGACACAGATGGTCTTCCTGGAGCCCGGAGGTCACGCCGCCGTCGAGGCTCGCTGGAGCCGCTTCACGGCGGTTCTGCGCAACCAGCGACGCGGCCGTGTACTGCGCGATCATGAAGCCCGAGCGTGTGCCGCCGGTGTGCGCGAGGAAGGCGGGCAAGCCGCTCACGAGCGGGTTCACGAGGCGGTCGAGACGGCGCTCGGCCATCGCCGCGACTTGCGCGATCGCGGTCGCGAGGCTGTCCATGGCGAGCGCGATCGAGGCTCCTACAGCATGCGCCTGCGAGTAGACCTGCGGTGACTCCGGCGTGCCCGCAACGATCGGATTGTCGGTCACGGAGGCAAGCTCGCGGTTCACGACTTCGATCGTCGCAGCGAGCGTGTCGCGCGCGGCGCCGTGCACGTGCGGGATCGTGCGCACGCTGAGCGGGTCTTGCGTGCGCCGGCCGAGCGATATTTCCAGCAGCGAGCTGCCAGCAAGGGCGGCGCGCAGCCGCTCGCCTACGCAGGCGAGACCAGGCGACACGCGAAACGCGAGCGAACGGGTGTCGAACGCCGCGATCTGCCCGCCAAGATTCTCGAAACTCATCGCGGCAACGACATCCGCCCAGTCGAGCAAGCGCTCGGCGCGCTCGAGCGCGAGCGCCGCAAGCCCGGTTACGCACGGCGTGCCGTTCACGAGGCTCAGCCCTTCCTTTGCTTCGAGCGACAGGGGCTGCAGGCCGAGCCGGTGCAGGGCCTGCGCACCGCTCAGACGCTCGCCGTTCCAGCGCACATGACCCGCGCCCACGCACACGAGGGCAATGTGCGCCATGTGGCTCAGATAGCCGACGGAACCGAACGCCGGCACTTCTGGCAGGCAATTCGCACCGAGCAGCGCGGCTAGCCGCTCGACCACCTCTAGCCGCACGCCCGAATGCCCATGCGCGAAGTTGTTGATGGCGGCTGCCATGATCGCGCGCGTTTCTTCGGCGCCTAGCGGCTCCCCCACGCCCACTGCGTGGCTCATCAGAATGTTGTGCGACAGGTCATGCTGTTCGTCTTGCGAGACGACGACGTCGCACAACGCGCCGACGCCCGTGTTCACGCCATACGCGCGTATGCTGCGCGCGACGATCTGTTCGACGAGGGCACGGGCGCTACGAATCTTCGCTTGCGCATCCGCGCTGAGAATCAGCGTCTCGCCCGCGGCGACCGCGGCGATCGCGCGCCAGTCGAGCGGTTTGTGGGTACGTACGATTGCCATGAGAGAGCGTATGTGTTGCGCGGATTCAGTGAGCGTTGCGGTCCTGGTGGCTCGACACGAACTGGCGAAAGCGCTCCGACTTCAGTTCGCCGAATACCTCGCCGGGCGTGCCGTCCGAATCGACCTGACCCTGGTGCAGGAACATCACGCGATTCGAAACGTGGCGCGCGAAGCCCATCTCGTGCGTGACGACGAGCATCGTGCGGCCTTCGTCGGCGAGCGTGCGCATCACGCGCAGGACTTCGCCGACCAGCTCGGGGTCGAGCGCCGAGGTCGGCTCGTCGAACAGCATCACCTTGGGGTGCATGGCGAGCGCGCGTGCAATCGCCACGCGCTGCTGCTGGCCGCCTGACAGATGCGCTGGATAGTGGCCGCGCTTGTCCGCGAGACCGACCTTCGCGAGCAGCGCTTCGGCCTCTTCGACCGATTCGGCGCGGCTGCGTTTGAGCACGCGCATGGGCCCTTCGATCAGGTTCTCGATCACGGTCATGTGCGACCACAAGTTGAAGTTCTGAAAAACCATGCCGAGCTGCGAGCGGACGCGGTCCACCTGGCGGCGGTCGCCCGGTTGCAGCTTGCCGTCGCTGCGGCGCTTCATCTTCAGTTCCTCGCCTGCGAGCGCGACCGAGCCATCGTCCGGCGTCTCGAGCAGGTTCAGGCAACGCAGGAACGTGCTCTTGCCCGAGCCGCTCGCGCCGAGAATCGAAATGACATCGCCCTCGTAAGCGTCGAGCGAAATGCCCTTGAGGACGTGATGGTCGCCGAACGATTTGTGGATGTTGCGCACCGAGAGCGCGATGGGTGCAGTCGAATTCATCAATCTCTCCAGATGGGGCGGCAGGTCACGAGGCGGCACGAGTGGCTTCGAGCGGCGCGGCGGGCTTTTGCACGGCGGGGGGCGCCGCACGCAGGTGGCGCGAGAGCCGCTGCTCGGCGAAGCCGATGACGCGCACGACGACGAAGTTCAGAAGCAGGTAGATCAGTGCGGCGCACGTGAATACCTCGGTCGTGCGATAGGTCTGCTGAATGATTTGCTGCGCCACGCCCGTTACTTCCCAAACGGTGACCAGGCTCGCGAGCGCTGTCGACTTGACGAGCAGCACAGCTTCCGTCGAATACGCGGGCAGGCACTGACGCAGTGTGATCGGCCCGATCACGCGGCGCAGCAGGGCGAAACCCGAAAGACCGATCGAGTAGCCTGCCTCGATCTGCCCGACGGGCACCGCCATGAGGCCGCCGCGGATGATCTCGGCCGTATAGCCAGCGGTGCACAGCGCGAGCGACAGGACCGCACAGACATAGGGTTCGCGTAGCACCGGCCACAAAAAACTTTCGCGAATCACGCCGAACTGCCCGAGGCCGTAATAGACGAGGAACATCTGGATGAGCAGGGGCGATCCGCGAAATACCAGGATGTATGCGCGCGCGAAACGGTTCGGCAGCCAGTGCGGCGAAACGCGCATCGTGACGATCACGAGCGAGAGCAGACCGCCCAGCACGAGTGATGCGAAGAAAAGACCGAGGGTGACAGGCACGGCGCCGATGAGCTGGCGCAACGTGTCGAGCAGGAACGCGAAATCGATGTTCATGATTGAGCGCTCCCGTTCAGTTGCGCGCGAAGTTGCGCTTGAATGAGCGGCCGACGATCGCCTCGGCACGGCCGAAGACGCGGTTCGACACGCCCGTCATTGCGAGATACAGCACACCGCCAGCGACGAAGAACAGGAAGTACTGATGCGTCGAGCCCGCGGCGATCTGGCTCGCGCGCAGCAGTTCGGCGAGACCCGTGACCGAGATCAGCGCGGAATCCTTGAGGCTCAGCTGCCAGACGTTGCCGATGCCGGGCAGCGCGTAGCGCAGCACTTGCGGAATCAGGATGCGGCGGAACATGGTGAGCGTCGGCATGCCGATCGCGCGAGCGGCTTCGAGTTCGCCGCGTGCAACGGCGAGCACGGCTGCGCGATACACCTCGGCCTGATAGGCGCCCGAAATCATGCCAACCGCAAAGGCGCCGACGGCGAAGGGCGGCACACCGACGAAACCTTCCGCGCCGAACCACTGGCCAACGGTCGTAACCAGCGAGGAGCCGCCGAAATAGAACAGATAGATGACTAGCAGTTCGGGCACGCCGCGAAAGACGGTCGTGTAGAAGTCACCGGTGATACGCAGCACGCGCAGGCGCGAGAGTTTCGCGGCGGCGATGAGCGCACCGAACACCGCGCCGATCGCCAGTGCAGCGAGGGTCAGGACGACGGTCATCAACGCGCCCAAGAGCAGCACGCTCCCCCAGCCGTCCGGCCCGAGGCCGAGTGTGTTGAAAAGCGATAACAAAGACATGGCAGGGATCCATGCGGATGGGGAGGCGAAGGCGCGCGCCGCTTGCGGCGCGCGGCGAACGGGTAAGCGACGCTTACGGAGTCACGTCGGTCTTGAACCACTTGACGGCGAGCTTTTTCACGGTGCCGTCGGCAAGCGCCGCCGTAATCGCCGTGTCGAATTTCGCCTTCAGATCGGCGTCCTGTTTGCGGAACGCGAGGCCTTCGCCGGGTCCCCAGATCGGACCCGAGATCATCGTGCCGGCGATCACGACGGGCGACTTGTCGGTGTTCGCAGTGTAGTAGGTCACGTCGTCGAACGTTGCGTCGATGCGGCCGTTTGTCAGGTCGAGATCGCGCTCGGGCGCGGTCTTGTACACCCGGACCGACGCGACGTCCTTGAAGTTGGCGTTGATGAAACCTGTATAGACGGTGCCGGACTGGATGCCGATCGTCTTGCCCTTCAGCGCCTTGCGCATCGATTCGATCGCGGGCGCGTTGCTGCGCGAGTCGGCGTCGAGCTTGAGCGGCGGCGTGTTCGCGCCGCCCTTCGGCAGGATCTTCGTATCGGCGACGGCGAACGTCGCCGGCGTCGCCGCATAGGGCTTCGAGAACGCGATGATCTTCTCGCGATCGGGCGTGATCGAAATCGCATCCATCAGGACATCGAACTTACCGGCCTGCAGGCCGGGGATCATGCCGTCCCAGTCCTGGGTAACGAGCTTGCACTGAAGTTGTGCGCGCGCGCACAGGTCTTCCACGAGTTCGGGCTCGAAGCCGCCGAGCTTGCCGCCGGGCAGTGTCAGGTTCCAGGGGGCATAGCTGCCGTCGAGCGCAATTGTCACGCTCTTCCATTCCTTCGCGCCGGCACTGCCGCCGCCAAGTAGTGTGATGCCGAGTGCCGCGCCAATCATTGCTTTCGCGAGACGGGTGTACTTCGCCTGCATGCCCATACTCCTTTGTCAGTAGTTACCGGGGACCGGTGGATACGTTCTTGCGTTCGTGTGACTTGCATAGACAAGAATGAAGAGAAAAGAATTTGAGCGCAAGACAATTTCAGAAATACGGTGTCATGGAAAACCCTGTAAATGGGCTATGGGAGCGGCCAGAGCGATGAATCAACACGCTATTTTCCGGGCGTGGCGTGTTCGGATCGGCGTGCTCGAACTCGGGATGGCGTTGTCTAGTCATGTAAATGAAGGAATGCACCAAGGATTCCACGGCGCGGCGAGACGGTGTATCCAGGTGGCTACCGTCCCGATCGCCGCCGCATTCTCGATGGGCGCGGCCTGGGCGTGGTGGCGCGCCTGCGCATGGGCACCGACGTGCCGCGTGCGGCCCGGAAGACGGGCACGCCGAAGTCGCGCGCCTGATTCCCGGCCATACTCCCGCCGCGCATCCAGGATACAGTGCCGGTGCATGCATCGCGCGTCTTGGGCGGGACGCGCGCCATAGGAGGAGTTCGACATGGCCGAATACGGGCAACATCCCTCGTCCGTGCTGGCGCTCAAAAGCGCACACGATTTCGACACGACGATCGCACGACTGAAGGCCGCGCTCGCAAAGGCGGGCGCGCGGGTCTTCGCCGATGTCGACCAGCGCGAGGAGGCCGGGACCGCCGGGCTCAGCCTGCGCCGCACGCGCTTCATTCTGTTCGGCAATCCGAAGGCGGGCACGCCCGTCATGGCGGCCAATCCGCATGCGGCGGTCGAACTGCCGCTGCGCATGGTGATCTGGGAAGACAACGAGGGGCACACGCGGCTCGACTATCGCGACGTTTCGCAGACGCTCGGCCCGCTCTATGGTATCGATGCCGAGGTGCTCGCGCCGCTGCAGCGCGTGGTGGGGCTGCTGCAAGCCGCCGTGCAATAAGCGGCAAGCGAGCCTCTCTAGACGACCGCACCAGGACCGCAACACGACCGTACCAAGGCCGCGAAACGCCGGAAGAGCCACCGGCCCAATACCGCGCGCAGGCACAGCAAAACCACGGCGGCGGATCTACGCGCCGCCTTCGTTCATCGGCTCCTGTCACCGACCGCGGTTCAGCAACGCACTCAACGTCCGAAGCTCATTGCCCGAAAAATATGTCGCATTCGGGGCGCGGCCAGCAAACCTTGCCCGTGCGATGGCCCGAGGCGCCGCGCGTGTCCGGCGTGCCGCCGTACGACATGTCGGTGCTGGCCTGGGCCGAGGCATCGGCGTCGCTGGTCATCTTCTGATGCGCGCGGTCCTGGGAGACGGGGTCGTCCGTTGCGCGCGCCGTGCCGGGCGCGACGGCGGCTATCGCCGCCACGCATGTGGCGATCAACGCCAGGCGGAGTGTCATATCAACCTCCTTTCTCGAGTTCGTGAGTGCACCTTCGGAGCCAATTGCGCGGTGCCAGAACGCTAATGGCCAGGGAAGGTGCGCGCGAGCGGGCGGGAACGGCCCCGTTCGCACACTTGTCTGGAAAGTCGGGATGCCTGCGCGCAGCGCACGGCTGCCGAACGTGTTAGCTCACTGCTCAAGTGGGAAGCGCGCCCACGCATTCGGGGGCGGCACAGCCCGGCGCGACGCAAGTAGAAGGGGCGAGCGGGCGCGCAGAGAACATCCGTGCTGTGCTTTCTGTTATAGCTCGCGCCACACGGAGTGCAATCCGGTGAACTACGCGTGACCGGTCGAACGGGGTCAAACCGCGCGCAACAGCCCCAAATTGCGCGCGATCCTTTCATTCTGAAATGAATCGAAAGTGATTGGAAATTAAAAGGTCGCTGCGTAGTCATCGTGAGATGGTGTAATGCGACTCGCTCCGCTGTTTCATGTCCGGTGGTGCGGGCAACGTGCTGTGTCAGTTCGATCGCATCGGGGCACGCGCTCGGGCACCGCGGCGTAAGGCTTTCCCTTCTTCTCGAACTATCCAAAAAGAAAGATCGCACCATGTCCGAGCTTTCCTCTTCGCCCGCCCCGTCTTCTTTGCGACCGCGCAACGCTTCTCGCCCCAGGCGGCGCGTCCTGCGCGCGGTGGCCGCCGCGATCGCGCTCGGCGCACTGGCTTTTTGCGCCTATGCCGTGGCGTTTCCCGCGAACGTGCCCGATGCCGTCGGCGAGGTCGTCGAGAACCTGACCGGCGCCAATCCTCATCCCGTGGTGCTCCAGCGCCCGCCTGTCGCGCCGCTTTCGGCGATGGCGCAGCTCGGCAAACAGCTCTTTTTCGATCCGGCGCTCTCGGGCTCCGGTCGCGAGGCGTGTGCTTCTTGCCACAGCCCGGACCATGCATACGGTCCACCCAACAGCCAGGACGTGCAGATCGGCGGCCTCGCGATGAACCAGCAGGGTTACCGGCCGCCGCCTTCGCTCATGTACCTCTACCGGCAGCCGAACTTCAGCATCGGCCCCGACCAGGGCGAAAGCGACGATGCGCCGACCGCCGCGCAGCAGGCCACCGCGGCAGCCGGCGTCGTGAAGTCGCAGAAGATCGCGGGCGGCGCCTCGACGTCGGTGGAGATGGTGCCGCAGGGCGGGCTCTTCTGGGATGGACGCGCCGACACGCTGCAACAGCAGGCCTACGGTCCGCTGCTCAATCCGGTGGAGATGGCGAACACGAGCATCGAACAGGTGGCGGCGAAGCTCGAAAAGGCGCCCTATGCGAAGCACTTCCGCGAACTGTTCGGAGACCGAATCTTTTCGGACCCGAAGATGACGGTGGCGGAGGCGATGTTCGCGATCTCGCGCTACCAGGTGGAAGATCCCTCGTTCCATCCGTATAACAGCAAGTACGACCGTTGGCTGGAAGGCCACGCGCGCCTCACGCAAGCCGAAATGCGCGGCCTGCGCCTCTTCAACGACCCCAGCAAGGCGAACTGCGCGGGCTGCCATCTCTCGAAGCCCGGCAAGGACGGCTTGCCGCCCATGTTCACGGACTACCAGTACGAGGCGCTGGGCGTGCCGCGCAACCGCAAGCTCGCGCAGAACAAGGATCCGCGCTTCTTCGATCTGGGCGTGTGCGGCCCGTTCCGCGAGGACTTCAAGGACCAGACGCAGTACTGCGGCATGTTCCTCACGCCTACACTGCGCAATTCGGCCACGCGCACGGTGTTTTTCCACAACGGCATCTACCACGCGCTCGACGATGTCATGGCGTTCTACAACGACCGCAACACGGACCCGGGCAAGTTCTATCCGCGCGGCCCCGGCGGCAGGATCGACAAGTACGACGACATCCCGGCGCAGTACCGGAAAAACGTGGACGTGGCCGATGCGCCGTTCGACCGCAAGTTCGGCGACAAGCCGGCGATGACACAGCACGACATCCAGGACATCATCGCGTTCCTGAAGACGCTCAACGACGATCCGCTGCCGTCGAAGCAGTGAGCGGGGCGGAGCAGCCTACGCTGTCACTTCTCACCGTGGGCGAGATGAATCGTGACGATCACGGAAGCATCGTCGAGCGCTTCCAGCGCGTGCGTCACGCCGCCGCCGAGCAGCAGCATGTCGCCCGCGTTCATCGTGCGCGAATCGCCCTCGACGAAAAAGCGGATCACGCCTTCCACGCACTGCACCGTGATCTCGCCCGGCACGCTGTGCTCGGGCAGGCGCTTGCCTGCCGGCAGCACGATCCGCATGACTTCCAGTTGCTGCGCGCGGATCAGCGTGGTCGACTTCACGTTCCTGAGCGCGCCGCCTAGCGGGCGCACGTCGAAGACTTCACCCGGCGCCGCGTGGGGGATGGCCATGACCGTCTCTCAAACCAGCTTCGCGTTGAGCGTGATCTTCGCATTGTTGGCGAACAGCTTCGATACCGGGCAGTTCTCCTTGGCGCCCTTCGAAAGCTCATCGAACTTCGCCTGGTCGATGCCGGGAATCTTCGCCGTCATGTCCAGCTGGCAACTCGTAATGGCGAAGCCTTCGCCCACCTTGTCGAGCGTGACGGTCGATTTCGTCTCGATGCTCTCTGCCGTGAATCCCGCCTGGGTCAGAAAGAGCGAGAACGCCATCGTGAAGCAGCCCGCGTGCGCCGCGCCGATCAGCTCCTCGGGGTTGGTGCCGGGGCCACCCTCGAAGCGCGAGGCAAAGCCGTAGGGCGCGTCGCGCAGGACGCCGGTTTGCGTCGAGATCGTGCCCTGCCCATCCTTGATGCCGCCGTGCCACTGTGCCGATGCCGTCTTTTGCATGATGTCTCTCCACGAGATTGACTGGGGTGCGTGCGCGGCGCGCAAACGGCGTGCCCCGCGCAATACGGGTTCAGGGTTGCTGCGCCGGAGTCTGGCCCGCGTACCACGCGGCGGCGGCGTCGATTTCCTCAGGCGTCATGTTGCGCGCGATGTTGCGCATCTGCTCGGAAATGTCGTTGTGGCGCGTGCCGTTCGCGAACGCGAGCAACTGCGCCTTCGTGTACGCGGCCGGCAGGCCGTCGAGCCATGGGCTGCCGATCTTGGCGTCCACACCGCCATGGCAGGACGCGCACGCGGGAATATTGCGTAGCGGCGCACCGTGCGCCACGATGTCGGGCGCGCCGCCACGCAGGTGCGCGATCGGCTGGAGCGACGCATAGTAGGCCGCGAGGTCGCGCATGTCCTCGTCGGATAGATCGCGCGCCATGGGCGACATCACCGCGTTCGTGCGCGCGCCGGTCTGGAAGTCATGCAATTCCTTGAAGATCACGATGGCGAACTGGCCCGCGAGATTCGGCGAATTGGCCATGCTGATGCCGCGCGGGCCGTGGCACATCGTGCAGCGCAGGGCGAGCGTCGCGCCGCGTCCGATCGAGAGACTGGTCGCGCCGTCGAGCATGTGCGGCGTGAGTTCGACCGTGCTGGTCTTGTAGGTGGGCGCGACGGCCGACTCCACCGGGTGCCATTGGCGCGGCACGCCGGCAGCGCTGCAGATCGCATTCCAGACGCCCTGGAAATACGGATCGCTCTTGGCGGAAGGCAGCCAGACGAAGCCGATGAGCACGGAAACGACGAACACGACGATCGTCGCGCCGACACCGATGCGTAACCATCGATTGCGAAACGAGAAGAGGCTTTCGTCACTCATCGCTGCGCTCCAATCGGGATCGCGGGCACCGCCGATTCGGGTGTCGCGAGCAGTTGCGCAATCGGGTAGCCGTAGTTCGTGACCGTGAGGGCGATCATCAGCACGACCCACAGCGCGAAGCTGTTGAGCGCCACGGGCAGCGTCGCCGATTCGTGCACGGGCTTGCTGAAGCGATATTCCTCCGGCGTGACTTCCGCACCGCGATGGCCTTGCAGCAGCACGACGAAGAACAATATCGCCGAGATCAAGAGGATCACCGCGCCGATGACCGATAGCACCACGAGCGCGCCCTGGCCCGCCAGTGCCGGATCGGTGTAGTCGTAGTACGCCATGCGTCGCGGCATGCCCATCAGGCCGACCAGATGCCACGGAAACGTCGTGACGATCATGCCGATGAACCACAGCCACAACTGCCAGCGCATGAGGCGCCAGTTGGTGAGCGCGCGGCCCGTGATCTGCGGCCAGAGATCGTAGGCGATGGCGAAGTACATGATGACGATGGCGCCGCCAAAGATCAGGTGGAAGTGGCCCGTGATCCACTGCGTGTTATGGACCGGCTGGTCGAGCTGGTAGCTCATGTTGATGAGGCCGCCCGCGCCGCCGAAGCCGAGCATGACGAACGAGAACGCCACGGCCAGCATTTGCGGATTGTCCCACGGCAGCTTCGCGATCCAGCCGAACGCGCCCTTGCCGCCGCGCAGCCGCCCGGCGATTTCCACGGAGGCGCAGATCGTGAATACGGTGAGGAGCGTCGGCACCGAGACGAGCGCCGTGAACACCGATTGCACGAACTTGAAGCCCGAGCCCACCTGCGGGTCGGTGAAGAGGTGGTGTATGCCGATCGGCATGGACACCACGAGGAACAGGATGAACGAGATGCGCGCCATCACGTCGCTGTAGAGCCGGCCGCCGATCGCACGCGGGATGATCGTGTAGTAGGCGACATAGGCGGGTATCAGCCAGAAGTAGACGATGGCGTGCAGCGTCCAGGAGAAGAACACGCGTGCGAGGCCCGCGTCGATCACATTGCGCCAGCCGAACGCGACGGGCAGGATCTGGAACAGCACTTCGATGGCCGCGCCCACCGCGGTCCATCCCCACAGATACGCGCCCGCCGTGGTGGCGAACATGGCGAGCGGCACGGGCTTGCCGCGATTCTCGCGCTTCCAGATGGCGCAGTTCACACCCATGAGCGCGACCCACACCCACGAGCCCACCACCACGAGCACGACGCCGAGGTAGTAGAACACGTTGCCGATCATCGGCGGGTAGAACGTGTAGAGCACCGAGGCGAGACCGAGCGCGACGGGCACCGAGGCCGTGACCGCGCCAAGTGCGAGCAGGATGAAGCCGAGCCAGGCCCAGCGCACGCCCACGAGCGGGCGCTTCAACGCGAGTTCCGTGACCGCGTAGCCGAATCCCATGGCAATGAGCGTGGGAAAGGCATAGCCCATCACGGTGCCGTGCTCCGTGACCGAGCGGTAGTAGAGCTCGGGGTCCTTGAGCCAGGGGTGCAGCGGGCTGCGCACGAGCATCTGCCACGCGCCGAGCAGCAGCGCCACACCGAACAGGATGAACGCGAGCCAGAAGTGGGCGAGTACGAGTCGCTTGTTATTTAACACAGCTGAGTCTCCGGGCTGAGTTGCCTGGCTGATTCGCCATCTGCATGAAGGTGTCCTTGTCGACGACCTTCACGTGCGCCCACATGCCCTGGTGGCCCGTGCCGCAGTATTCGTGGCAGGGCATGGTGTGGTCGGCGGGCTTGTCGAAGGTCGTGCGGAACGTCGAGACGTAGCCGGGCTCGACCATCGAGTTCAGGTTGGTGCCGGTGACGAGAAACCCGTGGATGACATCGGCGCTCGTGGCGCGGAACGTAATGGGCGTATTCGCCGGCACGACGATGCATTGCGGCGTGAACGAGTATTGCTGCGCGAGGATGCGCACCGTCACGGAGCCGTCGGTCTCGACGGCGCTGCCGAGGTTCGTTTCGACGAATTCGCCGGACACGTGCAGCGTCCCCGGATTGACGAGCTCGACGCGCGAGGGCGGCATCATGGCCCAGTGCAGGCCGGTGAAGACCACCATCGCCACGAACACGGCGACGAGCGCCACCATGAGCGTCGCCCAGCGGCGCTCGATGCGCGCGGCGACTTCGGCACTGGCGTGGTTATCGAGAGGATTCGACATGAGGCCGGCCTTTACTTGTCTGTCTGATCTATTGGATGACGCCGCGCGGCAGGAACACGATGAAGTAGAACGCGAACCAGATCGCCGTCACGATCGCGGTAGCGATGCCCGCGAGCACGAGCGCACCGCCCGGGCCGTTGCGCACGATCTCGTCGACCTGTTCGTCTTGCGGGCGCTCGCCCGGTTGTTGGGGTACGGGTGTCTCGATCATCGCAGCCTCAGAAAAGCGGCGCGGAACGCAGCGCGTTCACTTCGTGTTCGGAAACCGGCGTGCCATGGTTGCCCCACGCCGTGCGGATATACGTGACGACGGCCGCCACCTCTTCATCCGAGAGCGACTGCGCGAAGGGCGGCATGCCGTACGGCATGGGGTTCTTCCTCGTGCCTGGCGCGTAGCCGCCGTTGAGCACCATGCGGATGGGATTCACGGCCGAGTTCATCTGGATCGACTGGTTGTTGGCGAGCGGCGGGAAGTGCGGCAGCTTGCCCTGGCCTTCGGCCGCGTGACAGGTCGCGCATTGCGCCTCGTAGATCTTCCTGCCGAGCGGCACGAGGCGGGCGGCTTCCTCCGTCACGAAGCTGCTCTTCGGCGACGTGTCGACCTCGGTGTTGTGACCGGGCAGCGACTTCAGGTAGACGGCCACGGCACGCACGTCGTCTTCCGTGAGGTACTGGAAGCTGTCGTAGACGACTTCGGCCATCGGCCCGTACACGGCGCCGCGTTTGGACACGCCCGCGTGCAGCAGATCGACGATGTCCTCGATGCTCCAGTCGCCGAGTCCTGCTTCCCTGTTCGAGGTGAGCGAGGGCGCATACCAGTTCTGCACGGGAATCAGACCGCCCTGAAATTCCTTCGAAGCCGTGTTGCCGCCCAGTGCGTTGATGGCCGTGTGACACATCGTGCAGTGGCCGAGACCTTGCACGAGATACGCGCCGCGATTCCACTCGGCGGATTGAGTGGGGTCGGGCTTGAACTCGCCCTGGCGGAAGAACAGCGTGCGCCAGCCGAGCAGCAGCGCGCGCTTGTTGTACGGGAAGCGCAGGTCGTGCGGCCGGTTCGGCTGATGCACGGCGGGCGTGGAGAGCAGGTAGGCGAAGATCGCGTCCGAATCCGCGCGCGTGACCTTGGTGTAAGAGGCGAACGGCATGGCCGGGTAGAGCAGCGTGCCGTCGCGCGATTTGCCCTCGTGCAGCATGCGGTAGAACTCATCGGCCGTCCATGAGCCGATGCCATAGGTCTTGTCCGACGAGATGTTCGGCGTGTAGAGCGTGCCGAACGGTGTCTCCATCGGGCGGCCGCCGCCGAACATCTGCTGGGAAGGCACCGTGTGGCAAGCAATGCAGTCACCCGCGCGTGCGAGGTATTCGCCTTTCGCAATCTGTTCCGCGTTGCTGGCCACCGGCTTTGCATTGGCCGTGGCCGCTGCGGCGGCAGCTCGCGCGGCCTCGGCCGAGTTGGCGCTGGGCGCGCCCGTTTGCGCGAGCGCTGCGACTGCGCTCATCAACAGGATGGAGGCAGCGAGCGAGAAGCGCGTGGCCAGTGCCGCACCGGTCGGCCTGGGGAGCGGCTTGCGCGATGAGGGGAGAAGGGTTCGAAGTCTGCGCACGTCGAGGCCCCGGCTAGTTATGGACGCTGCCGCACGCGATCGGCAGCGACGAGGGCGCCGCTGGCGTCGTATCGGCAGGCGCGGGTTGCGACGAGAGCCAGGCCGCGATCGCGGTGATATCGCGGTCGGCGAGACGGTTGGCGATGTCGTGCATGCAGTCTGGAGCGGCGGCGCGGCGCGTGCCGTAGCGGAAGGCGCCGAGCTGTGCGCTGATGTAGTTCGGATGCAGGCCCACGAGACCGGGAATGGCCGGCTGCATGCCCGTGAGCGACGCCCCATGGCAGCTCGCGCACGCGGGCAGCTTGCGTTTGGTGTCGCCGTTGAGGACAAGCGTCTTGCCGAGTGCGAGCGTGGCGGCGTCGACGGTGGGTTTGGCCGGCGGCGGATAGGCCGGATGCTGTTGCGCGAAGAACTCCGCGATCTGCTTGAGGTAGGCGTCGGGCAGATACGCCAGCAGATAGTTCATGGGCGGATAGCTGCGGCCGCCGTCGCGAAAGGCGATGAGCTGGTTGAACAGATAGCCGGCCGGCTTGCCCGCGAGACGCGGGAAGTAGTCGTTGTCGGTGCCCTCGCCGTGCGCGCCGTGGCAGGCCGCGCAACCCATCACGCGGGCCTGCATCGTGTCAGGCGCCGGCTCGGCGGCCGGTGCCGCGAGCAGCGGGGCCCAGGGCAGCGCGAGCGCAAGGATGAGCAGAACGATGCGGTTTCTCAATGATTCCCTCGTTGCGGATTGTGGCGACACAAACGCGTTGCGATTCGATATCAGTTGAGGCGTCGTCCGCGGGGATTCTCATTGTCAATAACGGCCGGGCGCGCACCCTCTGGATCACATTATCGGAGAAAAAAGAAAATTAGCGCCATGAAGATGTGCAAAAAAATTCGAGTCGCACCGTCGCGGGGCATGGATGTTTGCTAACACAACGAAAAGTGATTTCGCCTATCGTTTGCATTCAATCGGAGTGCGAACCAAGAGCCGGTGCTGGCCGTGTCGAGGTCCTCACGAAAGCATTCGGCGAAGAGGGCACAGGGACTGTGAGGGGCAGTCATCCGATGTCGTCGGTCCGTCTGAGATGGATGCTGCCTGTCTGCCAATGATGCTTGGCGTCGCCACATCTTGTGGTTGTCCGACAACGTATAATGGAGCGATAAATGCCTATCGAGCCAAGGAGAAATACATGGCGGAGTCGCTTGCCACGCCTATCGGTGCGCGTAGCCGCAATCTCGCCGAGCAGGTCGTCAATTTCATCAGCGAGCAGATCGCCTCGCGCTCGCTCAAGCCCGGCGACAAGCTGCCCACCGAAAGCAAGCTCATGGCGCAACTGGGCGTGAGCCGCACGGTGGTGCGCGAGGCCATCTCGCGGCTTCAGGCCATGTCGGTCATCGAGACGCGTCATGGCATCGGCAGCTTCGTGCTCGAGCCGCACCGCGAGCCGCTCGACCTCGCGGTCGAGCCGGCGAGCACGCTCAACGATGTGCTTTCGGTGCTGGAACTGCGCATCAGCCTCGAGACGGAGTCTGCGGGACTCGCCGCCCAGCGCGCGAGCGAGCGCGACCTGGCAGGCATGCGCGCCGCGCTCAATGCGCTCGACGTTGTCATCCGCGCGGGCGGCGACAGCTCGGGCGCCGACCTCGAATTTCACATTTCGGTGGCGCGCGCCACGGGCAACCGCTACTTCGTCGATATCCTCACGCAGATGGGTGCGGCATTGATCCCGCGGCGCCGCGTCGATTCGGCGAGCATTGCGCACCGCGATCCTCAGGCTTACGCCGAGCTGGTGAACCGCGAGCACGAGAGCATCTTCGACGCCATCGCCCGCCACGATCCCGAAGGCGCGCGCGCGGCCATGCGCATGCATCTTTCTAGTAGTCGGGAGCGGCTGCGCCGGGCGGCGGTGGAGTCGGGGCGGGGGTAGGTTTGGCTCTTGTTTTGGCCTTATGTTTTCGCGTCGGTTTGCTAGCGTTCCCCCTGCGCGGGGCAGCAGCTGCTTTGCTTTGCACAGCGGCCAAGAACGCGGCGCGTGCTTGAACCTTGTTTTCGCGCCGGTCTGTTAGCGTTGCCCCTGTGCGGGGCGGCACCTACTTTCTTTGCCGCGGCAAAGAAAGTAGGCAAAGAAAGCCGCTCACACCGCCAATGCCTGCCACCATTCACCTCTCGTCGTAGTTGGTGA
>NZ_JAYMRY010000013.1:0-171649 GCF_038900695.1 Paraburkholderia sp. JHI2823 | reverse complement strand
TAGAATGGGTGCGCGCGGCACGGCTCGTGCCATTGACTGCTCAACAGGCTTTTTTTAACGATCCGGAGCATGGAGGTGTCATGAAACCATCCGAAGCCTTGCGTGCGCACCGCGCAGAAATCCGGCAAATCGTCGCGAGCCATCACGCGACCAATGCACGCGTGTTCGGGTCGGCAGCGCGCGCGGAAGACGACGAGGACAGCGATCTCGATTTGCTCGTCGATCCCACGCCGGAGACTACGCTCATCGATCTCGCACAAATCCAGTTGCGGCTCGAAGCGCTGCTGGGCGTCCGGGTGGACGTTCTCACGCCAAAGGCACTACCGGAAACCTTCCGGGCCCGCGTGGTCGCTGAATCGGTGCCTGTATGAGAAAAAAGGATCTGCGCACGCCGGACTACCTGCAACATATTCTTGATGCCATTGACGCATACGTACCTATACCGCGCCGCTTTCACGCGACAGCTTCGCGGCAACACCGATGGCTGTCGATGCAGTCCTGCGTAACATCACGATCATTGGCGAAGCCACGCGCAATATCACGCGTGGCGACCCGGATTTCGCGGCCGCGCATCCCGAGATACCTTGGGAGGCCATGTATGGCATGCGCAACCATGTGACACACGGATACTTCGTCGTGGATATCGACATAGTCTGGAGCACCGTGCAGTCGTATTTTCCAGGCCTTGAGCACAAGCTTTCACGGCTAACGCGCTCATAAAAAAGCGGCCTACATCAGGCCGCTTCCTCTCTCGCATCACTTGCGCTTGCTCTCCAGCTCTTCCCACCGCTCCAGCGCAACGAGCAGTTCTTCGTCGATCGCCGCGTAGCGTTGTGTGAGCCTCGCGCCTTCCTGCGCGTCCTTCGCGAAGATCGAACCGTCCTCCAGCTTCGCGCCGATGTCCTTCTGCTCCGTCTCCAGCGCCTCGATACGCCTGGGCAGCTCGTCCAGCTCGCGCTGCTCCTTGAACGAAAGCTTCACCGTGCGCTGGGCATTGCGCCCCGCCGCGCTGTCCTTCGGCGCGGCCGCCGCCGGCGCCGCTTCCTTCGGCGCACGCGCCTGGGCAATCTCCTGCGCCCGTGCGCTTTGCGTCTGCCAGTCGGTGAAGCCGCCCACGTACTCGCGCCAGCGCCCATCGCCCTCGGACGCGATCACCGAGGTCACCACGTTGTCGAGAAACGCGCGGTCATGGCTCACGAGCAGCACGGTGCCGTCGTAGTCGGTGAGCAGTTCTTCGAGCAGTTCCAGCGTCGGGATGTCGAGGTCGTTGGTCGGTTCGTCGAGCACCAGCACGTTCGCGGGCCGCGCAAAGAGCCGCGCGAGCAGCAGGCGATTGCGCTCGCCGCCCGAAAGCGACTTCACGGGCGAACGCGCGCGTTCGGGCGCGAACAGGAAGTCGCCCAGATAGCTCATCACGTGCTTCTTCGCGCCGTTGATCTCGACCCAGTCGCTGCCGGGGCTGATCGTATCGGCGAGGCTCTTTTCGAGGTCGAGCTGCGCGCGCATCTGGTCGAAATACGCCACTTGCAGGTTGGTGCCCACGCGAACCGTGCCTTCGTCGGGCTTCAGCTCGCCGAGGATCAGCTTCAGGAGCGTGGTCTTGCCCGCGCCGTTCGGCCCGACGAAACCGATCTTGTCGCCGCGCATCACCGTGGTCGAGAAGTTGTCGACGATCGTGCGAGCGCCATAGCACTTCGTGACATCCGTGAGCTCCGCGACGATCTTGCCGGACTTCTCGCCCTGCGCGACATCGAGCCGGACGTTGCCCTGCACGTTGCGGCGCTCCTCGCGCTCGTGGCGCATCTGCACGAGCCGTGCGATGCGGCCCACGCTACGCGTGCGGCGCGCCTCGACGCCCTTGCGGATCCACACTTCTTCCTGCGCGAGCAGCTTGTCGAACTTCTCGTTCTCCACGCGCTCGACTTCGAGCTGCTGCGCCTTGCGCTCCTGATACTGCGAGAAGTTGCCCGGATACGAGAGCAGCTTGCCGCGATCGAGCTCGACGATACGCGTGGCCACGCGGTCGAGAAATGCGCGGTCGTGGGTGATGAAGAGCAGGCTCGAGCGCTGCGCGACGAGCAGTTCCTCGAGCCAGCGGATGCCGTCGAAGTCGAGGTGGTTGGTCGGCTCGTCGAGCAACAGGATGTCGGGCTGCACCACGAGCGCGCGCGCGAGTGCGACGCGCTTTTGCATGCCGCCCGAGAGCGAGCCCACGCGCGCGTCGCCTGCCAGGCCGATCTGCGCGAGCGTCGTGGCGACGCGCGTGCGCCAGCTCCACGCGTCGGCGTGGTCGAGCGACGATTGCAGCGTGTTCATGCGCGCGAGCAGCGCGTCGTGCTCCGCGCCTTCGGGCGTGTCCGCGAGCCGGTGCGCGACCGCGTCGTATTCGTCGAGCAGCGCGCGCACGCCGGCGAGGCCGGACGCGACGGTGTCGAACACCGTGGCATCGGCGTCGAAGTCGGGCTCCTGCGGCACGTAGACGGTCGAGAGATTCTGCTGGCGCGTGACGAGGCCGTCGTCGGGCTTGGCGAGTTCGGCGACGATCGTCAGCAGCGACGACTTGCCAGCGCCGTTGCGGCCGATCAGCCCGACGCGCTCGCCGGCTTCGAGCGAAAAGTCCGCGTGATCGAGCAGCGCGACGTGGCCGAACGCCAGTTGCGCGCCGGTGATGGTGTAAAGCGACATGGATGGAATGCGATGCGTGCGATGGACCTGAAAGGGGGATTGTACCGGGGCGCGGAGCTTGGGCCGCGGAGGTCGGGCCGCGGAGGTCGGGCCGCGGAGGTCGGGCCGCGGAGGTCGGGCCGCGTAGGTCGGGCCGCGTAGGTCGGGCCGCGTAGGTCGGGTCGCGTAGGTCGGGTCGCGTAGGTCGGGTCGCGTAGGTCGGGTCGCGTAGGTCGGGGCGCGGAGATCGGGCCGCGTAGATCGGGGCGCGGAGATCGGGCCGCGCAGGTCGGGGCGCGTAGCTCGGGCCGCTCAGGTCGGGGCACGGAGCTCGGGGCGCGCAGACCGGACCGCGAGTCACGAGCGCCCTCGACCGTGACCCATTCACGCACCGGCACGCCAGCCGTTTTCCGGTAACATCGCGGGTCGCCCGGGCCGCCTTGAATCTATAAAGGGCCGTATTTGGGGCCACGCATCGAATCGACTAAACGAAGGACACGCTGTGAGCGAAGTAATCGAGTACAAGAGCTGGGTTTGCCTGATCTGCGGCTGGATCTACAACGAGGAAGAGGGTCTGCCGGACGAGGGCATCGCCGCCGGTACGCGCTTTGCGGATATCCCCGACGACTGGCGCTGCCCCTTGTGTGATGTCGGCAAGGCGGAATTCACCGTCGTCGAGTTTTGATCGCGCCGCGTCGCCCGAATCGCGCGACGGCTCGCCGCCACCGGGTAAAGTCGCGATAACGCAAGGACCCGAACCTGGAGGGAGTCGTCTTCGCGCCCCACACGTTTGCTATACTCTTGGCCCTGCGTCGCGATATGGCTCGGGCCCGCCAGGCCGAACCGCTTCGCGGCCGCTCCGCGCCATGACGGGTCACTTGGGAAACATGGCGATCGAACGGAGCAATGCTCGACCGCGCGCTCCCTGTAGTTCAATGGATAGAACAAGTGCCTCCTAAGCGCTAGATGCAGGTTCGATTCCTGCCAGGGGGACCAGCCGCCCCGGCCGCACAGGCCGGTTCGCGCATCCCCGGTCCCGTCCCTTCTGCGCGTTCGTGCCCCCTCTTTCCCGAAGGCTTTCCATGGACATCAACAAGCAAGTCGCCGCCCTCACCGCCTCCGAGCTGCAAACGGCCGGCGCCAGCCAGGCCACCGCCATCGCCGTGAGCGTGCTGCTGCGCCATCTCAACTCGCCTGAGCTCGCTCGTCAGCTGAGCGCGGCATTCGAGAACCATCAGGCCGTCATGCTGCAAACCCCCTGGCCCGAGCAGATGCTGAACGCCTTCGACGCGACGCGCCGCTTCCTCGAAAGCGCTGCCCAGGCGCCCGGCGTGACGCCCCCCGCCGCCGAATAAGCGGCGGCGCGAGGCGATCTGGCGCGCCCCTTGAGCGGCCAGGGTAAGTACCGAGCAAATTTCCCTAAAGGTACGACAGGAAGTGCCGTTATGGCCTTCATGGACTCCACGCGTCCCCTCCCCGCCGGTTATATGGTGTCGAACCTCATAGACCAGGATATCGCGCACATTCGTCGCGTGATGCCGCTGTCGCTCGCGGGCGACTTCGGGGGACCTATTCTCCCCGCGAGCTACTGGCGCCAGCGCCTGCATCGCCTGCTCGACACCGGCCACGTGAACAAAGGCCAACTGAGCGAAATCGACAGCCTGCTGCTCATCGTCGATTTGCACGAACTCAACGTCGCCTCGACCTCGCCGACCAGGCAGGCAAACGCCGGCTCACACTCCTGATTTCCTCCTGTTTTCGACGCGCCCGGGCGGCGCGGCCCACGCAACACAGCGGGAAGTCCTGGTGTCGCGGGTCGAGCATCGGTCATAATGTCCGCAAAAATACCCTAACGAGGACTCCGTGCTCACGGCCGAACCGAGAGACCTGCTCCAGCAGGCACGCAAGCGTTTCACGCAGCAGCAAATCGCCACGCACGTCGGCCGCGACGTGAAGACCATCCGGCGTTGGGAAAAAGGCGAAACGCCCTGCCCCGCCATGCTCGAAGCCGCGCTGCGCGAATTGCTGCACGGCGGCCCGCGCCAGCACGGCGGCGCGGCGCGCTTTCGCTTCATCGATCTGTTCGCCGGCATCGGCGGCATCCGCAAGGGATTCGAGGCGCATGGCGGCGAGTGCGTCTTCACGAGCGAATGGAATCCGTTCTCGCGCAAGACCTATCTCGAGAACTACGGCGAGGACCATCCGTTCATCGGCGACATCACGGCCGTCGACGCCGCCGACGTGCCGGACCACGACGTCCTGCTCGCGGGCTTTCCTTGCCAGCCGTTCTCGATCGCGGGCGTGAGCAAGAAGAACGCGCTCGGCCGCCCGCACGGCTTTGCGTGCACGACCCAGGGCACGCTGTTCTTCGACGTCGCGCGCATCATCGCCGAGAAGCGGCCCGCCGCGTTCCTGCTCGAGAACGTCAAGAACCTGATGTCGCACGATCGCGGCCGCACCTTCGACGTGATTCTCCAGGTGCTGCGCGACGAACTCGGCTATGACGTGCACTATCGCGTGATCGACGGGCGTCATTTCACACCGCAGCATCGCGAGCGCATCATCATCGTCGGGTTTCGCGAGCCGACCGCATTCTCGTGGGACGCATTGGCGCTGCCTGAAAACGGCCCGCGCCTTGCTTCGATCCTGCACCGCACCGACGGCCGCGAGCCGGTCCTGCCGTGGGACGGAGAGCGCTTCTTCGATCACGGCGAGCGCCGCGTGCAGTCAAAGTACACGCTCACGCCCGGCCTTTGGGCCTATTTACAGCAATACGCCGAAAAACATCGCGCGGCCGGCAACGGCTTCGGCTACGGGCTCGCGTTTCCCGACAGCGTCACGCGCACGCTGTCTGCGCGCTATCACAAGGACGGCTCGGAAATCCTCGTCTACCAGGGCGAAGGCGTGCGCCCGCGGCGCCTCACGCCGCGCGAGTGCGCGCGGCTCATGGGGCTGCCCGACACCTTCCGCATTCCGGTGAGCGACACTCAGGCATACCGCCAGTTCGGCAACAGCGTAGTGATGCCGGTGATGCGCGAAGTCGCGCGCGCGATGATGCCGCATCTGGATGCCCTGCTCGGCGCAAGGCACGACACGGCGCCCCTCGCGGACAATGCGGCGGCGGCAACCCCTGCCGCCGTTGCGAGTGTGGATAAACGCAGGATTGCGCCAAAAGCGGGGCCCAAAGCGGGGCGCAAACCCGCGCGCGCCGCGACGTCGCTGGCCACGGCGGGAGGCCGCTGAGCGGCGCGCGCCGCGGCCGAACGAAGCAAGGCTAAGGAGCGAGACTTCAGGCGATGGTGGACGTCGTCGATACAGCGACCCGCAGCCGGATGATGTCCGGCATACGCGGGCGCAACACCAGGCCCGAAACGCTGATTCGCAGTCTGCTGCATCGGCGCGGCTTTCGCTTTCGCCTGAACGTGCGCGAACTGCCCGGCCGCCCCGACATCGTGTTGCCGCGCCGGCGCGCCGTGATATTCGTGCACGGCTGCTTCTGGCACGGCCACAACTGCGCGCTCTTCAAGTGGCCGCAAACCCGCCCCGAGTTCTGGCGCGAGAAGATCGCGCGCAACCGCGTCAACGACGCCCGGGCGCTCGCCGCACTGGCGGCGCAGGGGTGGCGCGTGGCCGTAATCTGGGAATGCGCGTTGCGTGGCGCGCAGCACGATCCGCAGGCGGTCGTCGAGCGGCTCGCCGCGTGGCTCGAAGACGAGTCGTCCGCGTGGTTCGAGGCGCGCGCGTGAGGCGGCCCGCGCGGCCTGCACCGCTTGTGGCGCTGCGATGCTGCCGCTCGCGCGCAAGCCGCGCGGTGATAAACTCGCTCGACCGGCTGCGCTAGTCGCTTTGCCTGTTCGAACGCAAGTCGCGAACGCAAGTCGCGAACGCCTTTCGTTTGCGATGTCATCTATGCCGGCGCAACCGTCCCGCGAAGTCACGAGCAGTCACGAGCAGTCACGAGCAGTCACAAGCAGTCACAAGCAGTTCCAAAACGGAGGAGGCAACCGATGGCTGATTTCCGACTTTGGTCCGATGACTTTCCCAGCAACGGTTTCATGCCGAAGGCACAGGAGTTCGACGACCGTGCCTTCGGTGTCGACGGCGACAATGTCTCGCCCGCGCTGCAATGGGACGAGCCGCCCGCCGACACGCAAAGCTTCGCGCTCACCGTCTACGACCCGGACGCGCCCACGGGCAGCGGCTTCTGGCATTGGGTCGTGGTCAACATCCCCCCTGACGTACGCTCGCTCGCGCGCAACGCGGGCAGGGCCGACGGCAGCCTGCTGCCGCAGGGCGCGGTGCAGGTGCGCAACGACTATGGCACCGTGGGCTTCGGCGGCGCGGCGCCTCCGCGCGGCGACAAGCCGCATCGCTATATCTTCCGCGTGCATGCGCTCAAGGCCGCGCAATTGCCTGTCACACCGGAGACGACGAACGCCGTCGCGCGCTTCATGACGCACCTGAACGAAGTGGACTCGACCACCTACGTCGGGCTATATGAACTGAAATAATCCACGCCACAAGCAACAGCCAGGCAACGAACTAGCGCGAAACAACGCCAGAAAACCACAGCCAGCCGGCAGCGCCTCGCGACGATCCAGACACGGGGCGCGCCGCCTCTCCAGTCGATGCCCACGCTTTCCGAACTTTCCGCCGATTCCACCGCCGACGCCGAAACCGGCCTGCCCTTCCCACAACGCTATTACGCGATCCTCGTCGTCGCGCTCGGCATCACGCTTGCCGTGCTCGACGGCGCAATCGCCAACGTCGCCCTGCCGACCATCGCGCGCAACCTGCGCGCGAGCGCGGCAAGCTCGATCTGGATCGTCAACGCCTATCAACTTTCGGTGACCATCTCGCTGTTGCCGCTCGCCTCACTCGGCGACCGCATCGGCTACCGGCGCGTCTACCTCGCCGGCATGGCGCTCTTCACGGTCGCGTCGCTGGGCTGCGCGCTCGCCACCACGCTGCCCCAGCTCGCGCTCGCGCGCACGGTGCAGGGTTTCGGCGGCGCCGGGATCATGAGCGTGAACACCGCGCTCGTGCGCATGATCTATCCGCGCGCGCAGCTCGGGCGCGGCGTCGCGATCAACGCCATGGTTGTCGCGATCGCCTCGGCGGTCGGGCCGACGCTTGCTTCGGGCGTGCTCGCCATCGCGTCGTGGCCATGGCTCTTCGCGATCAACGTGCCGATCGGCATCGCCGCGTTCATGCTGGGAATGCGCGCGCTGCCCGTGAACGAACGGCATCCCGCGCCCTACGATTACCTGAGCGCCGTGCTCAACGCCATCGTGTTCGGCCTCCTGATCTTCGCCGTCGACGGCCTCGGCCACGGCGAGAGCAAGCGCCTCGTCGCGCTCGAATTCGTGGTCGCGATCGTGGTCGGCTGGTTCTTCGTGCGGCGGCAGCTCACCCAGCCAGCGCCGCTTTTGCCCGTCGATCTGCTCGCCAATCCCGTGTTCGCGCTGTCGATCAGCACCTCGGTGTGCTCGTTCTGCGCGCAGATGCTCGCGTTCGTCGCGCTGCCCTTCCTGCTGCAGGAGACGTTCGGCTTCTCGCAGGTCGACACGGGTCTGCTGATGACGCCCTGGCCGCTCGTCATCATCGGTGCCGCGCCGCTCGCGGGCGCCCTCTCCGACCGCTATCCGGCAGGCATGCTCGGCGGCATCGGGCTCGCGCTCTTCTCGGCCGGCCTGCTCTCGCTCGCCGCGCTCGGCGCCCATCCGACGGTGCTCGACATCTGCTGGCGCATGGCGCTTTGCGGCGCGGGCTTCGGCGTTTTTCAGTCGCCCAACAACCGGCAGATCCTCTCCTCCGCGCCGCGCGAGCGCAGCGGCGGCGCGAGCGGCATGCTCGGCACCGCGCGCCTCACCGGGCAAACGCTCGGCGCGGCGCTCGTCGCGCTCATCTTCGGCTTTGCGCCACAACAGGGACCGACCGTGGCGCTCTACGTGGCGACTGCCTTCGCCGCCGTCGCGGCCGTGGTGAGCCTGCTGCGGCTGATGCCGGGCACGGTGGCGCAAAGGCCGCGCTGAACGTGCAAGCACGCGCCCCCGCGAGAGCAGCCTAACTCTGCGCGTACGCAGGCACTAACATGGATTCAGGGCACGCCGCATTCGCGGCGTACCCGTTCCTTCCGTTTCCGGCGAGTCGAAATGCCGAACCGGCAAAGGACGATTCCCATGTCACTGATCGTCGCTGGTCGGTTCACGACCTTCCCCGCCGCCGAAGCCGCCGCGGAAAAGCTGTACGCCGGCGGCTTCCTCGAAGAGGACGTCAATCTGTTCTTCGTCAATCCGCGCGGCCAGCACGCGCGCCAGAGCGCGATGGCGGCCGCGCCGCCGCCAACGGCCGCCGCCGCGCGCTCGCATCACGCGCGCAATATCACCGCGGGCGCAGTGGCGGGCGCCGTGGTTGGCGTGGTGCTGTTCAGCGCATTTTCGGCGGCGCTCCCCTCGGTCGTGATCGCGGCCGGCGTGGGGGCCTGGATCGGCGCGCGCATCGGCGCGAGCGTGGGAGCGAAAGCCGCCGCGCAACAAGCTGCGGCACACCACGAGCGCGTGCATCGCGAGATGCGCAATGACGGCGTGCTGCTCACGGTTCACGTCTGCTACGAGAACCAGGATCTCGCCGCGCAATTGCTGCGCGACGCGGGCGCCGCCGACATCGAGCGTGCCTCGGGCCAATGGCATGACGGCCACTGGGCCGACTTCGACCCGACGCGCCCGCCGATGCCGTTTGCCGACCCACTCAGCCAGCGGGCCTGAACGCGCGCCGCGCCCGAAGCGGGCGCAAAAAAACGGCGGCCTGAAGGCCGCCGCGTGGAAACATTTGCGTCGAGGCAACGCTATGCGGTCGATGGCGCCTCGCGCCGCGCCATTGGCCTCACTACGGGCCTCACTACGGGCCTCACTGCGGGCCTCACTGCGCGCGCGCGGCGCGCGGGGCCGGTTCCGGTGCGGACGCGGACGCCACGGGCGATGGCGCGGACGCGGCGCCCGCCGGCGCAGCGGTGCGCGCCTTCGCCGTGACCGACGCCGCCGTTGCGACGCTGCGCAGGTCGGCGAGGAACGTATCGCGCCACACCGAAAGGTTGTTCTCGCGCAGCGACGCCATCATGTCGTTGTATCGCGAGACGCGCTCCGCGTGCGGCATGGAAAGCGCGCGCTCCAGCGCCTCGGCCGTCTGGTTCAGGTCGTAGGGGTTCACGACCAGCGCACCTGGCAACTGCTCGGCTGCGCCCGCGAACTGCGAGAGCACCAGCACGCCGGGGTCCTCGGGGTTCTGCGAAGCCACGTACTCCTTCGCGACGAGATTCATGCCGTCGCGCAGTGGCGCCACATAGCCCACCTGGGCCTCGCGAAACAGCGCCATTAGCAGATTGCGCTCGTACTTGCGGTTCAGGTACTGGATCGGCGTCCAGTCGAGCTGCGCGAACCGGCCGTTGATGCGGCCGGCCTCGCCTTCGAGATTGCGGCGGATCGTCTGGTAGGTCTGCACGTCGGAGCGCGTCGGCGGCGCGATCTGCAGCAGCGAGACGCGGCCGTGCCAGCCGGGCCCGTTCTGCAGCATGCGCTCGAACGCCTGGAACCGCTCGGCCAGGCCCTTCGAGTAATCGAGCCGGTCGACGCTCATGATCAGCTTGCGCCCGCGCATGGCCTCGCGCAGGCTGCGCACGGCCTTGCGGTCGGAGAACTGCGCCGATGCGCGGGCAATAGCGTCCGGATAGATGCCGATCGGGTAGGCGCCCACCTTCAGGAAGCGGTCCCACGCGTGGACCATGCCGTCGTCGCTCGCGGTGCCATGGCCGCCGCGCTCGATATAGTCGAGGAAGGCCTGGCGATCGGCGCCGGTCTGGAAACCGACCACGTCGTAGTGGCACATGAACTTGATGAGTTCCTCATGCGGCGGCACCGAGCGCAAGACCTCGGGCACCGGCAGCGGAATGTGGAGGAAGAAGCCGATCGGGTTCTTCACGCCGAGGTCGCGCAGGCAGCGGGCGAACGGAATCAGGTGATAGTCGTGCACCCAGATGATGTCATCCGGCTCGATGAGCGGCTGCAGCTGGCGCGCGAGCAAAACGTTCACGCGCAGGTAGCCGCCGTACTCCTGGCGCTCGTAGCGCGCGAGGTCGTTGCGGTAGTGGAACGTCGGCCACAGCGTCGTATTCGAGAAGCCCTTGTAATACTGGTCATAGTCACGCCGGGTAAGACTCACGGTCGCGTAGGTGACGCTGCCCTGCTGCTCGATGACGGGCGCGGAAGGTTCCGCGACGGTTTCGCCGCTCCAGCCGAACCATACCCCCCCGGTTTCCTTGAGCGCGTCCAGCACGCCGACTGCGAGACCGCCCGCTGCCGGGCGCCCCTCCTGGGTCGGCGCAACGCGATTCGATACCACGATCAGTCTGCCCATTGCGGCTCTACCTCCTGTTTCATTGGGTCCGAAGACAATGTCTCAAACAGGTACGCAAGACGCGTGCCGAAGTGGCAGGGTCTGGAGCAAAATTCTTTCTCCCAAGCGACAGCGCGAGCGAATTCCGCGCGCCGGCTGCGCGTTGGCGTAAAACCCCGATGATCTGTCAACCGGGAAACCGGGCCGGTTACCGCGCGCCGCGAGCGACGGTTCGCAGGCGATCAGGCGTCCTGTTCCGAACCGAGATCGCGCTGGTATTCGATCCCCTCGGCCCGCGCACCGCCCTGATTGTGCTCGCCGTCGGGCTGCACGCCGGGCGCGGCGCGATTCTGGCCCGCGGGGTCCGGCGCGACCGACGGCGGGGGGCTGTTCGTCTCTTGCGATTCGCGCGGGCTGCGCTTGCCCGTGTGTCGGGCGGAGCGGCGCAAAGCGGGATGTCTCATGTCGATGCCTCCAGCGGAAGGCGGCCACGCGGCCAGGCGTTTTTCTGGAGTCCAGGGTCCGCCGCATGGATTAGCCGGTAAAAATGGCGAAGCATTTGTAACTAGTACATAAAAGCCATTCGCTCTACTGCCTTGTCCCCAAATGCCTGGTGAACACGGTCATTGCAAGCGCGACGACGGTCGAGGCGACATCGCCGGCCGAGTTCATCGGACGTACCGAACGGACTCGCCTGATCGCAAGCACCGAAATCGAGAGGAGATCGAACGGTGGAATCGGGCCGCCGTGTGCGGCGCTTCACCGGGCTGCGCCGGGGGATCGCCGATGGGCGGCACATCGGGCTCGCCGGGCTCATCCGGAGGCTCGTCGGGCTGCGGCGTATGCGCGAGCCAGGGCGTCACACGGACGGCATCACAAGATAGGCAGCTCGGCATCTTTCGCTCCTCGTCGATGGACGCGAAACTCACACTGCAAGCGTCGTACCGCCAGCGCCGATGTGCCGCGCCGGCGCACCCGCGTTTGCCGCTCAGGCGCCGGCTACGCGCGCGGGCGTATCGCCCTTGCCGGCGCTCTCGTTGCCATATTCCACAAGCCGGTTATAGAGCGTTTTCAGACTGATGCCGAGAATTTCTGCCGCGCGCGTCTTCACGCCGCCGCACTGTTCGAGCGTCGCGAGAATGAGTTGGCGATCGGCGTCGGCGAGCGAGGTTCCGAACGGAATCGTGACCGCGGTGCCCGCAATCGGCTTCGAGAGCGAGATCTGCAGCGGCACCGTGGCCGTGTAGTCGCCATCGTTGCCCGACATGATGTGCGCGCGCTGCACGTAGTTCTTCAGTTCGCGCACGTTGCCGGGCCAGGGATAGGTCGCCAGCATCTCGCGCACGGCCGCGGGAAACTGCTTCTTCGTGCCGTGGCGTTCGTTCAGTTCGTCGAGGAACGCCTGGGCGAGCAGTTCCACGTCCTTGCCGCGTTCTCGTAGCGGCGGCAGGCTGATCGGAAACACGTTCAGACGGTGATAGAGATCGAGACGCAGCTTGCCTTCCGCCACGGCGTCCTCGGGGTCGCGATTGGTCGCCGCGATGAGGCGCACGTCGGTCTCGATTTCCTTCGTCGTCCCCACGCGCATGAACATGCCCGTTTCGAGGACACGCAGCAGCTTCACCTGCAGTTCGATCGGCATCTCGGTGATTTCGTCGAGGAATAGCGTGCCGCCGTTCGCGCGCTCGAAATAGCCTTTGTGCTGGCGCTCGGCGCCCGTGAACGACCCACGCTCGTGGCCGAACATCTCGGACTCGATCAGGTTCGGCGAAATCGCCCCGCAGTTCACCGCGAGGAATTCGTGCTTGCGGCGCAGGCTCAACTGATGGATGGTCTGCGCGGCCACTTCCTTGCCGGTGCCCGACTCGCCCACCAGCATGACCGAGGCTGGCGTGGGCGCGACACGGCTGATCTGGTCGTACACCTCCTGCATGGTCGACGAATTGCCGAGCATCAGACCGAAGCGCCCCATGCGGCGCAACTCGCCGCGCAGGGTGCCGATTTCCGCCTTGAGATCGCCCGCGCGCGGCAGGCGGTTCAGAATCGCCTTCACGCGCTGGAGGTTGATCGGTTTGACGAGGTAATCGATGGCGCCGGACTTGAGCGCATCGACCGCGGTCTCGACGCTCGCGTGACCGGTGATGACAACGAGCTCCACGCCCGAACGCGGATCGAGATCCTCGAAGAGGTCGGTACCGCTGCCGTCGGGCAGCTTCAGGTCGGTGAAAACCACGTCCGGCATCTGCCGCACGAGCTGGATGCGCGCCTCGCGCAGGTCGCCTGCCTGCGCGGTGGTGAGCCCATCTTCGCTCACCACGGCCGCCAGCGCCTCGCGGGTTTGTGCATCGTCATCGACAATCAATACATGTGGCATCGCGTCTCGTCAGCCTTGATAGGTGAATGGTTCCAGAGCGCGAGCGCCGCGCCCTTCGCAAGCGCGCCGGACAGGGCTGCCCGGCGCCGCGGAAGTCGCGGCGCAGGAAAGTGCGCTGCAATGGAATACGAAACGGTCGGACGCACGCCCAAGCCGGCAAGAACGTAAGTACGCGCGGTTTTGCTACATGGGAGCAACAATACCGCTAGCCGCTGGCAGCCCGAACCTCGATTGTTGTTGACCTGACCATTATAGACATATTCGAAAGGGGCGCGGACACCGCTCTCGCGCCGCGGTCCTGGCCCCCTAACTATGCGGAAACGGCCACGGCAAACCGGCCGCACCGTTGCCACTGCTGCTCGCATCGCTGCTTGCGCCGCCTGCCAGCCCTCCCTTCATGCCGCTTTTCTGCGCGCCTGCCGCGCCGGCGGCCATGGTCGTTTCGGGATCCAGGTCGCTATCCGTCGTATCGGCGAGCGAGCCCCCCTCGCCTTCCCAGCGGCTCAAGTCGCGATAAAACGATTGCCGTTGCGTGCGGTGGCGTTGCGAGAAGCGCCAGGCCAGCATGCCCGCCATGGCACCCAGCGCGCCCACGGTCATCCAGGTTCCTACGAACCCGCTGCGGTTCTTCGACATTTCGCTCTCTCCCCAGGTACGCCTCGTCAAAGACGGAAGACGCGTATTGAACAGAATCGCATCGCCCGAAGCGTAGCCGATGCGCCGCCCTGTCAACGAAGACGGCGCGAACCTCTGCGAGTTCCGCAGCAGGATGCGTGCCACGCACGCTCGCGCTCGTGCCACCCCCTCTGCCGGCTCGGACAAAACAGCGGATAAATCGGCGCCAGGACCCATTGAAAACGACGTTGAGCCGCTGGGAAAGCCACTGCACGGCGCGCCTTCGGCCGGCGCGCCGTGTGCATGTCCATTGCCCAGTCCTGCACGGCAGTGGTTAAATGCTTACGAGATGCCATCCCGAGGCCGTCGGATCGGCAAGCTTCGCATCTGTCCTGGACGGCCAGCCCCGGATCCCAGGGTCGTTCGCCAATTCGCGCAGCGATGCGCGGCCGCGACAGCGCGCGCAGGCGAACGCCCGCACTACCTTTGCAGGACGACAACCCCTATGGCGTCAATCGAGCCGGGCTCGCCCGCCGCCAAGAGAAACAGCGGAAACAGCGGAATCAGCGGGACCAGTGGTCATAGCGTGCGGGACGCCGAAGAGCGCGTCGCAGGATTGCAGTCGTACGGTCTGCTGTACGGCTCGTCCGCCGTCATGCTGGAACTCTATGCGCAGATCGAACGCGTGGCCGTGACGGAGGCCACGGCGCTCATCGTCGGCGAATCGGGCACGGGCAAGGAACTCATCGCCCGCACGATCCACGCACAGAGCGAGCGCCGCGACGGGCCGTTCATCGCGGTGAACTGCGGCGCGATTCCCGACGAGCTGATCGAAGCCGAGCTCTTCGGCCACGAGAAAGGCAGTTTCACGGGCGCCATCCAGGCGCGCGAAGGACACTTCGAACATGCGCGCGGCGGCACGCTGTTCCTCGACGAGATCACCGAGATGTCGCTGCTGCATCAGGTGAAGCTGCTGCGCGCGCTCGAAACCGGCGAGTACTTTCCGGTGGGCGGCAACGAGGCGATTCTCGGCGACGTGCGCATCATCGCCGCGACCAACCGCGATCCCGTCATGGCCGTGAAGGAAAACTGCCTGCGCGAAGACTTGATGTACCGGCTCGCCGTGTTTCCGCTGCGCGCGCCGCCGCTGCGCGAGCGCGAGCGCGACCGCGAGCTGCTCGCCCAGCACTTTCTCACCGAACTCAACGAGCAGGAAGGCACGCAAAAAGCCTTCAGCAAGCGTGCGCTCGAAACCGTGCGCAACTGGTCGTGGCCCGGCAACGTGCGCGAATTGAAGAACGCCGTGTACCGCGCCTTCATCCTCGCGGAAAAGGTCGTGGAGATCGCGCATCCGCAACTCGTGCCGCGCGTGAAGAAGCCCGTGACCCAGGGCGACGCGATGAGCGTCTGGATCGGCACGCCGCTCGCCGATGCGCAAAAGCAGATCATCCTCGGCACGCTCAAGTATTGCGGCGGCGACAAGCGGCTCGCGGCGCGCACACTGGGCGTGAGCCTCAAGACGCTCTATAACCGGCTGGGCAGTTACGGCGCCGACGAAGGCGACACCGAAGCGCCGGGCGAGCCGGACGCGAACGAAGCCTGACCCCTCCCATGCCTGTGCGCCGGCGGCTTGCGCGGCGCGATCGGTTCGTCGGCGTCCGTCGGCAACAAAAGCGCTACGCGGTGGCGCCAATCAAAGATTGGGCTACCGCGCACGCACTTTTGCAATTCCTTGCACTTCCCCTATCCCCGTTAGCAATCCTATGCTGCACAATCCGCAGCACTCAAACAGGCATAAAAGGTGCTGGACGTCCGCTCGAGCGGTGTCGACCGGCGAGCGGCAGGGAATCATCATGCAAGAACGGAGTGCTCGGGCGCGGATCGCGCCATCGGTGATGGGAGCGGTCGACGAAGTGGTTGCCTGTGCGCGGCCGCAGCAAAGCTCCGCGGCTCCCCCGCGCCGGCGACGGACCCTGTCGCTCACGCTGCTCGCCGCCGCGGCGAGTCTCGCGTGCTCGGCATGCACGTCTCTCTACTCCGAAACCGCGCAAACGGGTGCGGGCATCGCCGGCGCGGCGGTTGCATCGAAGGTGACGAACAACGCCGCCGTGGCGACCGGCATCGGCCTTGGCGCCGTCGCCGCCGCGCGGGCCGGCGTCCAGTACTCCGAGCGCGTCGTCCATCGCAACACCCAGAACAGCATTGCGAGGGCGGCAGGCCCGCTCGAAGTCGGCGCGGTCGCGCCATGGTCGATTACGCACTCGTTCCCGATCGAGGACGACGAGCACGGCCGCGTCACGGTGAGCCGCACGATCAGCAGCGGCGCGCTCGACTGCAAGGAGATCGTGTTCTCCGTCGATCACGAGGCCACGAAAGACAGGCCCGCTTCGAGCGCCTTCTTCGTCGCCTCCGTGTGCCGCGATGGCGACAACTGGAAATGGGCGTCCGCCGAACCCGCCACCGACCGCTGGGGCGCGCTGCAATGACCCGCATCGACGCGTGCGCGAAGCGTGCACGGCGCGCAGCGAGGAATCCGTCGCCGCCGCGCCCTGCCAAGCTCATCGTCCTCGCCGCGCTTTGCGCGGGTGTCGCGCTCGGCGCGAGCGGCTGTTCGTCGATCGGCGCCGCGAGCGGCGCAGCGGCAGCGGCGGCCACCGGCATCGTCACGGCGAATCCCGCCGTGGGCATCGGCGTGGGCATTGCGGTGCAGGCCGCCACGGACGCAGCCGTCGGCCGCTACATGAAGGGAATGCACGCAGATCAGCAGGAACGGATCGCCGAGACGGTCGGCCGCCTGCCTGTGGGAGGCATGGATATCTGGCGCGTCAAACATCAGTTGCCCGTGGAGAACGGTCACGGTCAGGTGCGCGTGACGCGCGCGTTCGCGAACGCGCTCACGCTCTGCAAGGAGTTCGCGTTCTCGGTGCAGGACGGCGATTCGGGCAACGCGCCCGAGCAGTGGTACACCGCCACGGCGTGCCAGGACCAGTCGGGCTGGAAATGGGCCACGGCCGAGCCCGCGGTGGAGCGCTGGGGCACGCTGCAGTAGCGCAGACAAGCAAACGAAAAACGGTCGCCTCGGCGACCGTTTTTCAATGTTGCTCGCGCGGCAAGATGCGCAATGTTCAGGACTCCACGTCTTCGAGACTGAAGATTTCAGACTGGTCGTTGTAGGAGAAGATCTCGCCATAACGGCCCCAGTCGATCACGGTGTCGAGCGTTTCTTCGGCGGCGCCGTCGGAGAGAAAGTCCTCCAGCTCCTGCTCGAAGCGCACGCGCGGCGCGCGGTGGCCCGGACGCTCGTTGAGCACCTTCTTGATCCGCGCCGCGAGCGGCACGTGGCGCAGCAGATGCTCGGCGAACATCATCTTGCGCTCCTGCGTGCCGAATTCCGCGAACACGCGAGCGGGCGGCGTGAGCAGCACGTCGCCTTCGCGCACGTCGGCAAAACCGAGGTTCTGCAGCACTTCGGCGATCGGGAACAGGTCGTCCACCTCCAGATGCAGCGAGCGCGCGATTTCCGGCATGTCGGCGCGGCCGTGATACGGCGCGGCCGCCAGCGTCTCGATCAGACCGGCCATCAGGTTGGTCGACACGCGCGGCAGCCAGCTGCCGAGCTCGAGCCCCTTCTTCTGGGTCTCACCGGTCTGGCGCGCGGTCATCTTCGCGTAGATGTCGTCCACGAGCTTGCGGAACACCGGGTCGAGACGGTTGCGCGGATGCTTGAACGGCACCTTGATCTCGGCGACCACGCGCCCCGGATTCGACGACAAGACGAGAATGCGGTCGCACATGAACACCGCTTCCTCGATGTTGTGCGTGACGATCAGCACCGACTTGATCGGCAGACGGCCTTGCGTCCAGAGGTCCAGCAAATCGGTACGCAGCGTTTCGGCGGTCAGCACGTCCAGCGCCGAGAACGGCTCGTCCATGAGCATCAGCATCGGGTCGACCACGAGCGCGCGCGCAAAGCCCACGCGCTGACGCATGCCGCCCGAAAGCTCGCGCGGGTAGGCGTTTTCGAAGCCGTCCAGACCGATCAGGTCGATGGCCGCCAGCGCGCGTTCGCGCCGCTCGCGCGCGCCCACGCCCTGCGCTTCGAGACCCGCTTCCACGTTCTGCAGTACGGTGAGCCACGGGAACAGCGCGAACGTCTGGAACACCATCGCCACGCCCTCGGCCGGTCCTTCGAGCGGCTTGCCGCGCCAGGTGACGTCGCCGGAGGTCGGCGAGATCAGGCCTGCGATGATGCGCAGCAGCGTGGACTTACCCGAGCCGGAACGGCCCAGCAGCCCGACGATTTCGCCCTCGCGCAGCGAGAGGTTGGCGTCGTCGAGCACGAGCAGTTCGCCCTGGGTCTTGTTGAAGCCCCGGCACACGTCCTTCACGTTGAGGATTTCCTCGCCGAGGCGCGGCGGGTTTGGAGCCGTCAGCACATCGCCGTGGGCGGCGCTCAGCGTCTTTGGGTTTTGCATCGCGTTACCTTCGATCTTTCGTTGTTCGGTCAGTCGAGCCGCAAACGGGACTCGGCGTACGTGTACATCGGGCGCCAGATCAGGCGATTGAACAGTGTGACGAACAGCGACATCACGGCAATGCCGAGAATGATCTTCGGATAGTCGCCGGCTGCGGTCGTCTGTGCGATGTACGCGCCGAGGCCATGCGCGACGACCCTGGTGTCACCCCACTGCACGAACTCGGAGACGATGCTCGCATTCCACGCGCCGCCCGAGGCCGTGATGGCGCCCGTGATGTAGTACGGGAAAATGCCCGGCAGCATCGCCTGCTTCCACCATTGCCATCCGCGGATGCGGAAATTCTTCGCCGCTTCCTTGTAGTCGTTCGGATAGGCGGTGGCCCCTGCGATCACGTTGAACAGGATATACCACTGCGTGCCGAGCACGATCAGCGGCGAGAGCCAGATGTCCGGGTTCAGATGAAAGCGCACGATCACGATCACGAACACCGGAAACAGCAGGTTGGCGGGAAACGCGGCCAGAAATTGCGCGAGCGGCTGGATCTTCTCGGCCAGCGCCGGGCGCAGGCCGATCAGCACGCCGAGCGGCACCCAGATCACCGAGGCGACCGCGATCAACAGCGCCACGCGCAACAGGGTGATGAGGCCGAGCGCGAGCACGTGCCAGACTTCGTCGAGCGTGACGCCGGTGCGCACGTAGGCTACCACTCGCCACACCACGAACACGGTCAGCGCGATCACGAGCACGGCCCACACGGCGTCGCCGATGCGCGCGCGCAAACCGCTGCGGCCGCCGGCAAGCGGCGCCATGCGCGAGACGTTCGGAAACGCCGGCAGCTTCAGCGGAATGCGCGCGGCCTTGGCGAACAGCCAGCCCACCGGCACCAGGAACTGGTTGATCAAATGGGTGCGGCGCACCAGGTCGAGCAGCCACGATTCAGGCGCATTGCCGGAGCTCGTGGTCTCCATGCGGAACTTGTCGGCCCAGGCCACGAGCGGACGGAACAGCAATTGATCGTAGGCGAGGATCACCACGGTCATCGCGAGAATCACCCAGCCCACGGCGTGCAGGTTCTTGTCCGAAATCGCCTGTGCCAGATAAGCGCCAACGCCCGGCAGCGTAATCGTGTTGTTGCCCACCGTGATCGCCTCGGAGGCCACCACGAAGAACCAGCCGCCCGACATCGACATCATCATGTTCCAGATGAGGCCCGGCATCGAGAACGGCACTTCGAGCTTCCAGAAACGCTGCCAGCCCGTCAGGTGGAAGCCGCGCGAAACTTCATCGAGGTCGCGCGGCACCGTGCGCAGCGACTGGTAGAAGCTGAACGTCATGTTCCAGGCCTGGCTCGTCCAGATTGCGAAGATCGCGGCAAGCTCGGCGCCGAGCACGCGCGAGGGAAAGAGCGCGAGGAAAAACGTGACCGTGAACGAGATGTAGCCGAGCACCGGCACCGACTGCAGGATGTCGAGAATCGGCACGAGCACCATGCCCGCCCGGCGGCTCTTCGCGGCGAGCGTGCCGTACGCGAGCGTGAACAGGAGCGAGGCGACCATCGCCGCGAGCATGCGCAGCGTGGTCCGCAGCGCATACTCGGGCAGCCTCGCCGGGTCGAGCGAGATGGCCTCGGTCTTGAGCGTCGAGATCGGCGCCATCGTCTCGTGAAAGCCCACGGCCGCCATCGCGATCAGGCCGATGATGAGCGGGAACGCCACGAAGTCCCAGCGGTTGGGCAGCACGCGCCACGCCGAGGCGTTGGCCGTGCGGTTCAGGTTGAAGCCGAACTCCATTTAGACGCCCTCCGCGCCGGGATTCAGAAAAGCGGACGCCAGGGCGCCGGTGCATCCGGACAGGCGTTGCGCGCGCCGCGCGGATCGCGGATCGAAAAAGGCAAGACGCATGAACACAGAATCTCGTTGGCGTTGATGACACGGCGACGACGCCGCGCAAGCGGGCCCCGCCCCGACTGCCGCATGGCGACCGGGCTTGCCCCGATTGAAACGGCACGACACTACTACAACCTTCATGACACTCACAACCGCGCCCCGCGTCGCACTAAAGCCTGGCGACATGGACTTTCGAAACGCTTTCGCAGGTCTTCCCTGCGCCTTGCGGAACCGCTCGCGCGGCCACTGCACGACATCGTGATGACGCAACGATGACGCCTTGATGACACGGCGGCGCCTGCCTCATCGAGGCCGCCGGCGCCAGAGGGCGTCGCTTGCGCGCCACACGCCGTGCATCGGCGCGAAACTCGCCCTGACCACGCCCGTGTCCACTCCCCGGCGCAGATGCCCGTGTATGGCCGCGTTCACGGCATGCGGCGCGCATGACGGCGGCCTGCGCGCGCCTTTGCGCCTTCGCGCGCCGCCTCGCCACGCCGCCTGGCCGCTTGGAGCGCGAGGTCGCCAGCCCGTTTCGAGGGGTAAAATCGTCTCGCGCCGCAAGCGGCGTCCCGATGCGCGGACCGCCGGCCGCCTACGCCTCAATGCCCACTCACGAACCAGAAGCCAATGAACAGGAGACTCTTGCGCCAGGCAGCCGGACCTCTCGGGGTCGCGGTGGTCACGCTCGTCTGCTGGGCGGCGGCGGGCTGGCTCGCCGACCGCCTCGTGCGCCAGGAGTTCGTGGCGGCGCTCACGGCCCAACGGCAAATCACGCGCTCGGTCGTGGACAACATGGCCGAAGTGATCGCCAGCGATCTCGCCATGTCGCGCGCCATTCCGGCGACGATGGCCGAAACCCGCGTCGTCCAGCAGGCGCTCACCGAGGCCGCGAATTATGCCGCGTCGCGCGATTCGACGGAACTGGCACGGCGCAAGGAACTGCAAGCGGTGCCGGGCCTCGCCTCCGTGGACCGCTTCCTCCACGACGCTCAGGGCTTCTCCGGGCTCGACGCAATCTGGCTCGTCAACGCCCACGGCATCTGCATCGCGTCCAGCAATGCACTCGAAAGAATCTCCTACCTGGGCGCGGACATGCGCCCGCGCGCCTGGCTGAACGACACGCTGCTTGGCGCGTTCTCCGAAGCCTATGGCGTGGGCGCGGCGAGCGGGGAGCCCGGCATCTTCGTCGCGGCGCCCGTGTACGACGACGGCCTGCTGGTCGGCGCCGTGGTCGCGAAGGTCAGCATCGCGCGGCTGCGCCACTGGGTCACCCATCCGGGCACCTTCGTCGCGGACAGCAACGGCGTCATCATCATGGCCCACGACAGCGCGCTCGAAGGACGCGCCTTGCCGGGCTCGCACGTCGCGGAAATGAACGCCGTGGACCGCGTGAACACGTATCTGCGCGAGCGCTTTACGCCGCTCGCGCTGCGCTCGGCCGCGCGAGCCGCGGAGCACGAGGCGCCGTGGATTGCGGCCGCCGACGCCGCGCAAATGGTCGACCTGCCCGGCCGGCGCGCACCTGCCCTCTACGAGCAGCGCGGCGGCCTGAACTCGGGGCTCTCCGCGCATCTCGTCGATCCGGTCAACGCGTGGCCCGATCTGATCGCGAACCACCGCCGCAACCGGCTCCTCGTCTTCCTCACGCTCGCGGGCACGGCGGCGCTGGCGGCGGTGATTTCGGTGTCATGGGTGCGCGAGCGGCGTCTGCATCGGGCGAGCCGCGACCTCGCCGGGCAGTTGCAGGACGCGAACGCATTGCTCGCCGCGGAGGCGCGCCACGACGCACTGACCGGCGCGCTCTCGCGGCGTTATTTCCTCGACCTGCTGCGCCGCGAGATCGACGCGGCCTATGCGGCGGGCAAGCCGCTGTGCATGGCGATCGCCGATCTGGACTACTTCAAGCAGATCAACGACCGCTTCGGCCACGCGGCGGGCGACCGTGCGCTCCAGCACTTCGTGGAGACCTGCCGCGCCGAACTTCGCTCCGACGACGCCGTCGGCCGCTTGGGCGGCGAGGAATTCGGCATCGTGCTGCCCGCTACCTCGCTCGCCAGCGGGCTGGCCGTGCTCGACCGGCTGCGCGAGCAGATCGGCAAGCGCGTTTGCGTTGATCTGCCTCAGGAAGCGGCGGTGAGCGTGAGCATCGGCGTGACCGAACTCGCCGCTTCGCAGGATCAGCCCGAGCGCCTGATGAGCCGCGCCGATCTCGCGCTCTACATGGCAAAGGCGGCCGGCCGCGACCGCTGCGAGGCCATGACGGCCGACGGCGTCGTGCCGCCGCGGGCGGCGGCGCCGACCTGGTGAGCGATGGAACAAGCCGCTGCAAAGCCCGGATGGAAGAACCCGGTCTGTGCGCAACAGGCCCTCGCTGGCCTGCGTGACTCGCCCGGCTCGTTCGGAGCGGCGCGGTATCATGGGCCGATTGTGGCGCGCCGGTCGATGCGGCGCGCATGATCCAAACCGCGCCAACCCGGTGCTCCGCACAAATCTGGAGGCATGCATGAAGGGAAATCTGGTCATTGTCTGCCGCGATCAGGATGCGATCGCGTTCGACCAGCTGATGGTCGAGTACGGCGCGTTCCAGACGCGCCTGTCATCGACCGCGTGGTACCTGAAACTCGACGCCACGCCCGAGTTGATTCAGGAAGAGATCCTTGCCCGTCTCGGCAAGTACACCACGCACTACATCTTCGAGGCCGGCAGCGTCACCTACAACACCGTGGACAACGAGGCCGCCGCCGCGCTCGATACGCTTTTCACGGTCTGATTCCAGGGCCAGCCGTCTCTACCATGCCTCGCCCGGCGTCGCTGCAGCGGCGCCTTCTGCCGCAAATCCACCGAATTCAGCCAGCCCGGTTCACGCCCTTGCGGCCAGACGCCTCTCGATCAGTGCGAGCCCCCGCCCGAACCGAAGCCCGACCGATTAGCCGATCTGCGCCGCCTCGGCCACGGTGCGCGCCACGACGTCGAACGCAAACGTCATGCACACCGCTAGCCCGCCGCTTTCACCATTGCTGATGGCGAGCTCGCCGCCCGCGCGTCGCACGAGCCGCTCGACGATCGCGAGTCCGAGGCCGCTGTGGCCGTTGCCGCCCCGCGCGGGGTCGAGCCGCACGAACGGCCGGCTCGCCTGCGTGAGATCCTGGTCGGAAATGCCCTTGCCGTGGTCGCGTACGGTGAGCGAGAAGCCAGCCGGACCTCGCTCGCTCTCGATCACCACGGGCGGCGCACCATACGCGTAAGCGTTGTCGAGCAGGTTCGAGACCACGCGCTCGAGTGTCGCGGCCGGCAGACGAAAATCCGGGCCCGCGTGCAGATGCGTTTCGATCGTGATCGCCTCGCCGCTCACGGTGCGATGGTTGCGCGCGATGCGCTCGCACTGATCGTCGACTTCGACGGGCTCGCTGCGATCGGCGCCGTCGTGCGCGAACACGAGGAACTGGTCGACGATGTGCGCCATCGATTCCACGTCGCGCACCACACCGTCGCGCACCTTCTGCTCGTCCATCATCTCGGCGCGCAGGCGCAGGCGGGCGAGCGGCGTCTTCAAATCGTGCGCGACGCCCGCCAGCATGACTGCGCGGTCTTTCTCGGTGCGCTCGACTTCCTTGACCATCTGGTTGAAACCGCGTGTGAGCTGACGCAGCTCGCGCGGCCCCCGCTCGGGCACGGGCGGCACCGGCTGCCCGCGGCCGAAGCGACCCACGGCTTGCGCGAGCGCGCGCAGGGGCTTCTGCAGCATCCACGCGGCCACGAGCGCCGCGGTCACCGCTGTCGCGAAGATGGTGATGACCCAGGGCAGAAACTTGTCGAGCGGCCGCATGATGCGCAAGGGCTGGCCAGGCAGGACGATCCAGCGCGGGTCCTGCGGCCCGCGCACCCAGAGCGTGGGCGGCCCGCCGGGCGCCCCGAGGCGCACGTCGGTGCCGGGCGGCATGCGCTCGCGCACGTCGTCGATGAAACGGCTCAGCGCCTCGGGCATGCTTTGGGTGACGGGCGGCACGGCGGGGCTTGCCGGATCGACGAGCTGCACGCGCGAAGGCAGCGGCTGGTCGGGCTCGCGCTGAATGTGCTGGCGCACCGCGTCGACGAGGAAGGTGGCTTCCTCGACGGCATAGCGCGTTTGCATCTGGTTGTGCTCGACGCGCATGAGCGTGAACCAGGCAACATGCGAAACCAGCAGGACGCCGATGAAGATGAGCGCGAGGCGTCCGAACAGCGAATCAACCGGCCGGCGCATGGTTGCCCTGCTCTCCGTCGGGCACGAACACATAGCCGCGCCCGCGCACCGTCTGGATGAAGCGCGGCGTGGACGGGTCGGTTTCGAGAATGCGCCGCAGACGCCACACCTGGACGTCAATGCCGCGGTCGGTGCCGTCGTACTCGGGACCGTGCAGCAGTTCCAGCAGCCGCTCGCGCGTGAGCGTGCGCATCGGGTGGTTCACGAAAATCTTCAGGAGCGCGAACTCACTGCCGGAAAGCAGGATGGGCTTGCCCTCCTGCTGCAGCGTGCGCGACTGGAAGTCGAGCGTGAAGCGGCCGAACGAGTATGGCTCGCGCTGCTCGGGCGCGGCGGCCGAGGGCAGCGTGCGGCGGCGGCGCAGCACCGCCTGCACGCGCGCGAGCAACTCGCGCGGGTTGAACGGCTTGCCGAGATAGTCGTCCGCGCCCAGTTCGAGGCCGACGATGCGGTCCACGTCGTCCGCGCGCGCCGTGAGCATGATGACGGGGATATCGTCGCCGGCCGCGCGCAGCTTGCGCAGCGCGGTGAGCCCGTCCACGCCCGGCATCATCAGGTCCAGCACGATCAGGTCCGGGCGCTCGCGCTCGAGCCGCCGCTCGAGCGAACTGGCGTCGTGCAGCACCGAGACTTCCATGCCCTGGCGCGCCAGATAGTCGCGCAGGAGGTCGCGTAATTCGAGGTCGTCGTCGACGACGAGGATTTGAGTAGCCATGGAGCGAAGTGTAACGCGCGCACAGGGGCCGTTTGCTTACAGGTCTTCCAGCCGGGTTACGAGGTGTTACCGCGAAAGCCGCGCGTAATGTCGCGTAATGTCCGTGCCCGGCGCCGTAACACGCCCCCACCAGCCGCTGGATACGCTAGGGACACCGGTTGCGAACGCCGCCCCTTATCGGCGCCGCCCCACACCGGATAAAACCCTCATGGATTTGTCAGGAGCATCACCATGTACAAGACGACTTCGCGCCTTCTCGCCATCGCCGCTGCCTCGCTCGCCCTCACCGTAGGCGCCACCGCGGCCAACGCCCAAACCCCGCCGCCAGGCCCGGGCGGCCCGGGCATGATGCACGGCGGCCCGGGCATGCACGGCGACTTCATGTTCGGCTTCAAGAAACTGCACGACAAGCTGAATCTGAACGCCGCCCAGGAAAAGCAGTGGCAAGCGGCGCTCGACACGATGAAGCAGAACGGCGAAGCGATGCGCAAGAATCATGAACAGATGAAACAGCAGTTCGACTCGATGAAGAACCAGCCGATCCTCGACCTGAACGCGATGCACACCGCGCATGAGCAGAACGAGCAGCGGAACCAGCAACTGCGCGAGCAGACGGCGCAGGCGTGGCTCGCCTTCTATAACGGCCTGAACGATCAGCAGAAGACGACGGTGAGTTCGGCGATCAAGGAACGCTTCGCGAAGATGGAGCAGCGCCACGAGCAGATGCGCGAGCGCTGGGAGCAGCACCACAAGGACGGCGCATCGGCCCCGGCCGGGCAGGGGTAAAGCAGTAAGCGCGAGGCAGACGCGCCATCTGCGTGCGGCACGCCACTGCGACGAAGCGCCGCGGGATTCGCCCCCGCGGCGCTTCTTCCATGGCTCATGCCCGATGACAGCCGTGTGGCCTGGCGCTCGAACCCTCAGGCCAGATCGAACAACAGCACTTCGGCGGCAGTGCCGTTCGCGAGCGCGACGCTCGCCTCGGCGTCGATCATCGCGGCATCGCCCGTTTCGAGACGCTGGCCGTTCACCTCCAGCGCGCCGCGCGCGACATGCAGATAGACGCGCCGCCCCGCGGGCACGGCATACTCGATTCGCTCTTGCCCATCCACGAGCCCCGCGTAGATCGAAGCATCCGACCGTACCGTCACCGAGCCGTCACGCCCGTCGGGCGAGGCCACGAGCCGCAGCCGCCCGCGCTTGTCCGCGTCGTCGAAGCGCTTCTCCTCGTAACCGGGCGCACCGCCACGCTCTCGCGGCAGCAGCCAGATCTGCAGCAGGTGCGCCTCTTCGTCCTGCGAGCCGTTGAACTCGCTGTGCATCACGCCCGTGCCCGCGCTCATGCGCTGCACGTCGCCGGGGCGGATCGTCGAGCCGTTGCCCATGCTGTCGCGGTGCGCGAGCGCGCCGGAAAGCACGTACGTCACGATCTCCATGTCGCGGTGGCCGTGCGCGCCGAAGCCGCGGCCGCCCGCGATGCGGTCGTCGTTGAGCACGCGCAGCGCCCCGTAGTGCACGTGCGCCTCGTCGAAGTAGTCGGCAAACGAAAAGCTGTGATACGTGTCGAGCCAGCCGTGGTTGGCGTGGCCGCGTTCGCCGGCGCGTCGGATGGTCAGCATGGCATTCTCCGGTCAATCATGTCGATGTCCGAATGTGAGGGCGGCGGGCCGCTTGCACAATCCGCGGCGGCGCACCGCACCGTTTCGCGAGCAACATCAATGAGCTGCATGATGCGCTCGCTTGCGGACGTCGAGCGCCGCCGCACTGGCACGGCCTCCCGCTTCGGGTAAAATACCGCGCTTTTCGGCTGGCGCGAGCCTGTTGGCCGGCGGCTAGCCCCCCGTGGCGGCCCCCTGCCTCGCCAACCCGCGCAGCCGCCGAGGTGGACAGCCGCGCGCAAAGCACCGAAATCCGCGGGCGACGCGCGAGGCGCGGCCCGCGAGCCGGGAGGAACTGCTGCGCATCGCGCCCTCCGACCCGCATTTTTGATCGCCTAGAATGTCGGCCGATGGCCACCAGCCAGACCGCTCGGCGCTGGCTGCGCGGCCCTTGGCGCGTCGCTCCGCCCGTACCCAGGAGAATGATGAAGAAGTTTGCAGTGTGCGTGGCACTCGCCCTGATCGCGGGCAGCGCCTTCGCCAAAGAGTGGAAGACCGTGCGCATCGGCGTGGACGCCAGCTATCCGCCTTTCGAGTCCAAAGCGCCGAACGGGCAGATCGTCGGCTTCGATGTCGACCTCGCGAAGGCACTGTGCGCGCGCATGGACGTGAAGTGCGTCTGGGTCGAGAACGACCTCGACGGCATCATCCCGGCGCTGAAGGCCCGCAAGTTCGACGCGATCGTCTCCTCGCTGACCATCACGCCGCAGCGCGCCCAGCAGATCGACTATTCCGCGAAGATGTTCGATGCGCCCGCACGCATGATCGCGCGCAAGGGCTCGCCGCTCTTGCCGACGCCGGCCGCGCTCAAGGGCAGGAACGTGGGGGTCGAACAGGGCTCGACCCAGGAGGCGTACGCGAAGGCGCACTGGGCGCCCAAGGGCGTGAACGTGATCTCGTACCAGAATCAGGATCAGGTCTACCAGGATCTGATCGCCGGCCGACTCGACGCCACGCTGCAAGACGAGGTCCAGGCGGACTTCGGCTTTCTGAAGACGCCGCGCGGCAAGGGCTTTGCGTGGGCGGGTCCGGAAGTGGAAGACCCCGCAACGATCGGCGACGGCACCGCCATCGGCCTGCGCAAGGACGACGCCGACCTGAAGGCGAAGTTCAACGCAGCGCTGGCCGCGATTCATGCCGACGGTACGTTCGACAGGATCGCGAAGCAATATTTCGACTTCGATATCTACAAAGGCAAGTGAACCGGAACGCACACGAAGGTAAATAAACAACGAGACATCACCGCTCGTCTCACGCGCCACGACGCGCATCGGCCCGGGGCCAGCACGGATGGACCACAGCCGGGCTTCGTCGATACAGTCACTGGCGCGCTCACGAGCGCACTCGCATCGGCCGCGCGCACAGGCAAAACACCGCGCGGCCATGAACGGATTTGAACCGCGGCAGACAAGCGCCGCGCCTTTCGCGGGGTGCCTGCGCGCCCCGTCAAGGACTCGCCCATGTTTCTTCAAGGCTACGGCCCGCTGATCCTCGCCGGCACCTGGCAGACCGTCAAGCTCGCCGTGCTGTCGCTCGCGCTCTCGTTCGTGCTCGGGCTGATCGGCGCGGCGGCGAAGCTCTCCAAAAACCGCATCGCTCACGGCGCGGGCACGCTCTACACCACGCTCATTCGCGGCGTGCCCGATCTCGTGCTGATGCTGCTGCTCTTCTACAGCATCCAGATCTGGCTGAACAACCTCACCGACCTGCTCGGCTGGGATCAGATCGACATCAATCCGTTTCTGGCCGGTGTCGTGGTGCTCGGCTTCATCTACGGCGCGTATTTCACGGAGACGTTCCGCGGCGCGTTTCTCGCCGTGCCGCGCGGCCAGCTCGAAGCGGGCCACGCCTATGGCATGACGAACTGGCAGGTGTTCGCGCGCATCATGTTCCCGCAGATGATGCGCTTCGCCCTGCCGGGTATCGGCAACAACTGGCAGGTGCTCGTGAAGTCCACGGCGCTCGTCTCGATCATCGGTCTCGCCGATGTCGTGAAGGCGAGCCAGGACGCCGGCAAGGGCACGCTGCGGTTCTTCTTTTTCACGCTGCTCGCCGGCGCGATCTATCTCGTCATCACCACGGTCTCCAACTTCGTGCTGATGTATCTCGACAAGCGCTACTCCACCGGTGTGCGCAAGGCGGATCTCTGAATCGCGCGAGGCCAAGACCATGCAAGACTTCGTCCAACTGATCCAGCAATACTGGCGCAACTATCTCTTCTCCGACGGCTACCACTTCAGCGGCGTGGCCATCACGCTGTGGCTGCTCGTCATCTCGATCGGGCTCGGCTTCTGCCTGTCTGTGCCGCTCGCCGTGGCGCGCGTGTCGAAGAAGAAGTGGCTCGCCGGGCTCGTGTGGCTCTACACGTACATCTTCCGCGGCACGCCGCTCTACGTGCAGCTGCTGCTCTGCTACACGGGCCTCTATAGCCTCGAGATCGTGCGCAATCACGAACTCACGAGCGCGTTCTTCCGCAGCGGGATGAACTGCACGCTGCTCGCGTTCACGCTCAACACCTGTGCGTATACAACCGAAATCTTCGCAGGCGCGATCAAGGCGACGCCCTACGGCGAGATCGAGGCCGCGCGCGCGTACGGCATGTCGCAATTCACGCTGTATCGCCGCGTGATCCTTCCTTCGGCGTTGCGCCGCGCACTGCCCTACTACAGCAACGAAGTCATCCTGATGCTGCACGCGACGACCGTGGCGTTCACGGCCACCGTGCCGGACATCCTGAAGATCGCGCGCGACGTGAACTCGGCGACCTACCAGTCGTTCGGCGCGTTCGGCATCGCCGCGCTGCTGTACCTGATCATTTCTTTCACGCTCGTGTGGCTGTTCCGCCGCGCCGAGCGCCGCTGGCTCGCATACCTGCGACCGCAAGGCAAGTGAGCCCGCTAGAGGTCGCAAGAGGTCAATCAATGAATTCCCGGAAGCAGAAGCTGTTCGTCGACTCCATCCACAAGAAGTACGGCGACAATGAAGTCCTGAAAGGCGTTTCGCTCCAGGCGAACGCCGGCGACGTGATCAGCGTGATCGGCTCGTCCGGCTCCGGCAAGAGCACGATGCTGCGCTGCATTAACTTTCTCGAGCAGCCCAACGCCGGGCGCATCGTGGTGGACGGCGAGGAAGTCGCCACGCGCGCCGACAAACGCTCCGGCGCACTGCACCCCGCCGACGCGAAGCAGCTGCAGCGCGTGCGCACCAAGCTCGCGATGGTGTTCCAGCACTTCAATCTGTGGTCGCACATGTCGGTGCTGGAGAACGTGATCGAGGCGCCCGTGCACGTGCTGGGCCTGCCGCGCAAGGAAGCCGAAGATCGCGCGCGCACCTATCTTGAGAAGGTCGGCCTCGCGCCACGCGTGGAAAAGCAATATCCCTCGCATCTCTCGGGCGGCCAGCAGCAGCGCGTGGCGATTGCGCGAGCGCTCGCCATGCACCCCGATGTCATGCTGTTCGACGAGCCGACCTCGGCGCTCGACCCCGAACTCGTGGGCGAAGTGCTCAAGGTCATGCAGAAGCTCGCCGAGGAGGGCCGCACGATGATCGTGGTCACGCATGAAATGGGTTTCGCGCGCAACGTCTCCAACCACGTGATGTTCCTGCACCAGGGTCTCGTGGAAGAGGAAGGCCGCCCGGCCGAGGTCTTCGCCACGCCAAAGAGCGAACGCCTGCGCCAGTTCCTTTCGGGTAGCCTCAAGTAAGACGACCCGCGGGTTGTCGTCATCAGACCGTGTAGTAAAAGTAGTCTTACAAGGCGCCTACGGCGCCTTTTCTTTTTTATTCTTCTGCCCTCGTAAAAGCGTCCATTGGCCCGAAACAGTCATATTTTTCCGCTACTCCTTGCGCAAGGTCTCGTCAATAGTGGGAATCCTGAATCCTGCCATTCAAGCGGCCTGAATCCCTTATTCCGTAAGGCTTTCGACCCACTTGTAGTACCTCTCTGATCACCATCCAGGAAGGCCTTATTGCAATTTGACGACACCGGTTCATCCGAGCACGAATTAATTCGCCAGCGCCGACCTTTTTTGCTAAATTGGTAACCAAAGTAGCAAAACAAAGTTCATTAAAAGTAGTTTCACTTCAAAAAGAACGGGAGATGCCAGTCAACCAGGGGATTGCAGACGACCCAGTGCGGGTCGTGCAACGGCACCAGCCCGTACGCCGATCCTCGGGGTAACTCTCCCTCGCGACGATTTCTGTTCGCAGCGCCGCCAAGCGCACGGACGTCTTTCGCAGTACTTAGGGTTGACTCTTTGACAGGGTATGGAGGAGAAGATGAAGAAAGCTTTGCTCGCCGCAGCATTGATGTCGGCTGGCGTGATCGCACATGCGCAAAGCAGCGTGACGCTCTACGGCCGCCTCGACATGGGTGTGGCCTATATGAACGGCATCGGTGCTGGCGTCAATACCACGCCGGGCCCCAATTTTGGCAATGCAACCCACGGCACGCACCAGGTTCTGCTCGAAAGCGGCTACTGGGGCACGAGCCTCTGGGGCATGAAGGGCGTTGAAGACATCGGTGGCGGCAACAAGGTTCTGTTCCACCTGGAAGGCAGCTTCAGCACCGCCAACGGCTCGCTCGGCTCGGCCGGCTCGATCTGGAATCGCTGGGCGACCATCGGCGTAGCCAACGACCAGTTCGGTACGCTGCTTGCAGGCCGCATGCTGTTCATCTCCAACGGCATTTGGGACTTCGACCCGTTCGGTCAGTCGAACTGGTCGTCGGCTTCGATGGTCCGTGGTCGCAACTGGCCGCAATCGAGCAACAACATTTCGTATCAGTCGCCGAACTGGTACGGCTTTGACGTGTACGGCCAGTACGCGTTCTCGAACGCGACGAACTGGAACGGCAACGGCTCGACGAGCCAGGGCCGCGAAGCCGGTCTGCAACTTACCTACACGAGCTCGTTGTTCCAGATCCGCGGCCTGTATGACGAAATCCGCAATCCGAACAGCGGTCAACTGGGCGGCGTCTATAACCGGCTCGACGGCAGCACTGCGACGCCGCTCGGCAGCCCTGGAAATGGCAACGGCGTGTTCGCGTACTCGCGCGACTACATGGCCATGTTCAACCTGTTCCTCGGCTCCTTCAAGGTGCAGGGCGGCTACGAAGCCATCCGTTCTTCGGGCATGAACCCGGGGATCGTCGGCCAGCCGACCACGCTCGACCACGAATGGGGCGGTGTGACGTGGCAAATGACGCCGGCGGCAGCCCTGATCGCCGCGGTCTATCACGTCAACGCGAACAACGGCGGCGGCAACGCCACGCTGTACACGATCGGCGGTACGTACAACCTGTCCAAGCGCACGCTGCTCGACATCCAGGCAGGCACGGTGCAGAACAGCAAGGCGGCCAACTTCGGTCTGAACGCCAACAACTTCGGTACGGCGGCGAGCACGGGCAACCCGCTTCCGGGCCACAGCCAGACCGGCGTGTACGCAGGTATCCAGCACTCGTTCTAATTCGAAGCGAGTGTAGACAGAACAGCTACATCGAAGTTTTCACGCTGCTGCGAGAGGCGCGTATCGGTGCGATGTCCGAAAGGGTATCGCACCGTTTTTTATGCCGGGGACGGGCCGCGCAAGCGGCTACGTCCCCTTTTTCTATTGGCTTCGGGTGCTTCCGGTATTTTGCTTCGGGTACTTCCAGGCCCGGGAGTGCCAGGCCGACACCGTCAAACCGCCGCTTCGTTCTCCTCGCCCGTGCGGATGCGGATCACGCGCTCCACGTCGGTCACGAAGATCTTGCCGTCGCCGATCTTGCCGGTGCGCGCCGCGCCGATGATCGCGTCGATCACCTGATCGGCCTGCGCGTTGGCGACCACCACTTCGATCTTCACCTTGGGCAGGAAGTCGACCACATATTCGGCGCCGCGGTACAGCTCCGTGTGGCCCTTCTGACGGCCGAAGCCCTTGACCTCGGTGACGGTCAGGCCCGTGAGGCCCACTTCGGCGAGCGCCTCGCGCACTTCGTCGAGCTTGAACGGTTTGATCACGGCAGTAATGCGTTTCATGGCGAACCTCGTCTCGTTATCGGATCAGTCGGAAATTTTGGAACCTGATGGGATTCTACGCTGCGCGGCCGGCGCTCACGCCGAGGGCTTGCCCGCAGGCGCCCCGGCCGCCTCATCCGGGACACGCTCCAGATCGGCGAGCCATACCACCGATTCCGAATCGCTGGGCGCACGCCAGTCGCCGCGCGGCGAGAGCGAGCCGCCCGAGCCGACCTTCGGCGCGTTCGGAATACAGCTGCGTTTGAACTGGCTCTGGCGGAAGAAGCGGTCGACGAAGATGCGCAGATTGCGCTTGATCGCCGCGAGATCGTACTGATTGCGCGCGACCCTGGCGTTCTCGGGCCACGCGCCCGCCTCCCGGTCGCCCCACGCGTGGCGCGCGAGGAACGCGACCTTCGAAGGCGCGAAGCCAAAGCGCAGCGTGTAATAGAGGTTGAAGTCCTGTAGCTCGTACGGCCCGATCGTGCTCTCGGTCTTCTGCTCCGGCGCGCCGTCGGACTTGCCTGGAATCAGCTCGGGGCTGATGTCGGTGGCGAGAATCGCTTCTAGCACGTCGCGCCCGCTCTCGCCATTGCGGCCAATCTGGCCCGTCTCGGCCACCCAGCGCACGAGATGCGTGATGAGCGTTTTCGGCACGCTCGCGTTCACGTTGTAGTGCGACATGTGATCGCCCACGCCGTAGGTGCACCAGCCGAGCGCGAGCTCCGAGAGATCGCCCGTGCCGATCACGATCGCGTGATTGAAGTTGGCGAGGCGGAACAGGTGATTCGTGCGCTCGCCCGCTTGCACGTTCTCGAAGGTGATGTCGTAGGTCTCCTTGCCTACCGAGTACGGATGGCCGAGGTCCTCGAGCATCTGCATGCAGCTCTGGCGAATGTCGATCTCGCGCGCCGTGCAGCCCACGAGCGCCATCAGCTCGCGCGCCTGGCGCAGCGTGCGCTCGCTCGTGGCGAAGCCGGGCATGGTGTACGCGAGGATGTTCGCGCGCGGCAGGTTCAGGCGGTCCATCGCCTTCGCACACACGAGCAGCGCGTGCGTGGAGTCGAGCCCGCCCGACACGCCGATCACCACCTTCTTGATGCCCGCCTGCGAAAGCCGCTGCACGAGCGCCTGCACCTGGATGTTGTAGACCTCGTTGCAGCGCTCGTCGCGGCGCTTCGGATCGGCCGGCACGTAGGGGAAGCGCTCCACGCGGCGCGACAGCGCGAGCGTCTCGCGCTTCCACGCGCCCTCGCCTGCAAGCTCGCACGCGATCACGCGAAACTTCGCGACTTCATCGGCGTGACGGCGAATCGAATCGCCGAACGTGGTCTGGCGGATGCGCTCCTGTTGCAGACGGGCGAGATCGACATCGGCGAAGATGAGATGCGAGTCGTCGGAGAACCGCTCCGATTGCGCGAGCAGTTCGCCGTTTTCGCAGACGAGCGCCTGCCCGTCCCAGGCCATGTCGGTCGTCGATTCGCCCTTGCCGGCCGAGGTGTACAGATACGCGGCGAGGCAGCGCGCCGACTGCTGCGAAACCAGCTGCTGCCGGTAGCCCGCCTTGCCCACCACGACGTTGGACGCCGAAAGATTCACCAGCACCGATGCGCCCGCGAGCGCCGCGAACGACGACGGCGGAACCGGCACCCAGACGTCCTCGCAAATCTCCACGTGAAAGCGCAGCCCCGCGACCTGCGGCACCTCGAACAACAGCGACGCACCGAACGGCACGTCGGCGCCGGCCAGGCGCACCGTATCGACACTCGCGCTATCGGCGGGGCTGAACTGGCGCGGCTCGTAGAATTCGCCGTAGTTCGGCAGGAAGCTCTTCGGCACGACGCCCGCCACGCGGCCGCCCGCCACCACGGCGGCGCAATTGAAGAGCGAATGGCCTGCTCGCACCGGCAGGCCCACGATCATCACGAGCGGCAGCGCCGCCGAGGCTTCCACGACCTGCGCGAGCGCGCGCTCGCAGGCGTCGAGCAGGGCTTGCTGATGGAACAGGTCGTCGCAAGTGTAGGCCGACAGGCCAAGCTCAGGGAACGCGACGAGCGCCGCGCCCTTCGCGGCGGCGTCGCGCGCGAGCGCGAGCGTCTCGCTCGCGTTGTATGCCGGATCAGCCACGCGGCAGCGGGGTACGCCTACGGCCACGCGCGCAAAGCCGTGCGTATAGAGATTGAAGAAGCGCTCTTTCATTTTCGATAACCTCGAGGCGGGCGCGCTGCGCGCAGAGCGCGCTCTGAACGTTCGGGCCTGGCTTTCTGGCCCAAGGTTAGGGCCTGGCTTGCGGGCGGGCTTGCGCCTTCATGGCAGCCGCCGATGCACGAGGCGCGGCGGTCCTCACCCGCACGGGATGTTTGCTTTACCATGACCGTTTGCCGCGGCAGGCGCTTCGAACCACGCCGTGTGCACCCTCACCGCTTCCCACGCCAACGGGCACGCAAGTTGAACAAGGAACATTTCGATTATCGCACGGGCATCCTCGGGTCACCGTCCGAGGTCGACGCCGCCGAATGGAACGCGCTGCTCGCGCGCCAGGCGCAGCCGACGCCCTTTTTGCGCCACGAATTCCTCACGGCCCTCGATGCCACGCGCTGCGCGGCGCCGAACGAGGGCTGGGCCGCGCAGTTCGTCACGCTCACCGATACGCGCACGAGCCGTCTCGCCGCCGCCGCGCCGGTGTATCTCAAGGGCCACTCGTACGGCGAGTACGTGTTCGACTGGGCATGGGCCGACGCCTACAAGCGCAACGGCATCGAGTACTACCCGAAGCTGCTGTGCGCGGTGCCGTTCACGCCCGTGCAGGGCACGCGCCTGATGGCCGCCGACGAAGCCGCGCGCCGCCATCTGGCCGCGACGCTGCTCGCGTTCGCCGAGCAGGCCGACGTGTCGTCGCTGCACGTACTCTTTCCGACCGCGGAAGACGCCGAGGCGCTGACCGACCTCGGCATGATGCTGCGTGAGGGCGTGCAGTTTCATTGGCTCAACGACGGCTACCGCGACTTCGAGGACTTCCTCTCCACGCTCGAACAAAAGAAACGCAAGAACATCCGCGCCGAGCGCCGCAAGGTGCGCGACGCGGGCGTGACGATGCGGCGCGTGCGCGGCGAGGACATCAGCGACGCCGAATGGCGTTTCTTCAACCGCTGCTACCGGCAGACGTACCGCGAGCATTTCTCGTCGCCGTATCTGAATCTCGACTTCTTCCGCATGATCGGCGAAACGATGCCGGAGAATCTGCTGCTCGTGATCGCGGAGCGCGAAGGCAAGCCGATCGCGAGTTCGCTCGTGGTTTGGCAACGCGGCGAGAATGGCCTGGGCGGCACGCTCTATGGCCGCTACTGGGGCGCGCTCGAGCATGTCCCCTGTCTGCACTTCGAGACCGCGTATTATCAGCCGCTCGAATTCTGCATCGAAGAAAAGCTCGACGTGTTCGAGGGCGGCGCGCAAGGCGAGCACAAGATGGCGCGTGGATTCCTGCCTACGGTCACGCGCTCGGCGCACTGGCTCGCGCATCCTGCGTTCTCCGACGCTATCGCGCGCTTTCTCGAAAGCGAGACGAACCATATTCACGCCTATATGCACGAGCTCAACGAGCGCAATCCGTTTCGCGCGTGAATGCAATGTGTGAACGCTCGTGCGTGATGCTCCCTGAAACGCCTCTGCCCAAATCGATCATCATCGCTTCCCGCACCATGCCGTGGTACCTCTATCTGCTCGAATGCGCCGACGGCAGCGTCTACACGGGCATTGCCATCGACGTTGCCGCGCGCTTCGCCCAGCACGCCGCCGGCACAGGCGCGCGCTACACGCGCTCGCGCAAGCCGGTCCAGGTACTCGCGCAGTTCGAGTTTGCCGATCGTGCGAGCGCTTCGAGCGCCGAGTATTGGGTCAAGCGCCTGCGCCCCCAGGAGAAGCGCGCGCTCGCGACCGGCGCACTGACGATCGAATCGGTGCTGCCACCTCCCCCGAGCACCGAGCCGGAAGCCCAGGCGCCAGCATGAGCAAACGTAGCGGCGCGAGAGCGATCGCCGTAGGCCTGAACTACGCGCACGGCTGCGGCGTGGACATGCCCGCGCGGCTCGGCATTCCGCGCAGGCCAGAGCGGTTCGACGTGGCCAAGGTCGGCTGAACCCGGCGGGGAAGATTAGCCCATGAAAAAACCGCACGGCCTCGCGGCACGTGCGGTTTCTTTGCAGCAGGAAAAACGCGCGATTTACTTCTTGAAGTTCGCGACGCCTTCGCTGATTTCCTTGTGGGCGGCTTCGATGCCGACCCAGCCGTCGACCTTGACCCACTTGCCCTTTTCGAGCGCCTTGTAGTTCTCGAAGAAGTGCTTGATCTGGTCCTTCAGGTACTCGGGCACGTCGTCGAGCGTCTTGAGGTTGGCCGTCATCGGGCAGACCTTGTCGTGCGGGACCGCGATCAGCTTCGCGTCGACGCCCGACTCGTCGGTCATCTGCAGCATGCCGAGCGCGCGCGAACGCACGACGGAGCCGGCCAGCAGCGGGAACGGCGTGATCACGAGCACGTCGACCGGGTCGCCGTCGCCGGAGAGCGTCTGCGGAATGAAGCCGTAGTTCACGGGATAGCGCATGCCCGTGCCGACGAAACGGTCGACGACGAGCAGGCCCAGGTCCTTGTCGGCTTCGTATTTCACCGGATCGCTTTGCGCGGGAATCTCGATGATCACGTTGAAGTCTTGCGGCAGATCCTTGCCGGCGGGGACATTTGCGAAGCTCATGAGCGCTCTCTGTTGAGAAGGGAAAAAAGCGACGGCGCACGCGTGGGGCGCGGCGTGGGCGCATTGGGAAGCACACCGCGCACGACGCTCCGGCGCGTAACCGGACGTAAGAAGTTGGCGTCCATTATAGCCAATCGGCCAGGGCGGCCGGCAGTCTGGCCCAGGGCTTTCCCGCACGCGGATGAAGCGCCCGCTGAATTCCTGCGCGGCGCGGCTGGGATGGCGCGATAATGAGACAGTCAGCGCGAGCCTCCATCGAAGCATGCCAGGCACGCCTGCGCGGCATTTCCCGTTGTGCGTTTTCTTTCCCTCGTTTGACTCCACATTTGCGAGGCGCATGCATGGAAGAAGCGAAGCACTTCATCGGCGGCGAGTGGCAATCGCCCGCCAGCGGCGAGACGCTCGCCGCGATCGATCCCTCCACGGGCCAGCCCTTCGCGCGACTCGCGCGCGGCAATGCAGCCGACATCGACGCAGCCGTGAGCGCGGCGCGCAAAGCCTTCGACGGCGCCTGGGGCGCACTGAGCGCCGCCGAACGCGGGCGGCTGCTGTTCGCGCTCTCGGGCCTGGTCGGCCAGCACAAGGAAGCCCTCGCGCAGCTCGAAGCGCGCGACACCGGCAAGCCGCTCAAACAAGCGCGTGCCGACGCCGCCGCGCTCGCGCGCTACTTCGAGTTCTACGCGGGCGCCGCCGACAAGCTGCACGGCGAAACGCTACCCTATCAGGCCGGCTACACGGTGCTCACGGTGCGCGAGCCGCACGGGGTGACGGCTCACATCGTGCCCTGGAACTACCCGATGCAGATCTTCGGCCGCAGCGTGGGCGCGGCGCTCGCCGCCGGCAACGCCTGCGTGGTAAAGCCCGCCGAGGACGCCTGCGTGTCGCTCTTGCGCGTGGCCGAACTGGCGCGCGAAGCCGGGCTGCCCGCCGGCGCGCTCAATATCGTGACGGGGCTCGGGCACGAGGCCGGCGCGGCGCTTTGCGTGCATCCCGGCATCGACCACATCTCGTTCACGGGTTCGCCGCAAACGGGCAAGCTCGTCGCGCAGATGGCCGCCGAGCATCACGTGCCCGTGACGCTGGAGCTGGGCGGCAAGTCGCCGCAAATCGTCTTCGCCGATGCCGATTTCGACGCCGCGCTGCCCGTGCTCGTTGCCGCGATCGTGCAGAACGCGGGGCAGACGTGCTCGGCGGGCAGCCGCGTGCTGATCGAGCGCGGCGCCTACGAGCCGCTGCTTGACCGGCTTGCCGCGGCGTTCGGCAATCTGCGCGTGGGACCGGCCAGCGCCGATCTCGACTGCGGCCCGCTCATCAACGACAAGCAGCGCCAGCGCGTGCGCGCTTTCCTCGACGAGGCCACCGCGAGCCGCATCGCGACGGCGGCAAGCGGCACGCTCGAAGCCGACGCGCCCAGCGGCGGCTTCTACCAGGTCCCGACGCTGTTGCGCGACGTGCCGCCGCAAAGCCGCCTCGCGCAGGAAGAGGTGTTCGGCCCGGTGCTCGCGGCCATGCCCTTCGAGGGCGAGGAAGAAGCGCTCGCGCTCGCCAACGGCACGCCCTACGGCCTCGTGGCAGGGATATGGACGCGCGACGGCGCGCGCCAGTTGCGCCTCGCGCGGCGCGTGCGCGCGGGGCAGGTCTTCATCAACAACTATGGCGCGGGCGGCGGCGTGGAATTGCCGTTCGGCGGCACGCGGCATTCGGGGCACGGGCGCGAGAAAGGCTTCGAGGCGCTCTACGGCTTCACGGTGCTGAAGACCATTGCGATCCGGCACGGCTGAACCCACGCGCAGTCAGAAAACCGATAAACAAACGGAGACACCATGCGACTCAAAGGCAAGACGGCCGTCGTGACGGGCGCCGGTTCGGGCTTCGGCGAAGGCATTGCAAAGACCTACGCGCGCGAAGGCGCGAACGTCGTCATCAACGATCTGAACGGCGAGGCGGCCGAACGCGTCGCGAGCGAGATCGCGCTGGCGGGCGGCAAGGCGATTGCCGTGCAGGGCGACATCACGCGCGAGGCCGACTGGCACGCGCTGCGCGAAGCGGCCATCGATGACTTCGGCAGCGTGCAGGTCGTCGTCAACAACGCGGGCACCACGCATCGCAACAAGCCCGTGCTCGAAGTGAGCGAAGCCGAATTCGACCGCGTCTACGCCGTCAACGTGAAGGGGCTCTACTGGAGCGTGCGCGCGTTCGTGCCGCACTTCCGGGAGCGCGGCGGCGGCGCGTTCGTCAACATCGCCTCGACTGCCGGTATCCGGCCACGGCCCGGACTCGTCTGGTACAACGGCAGCAAGGGCGCGATGATCGTCGCGAGCAAGGCGCTGGCCGCCGAACTCGGCCCCGACCAGATCCGCGTGAACTGCGTGAATCCCGTAATCGGCGACACGGGCCTCACGGCGGAGTTCATGGGCGTGCCCGATACGCCGGAGAACCGCCAGCGCTTCATCGCGACGATTCCGCTCGGGCGCTTTTCCACGCCGCAGGATGTGGCCAACGCCTGCCTCTATCTCGCCTCGGATGAGGCCGCGTTCATCACCGGCACCTGCATCGAAGTGGACGGCGGGCGCTGCGTGTAGGCGCCCGGCCACGCGCCAGAAGTGGGTGGTTGGATGATCGGTATTTTCCCCGACCTTTACGCGCCGTCGCGCCACGGCGGCGCGTATAGAATGGTCGTGCTTTCGCGTCGCATACCCGCCACAACGAGGCGGCAATAAAACAAGTACTACGAACCACAACATTCTTGGAGACACCATGGCCAGTCCAGCGAATCACCTGAAAGCGGGAGCGGGCGCCCCGCCGTCCGCGTTCGAAGAAGCCACCTATCGCAAGGTCGCGTGGCGCCTCACTCCGCTCCTCATGCTCTGCTACGTGGTCGCGTATCTGGACCGCGTGAACGTCGGCTTCGCCAAGCTGCAGATGAGCAGTGCGCTCAACCTCTCCGACGCCGTCTACGGCTTCGGCGCCGGCATCTTCTTCGTCGGCTATTTTCTGTTCGAAGTGCCAAGCAATATCATCCTGCATCGCGTGGGCGCGCGCGTGTGGATCGCTCGCATCATGGTCACATGGGGTCTCGTCTCCATACTGACGATGTTCGTGACCACGCCCACCATGTTCTACGTGATGCGCTTTCTGCTCGGCCTGTGCGAGGCGGGCTTCTTCCCCGGCATCATCCTCTACCTCACCTACTGGTATCCCGCGCACCGGCGCGGGCGCATGACCACATGGTTCATGACGGCCATCGCGCTCTCCGGCGTGATCGGCGGCCCGGTGTCGGGCTGGATTCTCAAGGCCTTCGACGGCGCGAACGGCTGGCAGGGCTGGCAGTGGCTGTTCCTGCTCGAAGGGCTGCCTTCGGTGCTCGTCGGGGTGCTGGTGTTCTTCGTGCTCGATGACCGCATCGGCAACGCGAAGTGGCTCACCGAGGAAGAGCGCGCGCTGCTCGAGCGCAACATCGCCGCCGAGGACGCCACCAAGGAAGATCCGCCGCTCATGACCGTGCTCACGAGCGCGCGCGTGCTGGTGATGAGCTTCACTTACTTCTCGTTCGTGATGGGGCTCTACGGCGTGAGCTTCTGGCTGCCCACCATCATCAAGGCGACGGGCGTGAAGGACGCATTGACGATCGGCCTGCTTTCGGCCATTCCGTTCGCCGCGGCCGTGATCGGCATGGTGCTCGTGGCGAAGAGCGCCGACCGCACGCGCGAGCGCCGCTGGCACATCGCCGTGCCGGCCGCCATCGGCGCACTAGGCCTCGTGCTCTCGGTCACGTGGGCGCACGACACCACGCTCGCGATGACGGCGCTCACCGTCGCGACCATGGGCATCCTCACCACCCTGCCGCTGTTCTGGAGCCTGCCCACGGCGTGGCTCGCGGGCACGGGCGCCGCGGCCGGCATCGCGCTCATCAACTCGATCGGCAATCTCGCGGGCTTCCTGAGCCCTTATGCGGTGGGCTGGCTCAAAGAGGCCACGTCGGCCAACGACTCGGGCATGTACATGCTCGCGGCGTTCATGATCCTGGGCGGTTTGCTCGCGCTTTCCGCGCCGGCAAAGCTCGTGAATCGCTGAAGCCTCATTCGGCTTCCCCAATGGCAAACGGCCGCCTGTTTCAGGCGGCCGTTTTCGTTGCGGCTTACGGGGTGCAACGGCGACTGCGTCAAACCACGTTCATCGACAGCGCGCTCTCGCGATAGTGCGTGGCCGCCTTCTCGCCGTCGCCGAGCTGCTCGTGCAGACGCGCGAGCGCGCGATGCGAGCGGATCTTGAGCGGTTCGTTCTGGCTCGCGTCGGCGGACTTGATCGCCGCTTCGAGGAACGACTGCGCCTTGCCCCACAACTGCTGCTTCAGGCACAGGCGGCCCAGCGCGAACAGCAGGTCGCCGTCGTCGGGGTGGTCCTTGCGCCACGCCTCGGCCTTCTGGATGAGCGGAAGGGCGTCGTTGCTCACCGTGTCCGGGTAACGGCGCAAGAGGCGCGCGTCCCAGTTCTGTGCGAGCGCTTCCTCGACGATCTTGCGCGCGTCCGCCTGGCGCTCGAGCGCGATCAGCAGCTCGGCAGCGCAGTCCGCCAGACGCGGCGAGTGGCGCTCGACCGGCGAGAGCGATTGCCACAGCTCCAGCAGCGCATCGGCATTATGGCGGCGGTCGCGCAGCAGGTTCTCCGCCGCGAGCTGGCGCAGGCGCACGGCCACGGCCGGATGCAGCGCCTCGCGCTTTTCGAGCGTCTTCACGAGCTTGAGCACTTCGCTCCAGTTCTTGAGCTGCTGCTGCGCGCGCAGCGCGATCTGCTGCGCATGGATGCGGCGGCCGCCCTGCGTGCGCATTTCGGTGAGCGCGGCGAGCGCGCCATCGGCGTCGCGGCCATCGGCGCGCATGTCGGCGGTGGCCATGAGGCGCGCTTCCTGGAGGTCGGGGTCGTCGACCTGGGTGAGCCATTCGTCGCGGCGCGCATATTCGTGCAGACGATGCGCGGCCGTCGCAGCGATGAGGCCCGCGGCGCTCGTGTTCTTTTGATCGGCGAGCGAGTCGCGCGCGGCCTTCTCGGCGCGCGAGAAGCGGCCCGCGTAGAGATTGCCGACGGCGTCGCGCAGCGCCGAGTTGGCCTTCTCCGTGCGCATGCGCGCGCGGTAGGCCGCGACGCGGCGCGGCATCGTCACGACGTTGCGCACGAAACGCAGGATCGCGTAGAACAGCACGAACGCCACCACGATGCCGACCACGAACAGGTTGAGCGAGATGTCCACGCGATACGGCGGGTAGACGAGCAGCACCTGCCCGGCGTCGAAGCGGCCGAAGGTCGCGAGCGCGACGGCGATCGCGAAGAGGAGCGCGAGCCAGAGGAGTCCACGGATGGCCATGTCTTACCCCCGGCTCCGGTATTGCTGGATCGCCTTCAGGCTCGTATCGAGCGTGGGCAGCGCGACGGCGGCCGAGCCCGCGCCCACTGCCTTCAGCAGGTCGCGCACGGTCTGCGTGTCTTTGGAGGCGCCGTCGAAGTAGCGCGCGAGCGTGGCGTCGGCGGCCGCGAGGTCGGACTTGAGCGTGTCCTGATTGCGCGAGAGCAGCGACAGGCGCGCCGAGAGCAGGCGCAGCTTCAGGTTCTCGCGCACGAAGTAGCCCTGATCGGGCGAGACGAGCATGGCGTCCGCGTTGTCGATGCGGCGCACCTGCACGAGGCTCGCGACCTGCTTGCCCACCCCGTCGACGAACGTGTCGATCCACACCTTCCATTTCGGCTGGTTGGTCGCGGCGGCGACCCTGGCGATATCGGCGGGTTGAGCGGCTTCGGGCTTCGTGTGCGCGACGATCGCCTCGCCCGAAAGCGGCAGCGAGTCGATCTGGCCGAGCGCGGTGTCGAGCTTGATGGCGAGCCCTGTCAGATCGGTCGACGGCGCGGCCTTTAGCTTGTCGATGTCCTGCGCGATCGCCTTGCGCACGGTGATGGCCTGTGCGTTGTCCGAGGCGGCGAGGCGCGTGTCGGCGCTTTGCAGCGCGAAGAGCGCGAGCTGCGTGTTGCCGGTGAGCTGGAGCTGTTCGCTCGCGCTCGAGAGCATCTGGCCGACTTCGGCGAGCGTCCAGTCGTCGCGGCTCTTCGAGAGATCGGCGTATTGCTGCGCGAGCGCCTGCTGCGCGGTTTGCTCGTCGGCGATCTTGCTTTCGAGCAGGGCGATCTGTTTGTCGAGTTGCTGCGTGCCCGCAACCGCCTGGTCGGCGCGCGCGCGCAGCGCCGCGGCCTGCTGCTCGCTGGCCTGCTGGCGTTGTATGGCCTGCATGCCGAGGTGGTCGACCTTGCGATTGAGCCAATAGCCGCCCGCGCCCGAACCCGCAGCGACCAGCACCACGACGAGCCACAGCAGCGCCGTGGCTGCCCCGCGCCGCGCCGTGCCCGGTGGCTGGCTCTGCGGTGCGGAAGAACCGGCGCCCGACGACGCATAGGTCGGCCGTGCCGACGCGCTGCCCGAAGCCTGCGCGCTGCCGGAAGCCGACGCCCCCGTGGCGACGGCACCCTGGTTTGACGTGCTGCTGGAGTTGTTCGAATCTGTCATGCGTGGGTTGGCCGGCGCCTGGGCCGGAGTGTTCTGAACCGGTTGAACAACGGAAGAAGCGAGGCCTAGCAGCGTCTCGACGATGCGTTCGTCGCCCGCGCCGGACACCGTAATCCTATCAAAACCCATCGAGCGCGCCGTCTCGGCGATCCGCGCGTGCGGCGCGACGAGCGGCGCGTGGCGCAGCTCGACGATTTCGCCCGCCGTGAGATGTTCGCGCGCGAGCTCGTCGAGGTTGCGCACGCCTTCCGAACTGGTCACGAGCCATGCGTGCGGCGCACCTTCGAGAAGCGCGTGGACCCGCGTCCAGGCGGCGATGGGCGGCTCGGGCACGATGCGGCGGTAGGCCGCGACGGTCTCCACTTCGGCGCCCGCTTCGCGCAGACGTTCGGCGAGCCACTCGCGGCCGCCGTCACCGCGCACGATCAGCACACGCTTGCCAGCGAAAGCCTCCGCACCGAACGTATTCTCGAGCGCCGCATAGAGCGACTCCGAATCGAAGCGCGCGGGCTCCTCGTCGGCAGCGCCCGACGGGCTCACCACGCGATGATCGGGCTCGGCCACGCCATGACGCTCGAGCGCGGCCACGCTCGCCGGGCCGACCACGGCCACCGGCAGCGCGGGCGGCCAGATCGAGGAGACCGAGGCGTAGCATGCAAACGCGCGGTCCACGGCGTTGGGGGAAACGAACACGACGAGCGCATACCGTTCGAGCGAGCCGAGCGCGGCGCGCAGCGGGGCGTCGTCGGTCACGGGCGCAATGGCGATGAGCGGGAAGTCGAACGTGCGGATGCCATGCCGCGCCAGTTGCCCGGCGAGCCCGTCCGATTGACCGGCCGGCCGGGTAATGACAACGGTAAACGGCGCACTGCCGCCATTGCCGCTTGCCAGCGGCGCGCGCTTCGTGCCTGTCGAGGCGTCGCCTGGGCCGCCCCACTCGTCGGGCTGACCGGCATTGCCGGGCGGTTGCCAGGGGCCGGCCATCATGCGCGGGCCGGGCCTTCGCCCGGGCCGGTGGGGTCGTTCGTGGCGCCACCGTCGTGTTGAGGCGCCGTGTTCGGGCCGTCGGCGCCCTGGGCCGCATCGGCGAGCGTGCGCACGATGTCGAGCGCCCCCTGAGCAACGAGGTCGTCGGCGACGCGGCGGCCGAGCGCCACGGCTTCGTCGACCGTCGACACCGCCTTGGCTTCCTGCGCGGCCAGCACGCGGCGCGCGTCCGGCGTGGCGATCGTGGCGCGCAGCGCGAGCTTGCCGCCCTGCCACTGCGCGTAGGCAGCGAGCGGCACCGTGCAGCTGCCGCCCAGCGCGCGCGAAACCATGCGCTCGGCTTCGACGGCCTTTGCCGTGGCATCGTCGTGCAGCGGCGCGAGCCACGCGGCAAGCTCGGGGCGACCAGTGCGGATCTCGATGCCGAGTGCGCCCTGACCCGCCGCCGGCAGGCTGTCGTCGGGCTCGATGAGCGCGCGGATGCGCGCGCCGAGGCCAAGGCGCTTCAGGCCCGCGGCCGCGAGAATGATGGCGGCGTAGTCGCCGCGGTCGAGCTTGGCCAGACGCGTGTCGAGATTGCCGCGTAGCGGCTTAACATCGAGATGCGGATGGCGTGCGCGGATCATCGACTCGCGGCGCAGGCTCGAGGTGCCCACCACGCTGCCCGGCGGCAGCGCCGCGAGCGAGTCGTAGTCGTTCGAGACGAACGCATCGCGCGGGTCTTCGCGCTCCATGATGGCTGCGAGCGTGAAACCCTCGGGCAACTCCATCGGCACGTCCTTGAGCGAGTGCACGGCGAGGTCGGCGCGGCCTTCGGCCAGTGCCTGCTCCAGCTCCTTGACGAAAAGTCCCTTACCGCCGACTTTCGAGAGCGTGCGGTCGAGAATTTGATCGCCGCGTGTCGTCATTCCAACAATTTTCACGTCGCAGGCTGGATATAATTTGTGCAGCGCAGCTTGCACATGCTCTGCCTGCCACATCGCGAGGCGGCTCTCGCGCGAAGCGATCACAAGCGTGCGGGGCATGGGCGCGGATAACGTCTCGGAGTTCATGGCAACAGCATCGAATGACGGGATGAAAAGCAGGATCGGATAACAGGCAATGTTAGCACGCGCCCTTTTTATGGCCTTCCGGCAGGAACAGGCTGACAAGAAGCGTGCGGCGGCAAGGAAGAGACTCAAACGCTGCATCGGCGCTTACCGTGTGTGATTGATTCGGTAGAGCACGGTCCGCCTCGCCACTGGCAACACGCCACGCGCGTGGCGGCCCGAAGACGCCGCACGCCGCTCGCGTGCGGACCTGGCGCCTATGCGGCACAAGCCGGCACAAGCGGCCCGGCAATGGCCGTGCGAGCTTCGGGCTTGCGCTCGCCGTCGCAGCGGCGCAGTCTCCCCAGCAGGGCCTGCCCCCGGCGCACCGCCACTGGCGGCCCGCGCCGTCTCTGCAACATCCGCATGGCTCGCGCAGGGTGGCACCTTCCGCCCGTCCCAGGTTGCACCCGAAGTACCCGGCCCGGCACGCGCCGCGGCCATGCAGTTGGCAGTCTCCGATCAACCTGTCCAAATCCTGGCAAGCCTCAAGGAAAACATCGTGAAGTCTTCAGGCTCGGCGCGCGCAGAGCGCCGCAACACCGCATCGCAGAACGCTACTTCCAAGGCCGCAGTGGCCGCGCCGTCCACGAAACCGGCGAAAACAGCGAAGACCACGAAGACCACGAAATCCACCGGCACCAAACCTGCGGGCCGGACCACGCAGGCCGCCGAGGCGCTCGAAGCAGCGAAGACCGCAAAGACCGCAAAGACAGTGAAGGCGCCGAAAGGCGTGAAAGCCACCAAAGCGACGAAAGCGGCCTCTGCCGCGGGGAAAGCCGCCGGCACCTCGCGCAACGGCCGCGCGCGCGACGACAAGGACCAGCCGCTCTTCGAGGACATCCGCTATCTCGGCCGCGTGCTTGGCGAGGTGCTGCGCGAGCAGGAAGGCGATGCCGTGTTCGACGTCGTCGAAAGCATTCGCAAGACCGCCGTGCGCTTTCGCCGCGAGGACGACATCGCCGACGCCCAGGCGCTCGACCGGCAGCTTCGCGCGCTCTCGCCCGAAGAGACCGTAACGGTCGTGCGCGCGTTCAGCTACTTTTCGCATCTCGCGAATATCGCCGAAGACCGCCACCGCAACCGCCGTCGACGCATTCACGACCTCGCGGGCTCGGCGCCGCAGGCCGGCACCATTGCGCACTCGCTCGAACGCCTCGCACAAGCCGGTGCGGCAGCCACGCCCGTGCTACAGCAGTTCTTCAACGACGCGCTGATCGTGCCCGTGCTCACCGCGCACCCGACCGAAGTGCAGCGCAAGAGCACACTCGACTCGCAGCACGACATCGCGCGGCTGCTCGCCGAACGCGATCAGCCGCTCACGCATCGCGAGCTGGAGCACAACGAGTCCCTCTTGCGCGCGCGCGTGACCTCGCTGTGGCAAACCCGCATGCTGCGCGACTCGCGGCTGACCGTGGGCGATGAGATCGAGAACGCACTTTCGTACTACCACACGACCTTCCTGACCGAGATTCCCGCGCTCTACGGCGAGATCGAAACACAGTTGAAGGAGCACGGCATTTCGGCACGCCTACCCGCGTTCTTCCAGATGGGCAGCTGGATCGGCGGCGACCGCGACGGCAATCCGAACGTCACGGCCGCCACGCTCGAAGAGGCCAGCGAGCGCCAGGCGCAGGTGATCCTGCAGCATTACCTGGACGAAGTGCACCGGCTGGGCGCCGAGCTTTCGGTGTCGGACCTGCTCGCCGGGGCGAGCGACGAACTCAAGGCGCTGGCCGCAGCCTCGCCCGACAAGTCGCCGCACCGCGTGGACGAGCCGTATCGCCGCGCGCTGATCGGCGTCTACACGCGCCTTGCCGCGAGCGCGCGCGTGCGCCTCGGCGAAGGCGTGGTGGCGGTGCGCAGCGCCGGCCGCAACGCCGCGCCCGTGCGCGCCACGCCCTATGCCGACGCTGGCGAGTTCTCGCGCGACCTGCATATCCTCATGGACTCGCTCGCCGAGCACCACGGCGCTTCGCTCGCCACGCCGCGCCTCGCGCCGCTCATGCGCGCCGTCGACGTGTTCGGCTTCCATCTCGCGTCCATCGACCTGCGCCAGAGCTCGGACATCCACGAGGCCGTGATCACGGAGCTGCTCGCGCGCGCGGGCGTGGAAGCCGACTATGCTTCGCTCTCCGAAGAAGACAAGCAGATCGTGCTGCTCGCGCAGCTCGCCGAGCCGCGCACGTTGCGCTCGCCCTGGCTCGACTATTCGGATCTCGTGAAGAGCGAGCTGGGCGTGCTGGAGATGGCGCGCGTGACGCGCGAGAAGTTCGGCGCGCGCGCGGTGCGCAACTACATCATCTCGCACACCGAAACGGTTTCCGACCTGCTCGAAGTGATGCTGCTGCAAAAGGAAACCGGCCTCTTGAGCGGACGCCTCGGCCACGTGGAAGATCCCGCGAAGGCCGCGCTGATGGTGATTCCGCTCTTCGAAACGATCCCCGACTTGCGCCACGCCCCGCACATCATGCGCGACCTGCTCGCGCTGCCGGGCATGGACGGCATCGTCGAGCACCAGGGCAACGAGCAGGAAATCATGCTCGGGTATTCGGACAGCAACAAGGACGGCGGCTTCCTCACCTCGAACTGGGAGCTTTACCGCGCGGAACTCGCGCTCGTCGCGCTGTTCAAGGATCGCGGCATCACGCTGCGTCTGTTCCACGGCCGCGGCGGCACGGTGGGACGCGGCGGCGGCCCGACCTACAACGCCATCCTCTCGCAGCCGCCGGGCACGGTGGAAGGCCAGATCCGTCTGACCGAGCAGGGCGAAGTCATCGCGAGCAAGTTCGGCAATCCGGAAATCGGCCGCCGCAACCTCGAAACGGTGATCGCGGCGACGCTCGAAGCCACGCTGTTGCCGATGGGCGGCAACGTCGACAACGCGCCGGACGAATTGCCCGCGTTCGAAGAGACGATGCAAACGCTCTCCGACGCGGCGATGGCCGCTTATCGCTCGCTCGTCTACGAGACGCCGGGTTTCACCGACTACTTCTTCGCCTCGACGCCGATCACCGAGATCGCGGAGCTGAACATCGGCAGCCGCCCCGCCTCGCGCAAGCTGCAGGACCCGAAGAACCGCAAGATCGACGACCTCCGTGCGATTCCGTGGGGCTTCTCGTGGGGCCAATGCCGTTTGCTGATCACCGGCTGGTACGGCTTCGGCAGCGCGGTGTCGTCATATCTCGACGACGCGGGCAGCGACGCCGAGCGCGCGCGACGTCTTGCGATGTTCAAGAAGATGTACAAGAGCTGGCCGTTCTTCTCGAACCTGCTCTCGAACATGGACATGACGCTCGCGAAGACCGACCTCGCGGTGGCGTCGCGTTACGCGCAACTGGTGACGGACAAGAAGCTGCGCAAGCACGTGTTCGAGCGCATCGTGGCCGAGTGGGAACGCACGACGAAGGTGCTCGGCGAGATCACGGGCGCGAGCGAGCGGCTCGCCGACAACCCGCTGCTCGCGCGTTCGATCAAGAACCGCTTCCCTTATCTCGATCCTTTGAATCACATGCAGGTCGAGCTGATCAAGCGGTATCGCGCCGGTGACCCGAGCCCGCGCGTGCGGCGCGGCATTCACCTGACGATCAACGGGATTGCGGCGGGGCTGCGCAATACGGGTTGACACTCGCGCTGCGCTGACTCGTTGTTCAAAAACGGCGTCGTGCCCTGGCGGGCACGACGCCGTTTTTCCTTTCGCCTCGCGCGTCTCAATCCCTCCGCGTCGCCTCGATCATGAGCGCGTCGAGCTTGAAGGAATAATCGCTCTGCACATCGAAGTATTGACGCACTTCATCGGGCGCACGCTCCCACATCGAGCGAATCGCCGTCACCCGTTCGGCAGGCGTTCGCATGCGCGCCACCCACGAATCGAAGTCGAGCGCGATGCGCCAGCGCTCGCTCACGTTCGCATCGAATCCGGCGGCGTCGAGCATCGCGATCCATTCGTCGGCGCGGTAGTCGCGAATGTGCGAGGCGTCGCGCAACAACTCGATCGCCTGGATATGCGTGTCGTAAAGCGGATCGTCGATGCCCGCGATGTCGATGAACTTCAGCCGGCCGCCCGGCTTGAGCACGCGGTGCACCTCGGCCAGCGCGCGCGGCACGTCGCGCCAATGATGCGCGCTCATGCGGCTCACGGCCCAGTTGAACGACGCATCGGCAAACGGCAGCGTCTCCGCCGCGCCCTGCTGCGTACGCACCGTCGTCAAGCCGCGCGCTTTCGCGGCGGCCTCGACCGTGGCGAGCATCTGCGGGGCGATGTCGTAGGCCACGACTTCGCGCACGTGCGGCGCCACCGCGAAGCTCGCGTGGCCGGCGCCGCAACCCATGTCCAGCACCGTCGCATTGCCGCAGGTGGCCGCGAAGGTCGCAGAGAGGTTCTCCAGGTCCGCGCCGCTCGCGTGGACCTGGCTCGTGAGGTAAGCGGCAGCAGTCGAGCCGAATGCGTCGGCGACCTGATCGTGATGCTTCATCGCATGCTCCTTTTGCGGGTTGTTTTGCGGGTTCTCGTGCGGCTCGTTATGCGGGGCGCGAAGCGTCGAGCGCTGCGTGCCGGGGCTTCGGCCATCTTCGGGCGGGCTGACGCGGCGGCCCGTCGCCTCGTCAGACGCTACAATAGGGCCCGTTCTGTACCAGTACAAGTTAAGCGATTATTCTGGTATCACCGCCACCTGCCCTACGCCAATGAGCCTCGACACGCCCGCCGCCGCCGGCAAAACTCTCGACGCGACACCCGCGCGCGCCCTCGGTGAATTCATCCGCGCCCATCGCGAGCGGCTTTCGCCGCAGGAGGTCGGCTTGCCGCCGGGCCCGCGCCGCCGCACGCCCGGCCTGCGCCGCGAAGAGGTGGCGCAACTGTGTGGCGTGAGTCCGACCTGGTACACGTGGATCGAGCAAGGTCGCCCCGTCTCCGCCTCGGCGGATGCGCTCGCGCGCATCGCCGTCGCGCTGCGGCTCTCGCGCGCCGAGCGCGCATATCTGTTCGAACTGGCCGCGCAGCGCGACCCCGCCGAGCCCGATCCGGCCACCGCCGCCGACGCGCCCGCCACGCTGCTGCAGACGGTGAAGCTCGTGGACGCCCCCGCCTACGTGCTCGACCGCCAGTGGACCGCACTCGCCTGGAACGCGCACGCGGCGGACCTCTTCACCGGTTGGCTCGACGGCGAGCACGACCGCAACCTGCTGCGCTTCACGTTCACCGAACCGCTCGGGCGCGAGTTGATCGTCGACTGGGAAACGCGTGCGCGGCGTCTGGCCGCCGAGTTCCGCGCCGATTCGATCCGGCATCTGAACGACGCACCCACGCGCGCGCTGGTCGATTCGCTGATCGCCGCGAGCGACGAGTTCGCGCGCTTCTGGGCCTCGCAGGACGTGTTCGAGCGCGAAGGCGGCCGGCGCGAGTTCAATCATCCACGCCACGGCCGCATCGCTTACGACCAGATCACCCTCAAGCCCGCGCACCGCGAGGACCTCAAGCTGGTGGTGCTGGTGCGGCTGTAAAACCGGCGCTCGCTCGCGGGCCTGCCGCTCGTCAACCGGCCCGGCGCGCGCCCTCGCCGCGCCCGCACGCCCCTCGCCCGGCTCCCAGCGCCGGCCGCCGCCCGCGCCGATGGTAAAATTGACGCCTTTCCCGCCGTGCGCCGTGTTTTGCGCGAGGCTGCGCGGCCCGCTTTCCCATCGCTCACCGCTCTCATCACCATGACCTCCCAACTGCACAAAAAAGGCGAAGCCTGGTCGGCTCGCTTCTCCGAACCCATGTCGGAGCTGGTCAAGCGCTACACGTCGTCGGTCTTCTTCGACAAGCGTCTCGCGCTCGTCGATATCGAGGGGTCGCTGGCGCACGCGTCGATGCTGGCCGCGCAGAAGATCATCTCCGCCGACGACCTCGCCGCCATCCAGGGCGGCATGGCGAAAATCAAGGGTGAAATCGAGCGCGGCGAGTTCGAATGGCAACTCGATCTCGAAGACGTGCACCTGAACATCGAAGCGCGCCTCACGGCCCTGATCGGCGACGCGGGCAAGCGCCTGCACACGGGCCGCTCGCGCAACGACCAGGTCGCGACCGACATCCGCTTGTGGCTGCGCGGCGAGATCGACCGCATCGGCGGCCTGCTCGGCGACCTGCGCGGCGCGCTGCTCGACCTCGCCGAGCAGCACGCGGGCACGATCATGCCCGGCTTCACGCACTTGCAGGTGGCGCAGCCGGTCACGTTCGGCCATCACCTGCTCGCCTACGTGGAGATGTTCACCCGCGACGCCGAGCGCATGGTCGATTGCCGCAAGCGCGTGAACCGTCTGCCGCTGGGCGCCGCGGCGCTCGCGGGCACGAGCTACCCAATCGACCGTTTCGCCGTGGCGAAGACGCTCGGCTTCGACGGCATCTGCGCGAACTCGCTCGACGCCGTCTCCGACCGCGACTTCGCGATCGAATTCACGGCGGCCGCCGCACTCGTGATGACGCACGTCTCGCGCTTCTCGGAAGAGCTGGTGCTGTGGATGAGCCCGCGCGTGGGCTTCATCGATCTCGCCGATCGCTTCTGCACCGGCTCCTCGATCATGCCGCAGAAGAAGAACCCCGACGTTCCGGAACTCGCGCGTGGCAAGACCGGCCGCGTGAACGGCCATCTCATGGCGCTCCTCACGCTGATGAAGGGCCAGCCGCTCGCGTACAACAAGGACAACCAGGAAGACAAGGAGCCGCTGTTCGACACGGTCGACACCGTTGCCGACACGCTGCGCATCTTCGCCGAGATGGTCGCGGGCATCACCGTGAAGGCCGAAGCGATGCGCGCGGCGGCGCTGCAAGGTTTCTCGACGGCCACCGACCTTGCCGACTACCTCGTGAAGAAGGGCCTGCCGTTCCGCGACGCGCACGAAGCCGTGGCACACGCGGTGCGCATCTGCGTGGACCGCAACTGCGATCTCGCCGACCTCACGCTCGACGAAATGCGCCGCGAATTGCCGGCTGTTTCGCATCTGCTCGGCGAGGACGTGTTCGAAGTGCTGACGCTCGAGGGCTCGGTCTCGGCGCGCAACCACCCGGGCGGCACCGCGCCCGAGCAGGTGCGTGCGGCCATCGCCGCGGCGCGCGCGGCGCTCAAGTAAGCGCAACGCAGCGGGCCTGACCGGGGCCCGCACGAGCGCCAACCGGGCGCGTGACTGACAACGTCGCGCGCCCGGTTTGTTTTTGGGGCGCCGCAACATACGAGCACGCGCTGTACCCCCGGGAAAGCTCGGCAGGTGTGCGCCAGGCACGTACGCGCCATGGCCTATGATCCCGCGCCATACTGACGCTTTGCCCCGTCGGTCGCCACCGCCGCGGCTCGACGCTGGCCCCGTTCGCCCTTGCCCCAACTACCACCCCGATGATCGTCCGCCCGCATCTCCACTGGTTCCGCATGCTGCTCGCCTGGCGCGGCTCCGTGCTGCCGCAGCTTCTGCCGCGCCTGTTCATCGTGCTGTGCATCTCGATCGTCGCAGTGGCCGTGCACGATCACATCCTCAAGGTCACGGTGAACCTGAGCACCGTGCCGTTCTCGCTGATCGGGATCGCGCTCGCGGTGTTTCTCGGCTTTCGCAACAGCGCGAGCTACGACCGCTACTGGGAAGGGCGCAAGCTCTGGGGGCAAATGCTCAACGAGACGCGCTCGCTCACGCGCGAGGCGCTCACGCTCCCGCGCAGCGGCGATGCAGCCGCGACGCGCGAACGCGCCCGCGAGCTTGTCGGGCTGCTCGCCGCGCTGCCGCACGCGCTGCGCCATCAGCTGCGCAGCACCGATCCGCGCGCCGACCTCGAAGCGCGCCTGCCACCGGCGCTGTTCGCGCGCGTGATGGCCTCGCGCTTTCGCCCGGCCACGCTCATGCTGTGCGCGTCCGAATGGGTCCAGCGCGAGGCGAGCGAAGGCCGCCTCGACGGCTACGCGGTGCTAGCGTTCGAGCACAATCTCAATGGCATTTCAGATGTAATCGGCGGTTGCGAGCGCATCGTCTCCACGCCGCTGCCGTTCGCCTATACGGTGATGATTCATCGCACGGTGTACTTCTTCTGCGCGCTGCTGCCGTTCGGCCTCGTCGATAGCATCGGCGCGCTCACGCCGGTCTTCGCCGTGTTCGTGGCCTATGCGTTCATGGCTCACGAAGCCATCGCCTCGCAGATCGAAGACCCGTTCGGCACCGAGGACAACGACCTCGCGCTCAACATGATGTCGGCGGGCATCGAGGTCGCGTTGCACGACCTCATGGGCGAGCCCACCTCGCTACCGGCGCGCGCGCCGGAGCAGTTCATCATCGACTGACGACGCGGCTTCAGTGGTTGTTCACCATCTCCGCCAGGCGCTTCAAGGTCGCGAGGCGCCCGCCTAGCAGGTCGAGCCGCGCACGCTCGTCGATGAGCGGCGTGGTCGCGTCGCGATAGGCGCGCCAGTCGCGCTGCGCGCGCGCGAGCGTCGGCCGTGCGTGCTTCGGCATGCGGGCATAGAGCTGACGGTAATAGCGGTTCAGGCCGTAGCTCGCGTGCTCACAGCGCGCGTCGGCGCTGCAGGCGCGTACACGGGGCGGGTCGCCGTCGGCCGCCGCCGCCTTGCGCAGCGCGAGCGCACGCTCGCGCACCGGCTGCAGCCGCATGTCGGCCTCGTAAAGCTGATACGTGCTCCCGCTCGTCGTCGCGAACACGGCGCCGAGCATGGTGTCCTCGGCGTCGCGCCAGGCCACCCACTTCTGCTGGCTCGACCGCCAGCGCTTTTGCCGCGCGGGCGGCAGATTCACGACGAGTTGCGCAAGCGCCGTATCGGCGGCCGCGCGCCATGCGCTGCGCGCGTCGTCCATGCACTGGATCTGCCCGGCCGTCGAGGAACGGTCGGCGCGCGCAAGGCACGCGCGCATGCCCGTGTCGATCGGATCGGCCGCCGCGACTTCCGCGCGCGCGCCCGGCGCCACGGCCAGCAAAGCCGTGGCAACCGAAAGCGCGAACACGATCGCGGTGAAGGAGCGCGCAAACCGCGCCGATGAACCGCCTGACATTCCTCTCCCTCGGGCGCTCAGTCGCGCACGCAATCCACGAAGTACTCGATGCGGCCGTTGATGGTCTCGCCCACGAGCCCGTGGATGTCGGTGTGGAAGCCCGGGAAGCGCTCGTTGAACTCGCGCGCGAACTTCAGGTAATTCACGATCGTCTTGTTGAAGCGCTCGCCCGGAATCAGCAGCGGAATGCCCGGGGGATACGGGGTGAGCAGGATCGACGTGACGCGGCCTTCCAGTTCGTCGACCGGCACGCGGTCGATCTCGCGGTGGGCGAGCTTCGCGAAGGCGTCGGAAGGCTTCATCGCGGGCTCCATGCTCGAGAGGTACATCTCGGTCGTGAGGCGCGCGATGTCGTTGGCGCGGTAGACGCTGTGGATCTGCTGGCACAGGTCGCGCAGGCCGACGCGCTCGTACATCGGATGCTGCGCGACGAACTCGGGCAGCACGCGCCAGAGCGGCTGGTTGTTGTCGTAGTCGTCCTTGAACTGCTGGAGTTCGGTGACCATCGAATTCCAGCGGCCCTTCGTGATACCGATCGTGAACATGATGAAGAACGAGTACAGACCCGTCTTCTCGACGATGATGCCGTGCTCGGCCAGGTACTTCGTGACGATCGCGGCCGGAATGCCCGTCTCGCCGAATTCGCCGTCCACGTCCAGACCCGGCGTGACGATGGTCGCCTTGATCGGATCGAGCATGTTGAAGTTCTCGGCCAGCGCGCCGAAGCCGTGCCAGTGGTCGTTCGGGCGCAGCATCCAGTCTTCGCGCGAGCCGATGCCTTCCTCGGCCAGGTCGTCCGGGCCCCAGACCTGGAAGAACCAGTCGGCGCCGTATTCGGCGTCTACCTTGCGCATCGCGCGGCGGAAGTCGAGCGCCTCGGCGATCGACTCTTCCACCAGCGCGGGGCCGCCGGGCGCTTCCATCATCGCGGCGGCCACGTCGCACGACGCGATGATCGCGTACTGCGGGCTCGTGGACGTGTGCATGAGGTACGCCTCGTTGAAGCGGTGACGGTCGAACGTGCTGTCCTCCGAGTCCTGCACCACGATCTGCGAGGCCTGCGAGATGCCGGCGAGCAGCTTGTGCGTCGAGTGCGTCGCGAACACCAGCGCCTTCGTGCGCGGACGGCCCGCGCCGATCGCATGCATGTCCTGATAGAACTCGTGGAATTCGGCGTGCGGCAGCCACGCTTCGTCGAAGTGCAGCGTGTCGAGCATGTCGCCGAGCAGGTCCTTGATCATCTCGACGTTGTAGATCACGCCGTCATAGGTGCTTTGCGTGATCGTGAGGATGCGCGGCTTGAGGTTCGGGTTCTTCTCGAGCGCTTCACGGGCGAACGGGTTCGCCTCGATCTTCTTGCGGATGTTTTCCGGCTTGAACTCGTCGCGCGGAATCGGGCCGATGATGCCGAAGTTGTTGCGCGTAGGCGTGAGGAACACGGGGATCGCGCCCGTCATCGTGATCGCGTGCAGGATCGACTTGTGGCAGTTGCGGTCCACGAGCACGATGTCGCCCGGCGCCACGGTGGCGTGCCAGACGATCTTGTTCGACGTGGAGGTGCCGTTGGTCACGAAGAACACGTGGTCCGCGCTGAAGATGCGCGCCGCGTTGCGCTCCGAGGCCGCGACCGGGCCCGTGTGGTCGAGCAGCTGGCCGAGTTCCTCGACCGCGTTGCAGACGTCCGCGCGCAGCATGTTCTCGCCGAAGAACTGGTGGAACATTTGCCCGAGCGGATTCTTCAGGAACGCCACGCCGCCCGAGTGGCCCGGGCAGTGCCACGAGTACGAGCCTTCGTCGGCGTACTTGACCAGCTCCTTGAAGAACGGCGGCGCCAGCGCGTCGAGATACACCCGCGCTTCGCGAATGACGTGGCGCGCCACGAACTCCGGCGTGTCCTCGAACATGTGGATGAAGCCGTGCAGCTCGCGCAGGATGTCGTTGGGCAGATGGCGCGAGGTGCGGGTTTCGCCGTACAGGAAGATGGGGATGTCCGAGTTGCGCTTGCGCACCGCTTCCATGAACGCGCGCAGCGCGACGATGGCGGGCGCGTGCTCGGGCGCTTCCTCGTCGGAGCCTTCGACGTAGGGCAACAGCTCGTCGTCGTCGATCGAGAGGATGAAGCACGCCGCGCGGCTCGACTGCTGCGCGAACGACGTGAGGTCGCCGTAGCTCGTCAGCCCGAGGACTTCCGCGCCCTCTTTCTCGATGGCTTCGGCGAGTGCCCGGATGCCGGAACCCGAGATGTTCTCGGAGCGGAAATCTTCGTCGATGATGACGACGGGAAAACGAAACTTCATGGGCGATTCTCCAAAAGAAACGACCGCTGCATATGACGCGCAGCGGTCCCCGTATGTCGTTGTGTCCGGTGGCAGGGCCTGTGTGCGTCAGGTCTTCGGCAGGGTGACGCCGTGCTGGCCTTGATACTTGCCGCCGCGATCCGCGTAAGAGACCTCGCAGACCTCGTCGCTTTCGAAGAACAGCACCTGGGCAACACCCTCGTTCGCGTAGATTTTGGCAGGCAATGGTGTCGTATTCGAGAATTCGAGCGTCACATAGCCCTCCCACTCGGGCTCGAACGGCGTGACGTTCACGATGATCCCGCAGCGCGCGTAGGTGGACTTGCCCAGACACACGGTCAGGACGTTGCGCGGAATGCGGAAATACTCGACCGTGCGCGCGAGCGCGAACGAATTGGGCGGAATGATGCAGACATCGCCCTTGAAGTCGACGAACGACTTTTCGTCGAAGTTCTTCGGATCGACGATCGTGGAGTTGATGTTCGTGAAGATCTTGAATTCGTCGGCGCAGCGGATGTCGTAGCCGTAGCTCGACGTTCCGTAGCTCACGATCTTGCGGCCGTCCTCCGACATACGGACCTGATCGCGCACGAACGGCTCGATCATCTTCTGCTCTTCGGCCATGCGCCGGATCCACTTGTCGGACTTGATTGCCATGTTCGCTACGTACGAGGAAAAATCGGGTCGGGAAGGCATGCGGATGGCCCCATCGGGCACTCGCCGCGTGCGAAAGGCGCCTATTTTACGCGATGTGGATCGGCGTGCCGGGAACTGCGTTTGACGCTGCCGGGATGGATGCAGCCGGTGGCGCGGCCGTAGCGCGCAAACCCGCATGATTGCTGGCGCTCACGCGGCCTCGGTTGGTCTTCCGGTGGATTTCGGGTCGCCTGCTGGTCGCCTGGCGGTCGCCTTCCGGTGGCCCGGCGCGAGCCGATGTGGCATGGCGCCACGCTCACTGGGCGCGGATCAGCCCGCACGCGAGCGCCGGACCCGTACCGCGCTGCGGATACGCATAGGGGTCGATCGGATCGCGATGCACGATCACGGCGCGCTGCAGCACGGAGCGCACGCCGTCGAGCGAAACGTCGGGTGCGACGATAAAGCCGGTCGCCACGCCATTCGAATCCGCATGGATGTTGCCGAGGTCGCCCTCGACGCGCGCGCCCGGCTTCAGGCGCTCGGCGGCGGGGGCGAACACGGGGCCGGCGCTCGATGCATCGATGGCGTTGCAGTCGCCGCGTTCGTGCACCTGCAGTGCGTGATCGCTGTCGGGCGGCAGGCCCGCGAGGTTGTAGCTCACCTGCACGCCGTCCGAGTGCTCGACGAACGACACGGTGCCGCGCGCCTGGCTGCCGACCGTCGGCAACAGCTGCGCGCTCGCGCGCTTCTCCTGCTGGCCCATGAAGCTCGTGCAGCCCGCTAGCAGCATGCCGCCGCCGAGTGCCACGAGCGCCACGAGGGCCCTCACCCGTACGACGTGCGCGTTCCCCGCTTGCCTGTCGTGTCCTTTATCCATGCGATCCTCTTGCCGGCCGGCGGCAGCCCCGTTGCTCCCGCCACACCGGACCCGATGAAGCCCACATGATACCGCGCACGCGCCGCGCCGCGCGCCTATCTGTCCCCATGCGCGGGAACCGGCCAGGCCTCTGGATGCGCAGGAATTCAGGTGTTCTGCACGACGATGGTCGGGAACTTCGAGGTCATGTCGCGGGCTCGCTCGGCGATCTGGATTGCCACGCGCCGCGCGATCGCGCGATAGATTTCCGCCACCGGCCCCTGCGGCGCGGCCACCACGGTGGGGTTGCCCGAATCGGCCTGCTCGCGAATGGCGATGTCGAGCGGAAGGCTGCCCAGCACTTCGACGCCGTACTCCTTCGCCATGCGCTCGCCGCCGCCCGCACCGAAGATATGTTCGGCCTGACCGCAGTTCGAGCAGATGTGCACGGCCATGTTCTCGACGATGCCGAGAATCGGAATGCCCACTTTCTCGAACATCTTGAGGCCCTTCTTCGCGTCGAGCAGCGCGATGTCCTGCGGCGTCGTGACGATCACGGCGCCGGTCACGGGCACGCGTTGGGAAAGCGTGAGCTGGATGTCGCCGGTGCCGGGCGGCATGTCCACCACGAGATAGTCGAGCTCGCGCCAGTTCGTCTGCCGCAGCAGTTGCTCGAGCGCTGAGGTGGCCATCGGGCCGCGCCAGACCATCGGATTGTCCTGCTCGATCAGAAAGCCGATCGAGTTGGCCTGCACGCCGTGACCTTCGAGCGGATTCATCGACTGGCCGTCGGGCGACTCGGGGCGGCCCTCAATGCCGAGCATCATCGGCAACGAGGGGCCGTAAATGTCCGCGTCGAGCACGCCGACAGAAGCGCCTTCGGCCGCGAGCGCGAGCGCGAGGTTGACGGCGGTCGTGCTCTTGCCCACGCCGCCCTTGCCCGACGCCACGGCGACGATATTCTTGACGTTGGGCAGCAGCTTCACGCCGCGCTGCACCGTATGCGCGGTAATCTCACTGCGCACGGCGACGCGGCTTGCCTGCACGCCCGGCACGGCGGCGAGCGCCGCTTCGACCTGCTTGCGCACGGCGTCGAACTGGCTCTTCGCGGGATAGCCGAGCACGATCTCCACGCCGACCGTGTCGCCTTCGACGCTGACGTTGCGTACGCCCTTGGCCACCGTGTAGGGATGGCCCGTGTTCGGATCCGTCAAGGCCGCGAGCGCGGCGTCGATCAAAGCCCGGTCTATGCTCATTGAAACTCCGTGGGGAGAATGCCGGTTCGCGTAAGCGCTCATCGCAGCGAGGAGTGATCGCGTACGCGCCGGAAATCGAAAGAAATTGTTAAGCTGCATTGCGCAAATCCGGCCGGGAAGGCACGCTTCGCGGCAGCATCGTTTGCGCGCGCCAAAGGCGCTCTCAAGGCTGCTGGAATGCGGCCGCGAGAGCGCCTGGCGGCGCAATCCTCAAGGCGTCATTGTAGTAGCTGCCGCCGTGCGCGCATCGAAGACCCTGTTCGCAAGCGGGGCCGCGAACGCCACGGCCGGCCTGGTTCCACTCAAGAAAGGAAAGCAAATGAACACAAGAATCCTGACCCGCCTCTCCGTCTTCGCCGTTGCCGGCGCGCTCGTCGCCGGCTGCGCGACCCAGCAGGGCACCAATACGGCGCTCGGCACGGGTGTGGGCGCCGGTACGGGCGCCGCCATCGGCGCGATCTTCGGCGGCGGCAAGGGCGCGGCGATCGGCGCGGGCGCGGGTGCACTGGTCGGCGGCATCACGGGCTACAACTGGAACGCGATCCACAACAAGCTCTCGGGCGCGACCAAGGGCACCGGCACCCAGATCACCGAGCAGCCGGACGGCTCGCTCAAGCTCAACATCCCGAGCAACGTGACGTTCGACACCAGCAGCTATGCGATCAAGCCGTCGTTCGCGCCGGTGCTCGACGAGGTCGCGCAGACGCTCCAGCAGAACCCGGAAGTCGTCGCGCAGGTGGTAGGCCATACGGATAACACGGGCTCCTCCGCCTACAATCAAACGCTGTCGGTCAATCGCGCGCAGAGCGTCGTGAACTACCTCGCCTCGCGCGGCATTCAGATGCAGCGCATGGCGGCCGACGGCCGCGGCGACACGCAACCGGTCGCCGACAACAACACCGAGGCGGGCCGCGCCGCGAACCGCCGCGTCGAAATCTATCTGCGCGCCACGGCGCAGCATCAGGGCTGAGGCTGCCCGGCACAGCCGCTGGCTAGAGGCGACAGCTAAAGGCGACACATCGACGGGACGGCAGCGATGCCGTCCCGCTTGCATTGCGCATTCGGAGCGGCAGCAGGGCCGCTTCGGACCCGCTGCTGGACGGCCATCAACGCCTCGTCTGGAAACGCTGCCAGGGAATCGAAAAAATTTTCGAACTCTCCGGAAACCGCGCTGTCTTTGTTTACGGTACGTGTGCGGCAGCGCCGCCGCGTCACCATTCTCCTCTTGTCGTTGTTGCTCCGGGGCCATACTGCCCCGGTTTTTTTTTGGCCGCTTTTTGCAATGCGGCTTCTCCGTTGCCCGAGCGGGCGTGCTGTCTCTACCCAAATCGCATGCGAGCGCTCAGCCGCCGGCTGAACGGGGGTGCGTCTGCCCTGCTAAAATCGCCCTTTCCCCCTGCAACATCGGACTTCTCCTCATTTATGTCAGCACCCGCCACCGACCTCGCAGCAGCCGGCGCGCATGCCAATCAAAGTGGCCGCCGCCAGATTCTCGTCACGTCTGCTCTGCCCTATGCCAACGGGCAGATCCACATCGGCCATCTGGTCGAGTACATCCAGACGGACATCTGGGTTCGCGCGCTTCGAATGCATGGCCACGAGGTCTACTACGTCGGTGCCGACGACACGCACGGCACGCCCGTCATGCTGCGCGCCGAGAAGGAAGGCGTCACGCCGCAGCAGTTGATCGCGCGCGTATGGCAGGAGCACAAGCGCGACTTCGACAGTTTTGGCGTGTCGTTCGACAACTACTACTCGACGGACTCCGAAGAAAACCGCGTGCTCTCCGAGTCGGTGTATCTGGCGCTCAAGGAAGCCGGCCTGATCGACACGCGCGACATCGAGCAGGCCTACGACCCGGTCAAGAACATGTTCCTGCCGGATCGCTTCATCAAGGGCGAGTGCCCGAAGTGCGGCGCGAAGGACCAGTACGGTGACAGCTGCGAAGTGTGCGGCTCGACCTATGCGCCCACCGATCTGAAGAATCCGTACTCGGTGGTTTCGGGCGCCACGCCCATCCGCAAGACCTCGACGCACTACTTCTTCCGCCTCTCCGACCCGCGCTGCGAAGACTTCCTGCGCGGCTGGGTGAGCGGGCTCGCGCAGCCGGAAGCGACCAACAAGATGCGCGAGTGGCTCGGCGAGTCGGGCGAATCGAAACTCGCCGACTGGGACATCTCGCGCGACGCGCCGTACTTCGGCTTCGAAATTCCGGGCGCGCCGGGCAAGTACTTCTACGTGTGGCTCGACGCCCCGGTGGGCTATTACGCGAGCTTCAAGAACCTTTGCGAGAAGCGCGGCATCGACTTCGAGGCGTGGGTAAGGCCCGGCTCGAAGACCGAGCAGTACCACTTCATCGGCAAGGACATCCTGTACTTCCACACGCTGTTCTGGCCGGCCATGCTGCAGTTCTCGGGCCACCGCACGCCGACCAACGTGTTCGCGCACGGCTTCCTGACCGTGGACGGCGCGAAGATGTCGAAGTCGCGCGGCACGTTCATCACGGCGGAAAGCTACGTGAGCACGGGCCTGAACCCCGAGTGGCTGCGCTATTACTTCGCGGCAAAGCTCAACAGCACGATGGAAGACCTCGACCTGAACCTCGATGATTTCCAGGCGCGCGTGAACAGCGACCTCGTCGGCAAGTACATCAACATCGCGAGCCGCGCGGCGGGCTTCCTGATCAAGCGCTTCGACGGCCGCGTGCAGGACAGCGCGATGAATCATCCGCTGCTCGAGCAACTGCGCGCCGCGATTGCGCAGATCGCCGCGAACTACGAGGCGCGCGAATACGGCCGCGCGCTGCGCCATACGATGGAGCTTGCCGATGCGGTGAATGGCTACGTCGATACGGCCAAGCCGTGGGAACAGGCCAAGGATCCGGCCAACGCGGCGGCGCTGCACGAAACCTGCTCCGTGAGCCTCGAAGCGTTCCGCCTGCTCTCGCTCGCGCTGAAGCCGGTGCTGCCCACGCTCGCCGAAGGCGTCGAACAGTTCCTGGCGATCGAGCCGCTCACCTGGGCCGACGCGGGCAAGGCGCTCTCCTCGCAACGCCCGATCAACGCGTACAAGCACCTCATGACGCGCGTCGATCCGAAGCAGATCGAAGCGTTGCTGGCCGCGAACCGCGACTCGCTCCAGGCCACTGACGCGCCCGCCGCGGCAGCCGCCGATGCGAACAAGAAGTCGAAGGCCGTCAAGGAAGCGAAGAAGGCAGAGCCGCAACTGCCTGGCGAGCCCGAAGTCATCTCCATCGACGACTTCGCGAAGATCGACCTGCGCGTGGCGCTGATCGTGGATTGCAATGTCGTCGAGGGCTCGGACAAGCTGCTGCAGCTCACGCTCGACGTGGGCGAAGGCCGCACGCGCAACGTGTTCTCGGGTATCCGCTCGGCCTACAAGCCCGAGGATCTCAAGGGCAAGCTCACCGTGATGGTCGCGAACCTGGCGCCGCGCAAGATGAAGTTCGGCATGTCCGAAGGCATGGTGCTCGCGGCGTCGGCCACCGACGAGAAGGCGGAACCGGGCCTTTACATTCTCGAGCCGCACTGCGGTGCAAAGCCGGGGATGCGAGTGCGGTAAAAGCGTAGCGAGTCTTTTCAGTTCCAGTCGTCGCAAGCGCTGCTTCGCGACTGTCGACTCAAAATGCCGCCCCACGGGGCGGCATTCGTTTATCAGGCACTCGCGTGCAACTGATACGTCATCTGCGGGGTGATGGAGGTGATGGCACTCTCCCCCTTGACCCGGTGCCCCTCTGTCAGGGCGCGATCGTGGCCTTCACGCTTTCGACCACGGGGTTGCCGTCGTCGTCGATCAGCGAAAACCGGACTTCGGCCGTTTCGCCTGCCCCGGCGCCGAGCTGGTCGAGTTCGAGCGTCGAGCCGGAAAGCGGTGCCACCATGTCGGGTGTGATCTGCTGCGAGCGGCCGCCGATCTTGACGAGAACAGCGTTGAAAGTTGCGTAGTAGGGCGTGGGGTTGTCGATCTTTAGCGTGAGCTTGCCCCCGGCATTCGCCAGCGAGAACGTCAGACGTTTCGGCAGCTCGCGCGCTCCGTACGGCAGTCCGGCCGGCCGCACGAAGACCTTGTACTGCGTGCGCATCGTGACCATCACGCTCTGTGCCTTGTCGGGCTGATTTTTCGGCACGCCCGGGATCTCATACAGGTTGAGCCAGAACAGCGACTCCCGGTCGGACGTCAGCTTCGCGCCGGAATGAATGATCCGCAGGCTGGTCTGGTCCCCTGCGCCCATGCGAAAGATTGGCGGCAGCGTAACGAACGGTGCGGTTGATTCCTGGGGTACCGCTTCGATACGGCCGTCGTCGATCCACGCCTGAACCAGTACGGGATATTTGTTGACATTGAAGAGCTGCACCGATTGCTCGGTATCGCCCGCGGGAAATATCACGCGCGATGCCACCGGCGTCACGCCCGCATGAGCCGGCAGGCTCAGCGAGGCCGCGAGCAGTGCTGCGAATGCGAATGCGAGACCGGCGAGGCGAAGAGAGCGCAGGACGTTCCGGGCGGGTAGCCAGTCCGTGAGAACGCGCAAGGCACTGGCGCGCCGCCGTGCATGCAGCGCGTGACTGGCGGACGGCCCCGAGCCGGATCCACTGCGAACGGGAAAGCCGCTGGGCGCGGCAGCGCTTGCGCTACGGACGGATTTACTGGACACGGACAATGACCTGCGCGGTTGCGTTGTATCTGCCGGGCGTGACAGGCACCGCGCCAGGCGCAAATGCCTTGAACGTCGCATTGATCTGGCGCTGGTAGGACGTCAACCCTGCGCCCGGCGATCCGGTCGAGGTCGCGTCATTGAGCACCGGATCCCAGCCGTCTTTCGCGCCGCCCATCGTCACATACTGGTTCGTCAGAAAGTTCAGCGCACCGCCGCCAGGCCGCGTCAAGGCGACGCCGACACCGGTCGCGACCGTCGGATCGGTTCCATAGTTGTCCGAAAGCAGATAAGTCACGCCGGTGCCCGTGGTCGTGAGTCCTGCCGACGCCGCGGCCCGGGCGTTGGCAGCCGGCGCGAGGATGCCGAGCGCGGTCTGGTTGGCACCGGTGCCGCTCGCAAAGGCGCTCATGCCCGAGGGGGTCGTGGACTGGCATTGCATCTGGATCGTGACGGGCAACTGGCGCGTGGTGCCCTTGTTCAGCTCGTCAACCGTGATCAACGGAAAAACGACGACCGGAGTCGCATTGGTCACGGCGCAGGTGGCCGTTCTCCTGATGTAGACCGTGTTATAGGCGTTGATTGCGCCCGGCCATCTGCTGTAGAACCCGTCGTATGCAACGTTGTGGTCGGCACCGGGCTTTACGTTGCCGCCGAAGTTGGGCGCCACGAATGCCACATACCCTGCGGGCTGGTAATAGGCCCAGATGCCAGGGTCGGCGCTGGTGTTGGCATAGTAACGGGTACAGGTGCTGCACTGGAAGAATTCGAGCTTGTACTGGCTGAAGTTCTTCGCTTTCACGAGCAGCCAGCCCTGGCTGTCCTTGTCGAGGTTCGTCAACTGGCGAGCAGCCCAATAGCGGGAGAGGTATTGTCCGGTCGTGATGTTGGTGATGCGCGAGATGAGTCCTTTGTAATAGGTGTAGTAGGTGCCGGGAATGCCGGAGTCTCCGCTCGCGTCCTGTTTCCCGGCATAGTCGTTGTCGCCGTTGGTCGAGAAGAACTCGTACAGGCCATTGGCCGTGGCGGCCTCGGGCGAGCAGCGCCACAGCACCTGTTCGGGACTGTAGCTGCCGACGCCGTTGGATCCCATGTTGTAGAGGGAAGAGACGCCGCTGCCAAGCAGTGTGCCGTCTGGCACGAAAGGCGGCGTGTTGACCGTGACGGTCATCGGGTAGGCGCCTTGTCCCGCCGTGTCGGTCGAGCCGAGCCAGTTGGTCGTGATCGTACCGGGATCGGTGTAGTACGCGCTATTCACGTCATTGATGAGACCCGTGATCTTGTAACATCCCGTTGCCGTGGACACAGCCCATGACGAGGTGGGCAGGCCCACACCGAGGCAGCAGGCGAGCAGCGACAACCAGGCGGTTCGGCGCGGTTTGAGCATGCGTGCAAGAGAATTAATGAATCTGCGGGACATGGTTGGCATTCCTGATTGCGTGTCTGTTCTGTCGCATCCGCTGTTGATGACGGACCGATGCGGCCGGGTGCCGGACGGTGCGTCCGGCTTCGCCCGGCCATGCTGGGCTTCGCTCACCGCTTCGCGGAGACCACGATGGGCGAACACTCGGCCTTCATATTCACCAGGGGTGCCTTGGCATCCTGCCCGCTCAGGTCGTAAGGAATCGCGCACTGGTTTTCCCGGCCCTCGCCCCATTTCACGGTGACGACGCCCTGCTCCGACGGCACGCGCGCATACACCTGCCCGCCCTGGCCGACCATTCCGATGGCAGTGCCATCGCTGGTCAGGACGTCGGCGCCGAGCGGCAACGGCTTGCCGTCTGGCAGCGTGGAGCGGATCAGCACCGCATGGCCCGTGAGGGTCGAGAAGCGCAGCAACACGGACGAGCCAGGGTACGGCGCGACGCGCAACTGGTTGCCCGTCAACTCCGCGCGCGTGCTGATGCCCTTGGTGTCGAGCGCCACGTCGTTGTACCGATAAGGTGTGAGCGACGGCACGATCGCATAGCCCCAGCGGTCCACCTGTGCGCCCTGGCCATTGCGCACCGTCGCGCCTTCGGCCCCCTTGGCCTCGACGAGGCCAAAGGTATCGGAGAGATAGGGGCCGAACGTCACGCCGCCGCTGTGCGCGACTGCCGCGCCGCGCGCTGTGGCGCCGGCCTGCCAGAAGCCGTTGCCCTGCGAGTAACTCGCGCCCATGGTGATCATCGAGAGGTTCTTCTGGATGTTGCCGCTGATGCTGCGCTGACCGTCGCCCGTCTGGGCCGTGCCCGTGAGGCCGTAGCTGATCGTCTGGGCCTCGTCGGCGATGCCGGAGACCGAGGCCTGATAGGTACTGCTCGAGTGCGAATCGAGCGTGACGCCGCCCGACACCGAGGCGGAGCGTGGCCCCGAGCCGAATGGAATCGACACGGTCGCCATGAACGTGTTCGAAGTCGGATACTGCCTGCCCGTCTGCGCGCTGCCCGTGACGAAGCCAGGACCACTCGTCGTGTAGATCGGCCCCGTGTGCTGCCGCACGAACGACAGGTTGTAACTCAGCGACTTGAAATGATTGTTGTAGCTGATCTGGAACTGCGTATCGCGGGACTTGGCTCCGTAGTAGTTGCTGACGCCGAGCGACAGTGACAGCGAGCCGTAGCTGTCAAGGTTCTGGTTCACGTTGACCGTGAACTGGTTGCGCTGCTGGTATGTGCTCGACGACCAGTTCTGGCCGCTCTTGTAGGCCGCGCGCGCGCCGAGCGCATCGACGAAATCGCGATAGCCGCTCGTCGAATAGCGGTAGCCGGCAAGCGCAAACGTGGTCTGGGTGGCCGCGATCGTGTGGCTATAGGTAATGGAACTGAGCCAGCCGTTCGTGTGGTGACCGGTCTGGTCGAGCGCGTTGGACCACGAGGCGTTCAAGCCGAACGCGCCGACAGGCGTGGCGAACACCGCGCCCGCGAGCAGCGACTGGTAGTCGCTGGACAGGCGGGTGGCGCTGTTGAGCGTGACGTGGTTTGTCAGGCCGCGTTCATAAGTCAGGTCGGCGAACGCGGCGTTCGCGCCCTGGACCTGGCGCACCTTGCCGAGCGTGGCGCTATAGTGCGACGACCCTGCGCGCCGCGAGTTCGGCACGGCCGAGAACGGCACGACGAAGCTGGACACCTGCCCGTTCGCTTCGAACACCTGAACGGTCAAGTCGCCCTGGAAGCTGGTCGGGCTGAGATCCGTGATCCTGAATGGGCCGGGTGCGACCGTGGTTTGATAGATCGTATTGCCGTTCTGGCTGACGACCACGCGCGCATTGGTATTCGCGATACCGGTGACGACCGGTGCATAGCCCTGCATCGAATCGGGCAGCGAGCGCTCGTCGGTTTCGATGTGAACGCCGGTATAGCCGACGGAACTCAGCAGGTTGCCGCTGGTGAAACTCTGTCCGACGACGAGTTGGCTGCCGATTTCCGGCAGGGGCCGCTCGGCGTAGGCACGGATGTTGTTCCAGCGCGAATAGCGGGTATTGCCTCCGTCGGTGAAGCTGTAGGCGGACTGCTGGTGCAGACGCCAAAGGCCAATATTCACACCGGCGTTCAGGCCGGCGTAGAAGGAGTTCGTCTTGAAGCCGAACGCCGACGACGTGTAGTAGTTGGTGTCGTAATTGACGTAGGCCATGGTCTGGCCGGCGTCGAGGCTCTTGATGTCGACGGATCCGCGCGGCGTGCTCTTCATCATCGCCTGGGGAACGCTGATGTCGAGCCTCAGGCGCGACAAATCGAAGGTCGTGGACGCGCCTTCGACGCGCTTGCCCATAGGCAGACACGCTCCGGGCGTGTCGGTGCCGCCGGCCATGCCGCCCTCGCTGTCGGGCATCGGTGTTTCGGCGGGCGCCGCATCGACCGAGGCGTCGCCGGACTTGACGCCGGAAACCAGCACGCCGCTTTCGCGCAGGAACGAATCGCTCAGGCAGGGATAGACCTCCCCGTCCTGGTCCGCGCGAAACTCGACGGCCTTGCGCGAGATGAAGTTGCTGTTCAGGTAGACGTCCACCTGATAACGGCCCGGGTCGACGACGCTCGCCTTGTTATAGCGTTCGATGTCGGCCACGCCCAGCGACGAACCGAGCAGCAGCTTGCTGTCGAAGTTATAGGCCAGCGTGGTCGGCATGGCTGCGCCGGACTCTTTTTCGCTGGACTCGACCGGCGCGGCGAGCACCGGCATGGCCGGCACCGCGAAGCCAAGCGCGAGGATGCTCAGCGATAGCCGGCAGGCCGGATGCGCGTCTTTTCTCGGGGCGAGTTTTCCCGCGCGGCGCGTATGGCGTGCCGCGGCATGTGCTGAACACGTCATCTTAGTTTTTTCCCGTCGTCGTAGAGGTGGCGGGATACTCGGCGTCGCGGATTGCGCCGTAGTCGTCGATGTATTTCACCTTCACGCGCACGGCGGTGCTGTCGTCGATGCGCGCGGATTCGAGCTTCCAGCTTTGCGCGGAATGCGGCCCGACCATGGACGGGGTGAAATTCGTGACATGCGAACCGCTCACGAGCTGGCCCTCGATGAGGGAGACGTAGTAGCCCGATGCGTTGTTCGCACTGACACGCCACTTGCCGGCTTCGCTCTCGAGGCGGAAGCTCAGCTGTTCGGGCGCCTTCTGCGCGCTGCCCTCGATACCGGTGGGGCGATAAAAGATCTTCAGCCGGTTACGCAACATGACCATCATCTGGTTCTGCTCGGCGTAAGCGCTGTTGAGCGACGGAATCTGGAGGGTGTTCAGATAGAACACGGATTCGCGATCCTGGGGCAGATCCTTGCCGGTGAATACGATGCGAACGGTCTGCCCGGCTTTCGGATTGATCCTGAAAACGGGGGGCGTGACGATAAAGGGGGCATCGGCGGTCTGGGGCACGGAGTCGGGATTCCCGGAGTCGACCCAGAGCTGCATGACGCTCGGCGATTCATCCTGATTGGTGAGCTGAACGGTCTGCTCACGCGCGTCGGAGGGGTAGATCACCCGGGTCGTGGACATGACGACACTGGCCGACGCGCTTCCCAGTTGCGCCGCCAGCACCAGCGGTGCTACCACCTTGAACAATTTCGCGTTGAGCCCTGTCATGCCGATCTGCCTTCCTGGTATGAACGATTGAATATCCGGGCCTGGAGGTATCCAGGCCCGGTTTGAAGCGCTGGCCCTGAAGCTGAGGCAGGCGCTCAGGCCTTACTGGTAGCTGACTGCGTACTGCACGCTGCCGAGCACCGAACCGGCAGTGGCATTGCCCGTCGCGCTGTAGTAGCGAACGGCGAAGTCGTGCGTTGCCGCGGTTGCGCCAGCAGCGAGATTCAAACCCGCTGCGGCATAGCCCGTGGCGCCGGACAGGTTGAACGGCGTGGACGTAGCCGTGGGATCGAGCAGCTGCAGCGCCACGTTCGTTGCGGTGCCGGTGTTGCCGAGGTTGCCGTTGCCGTCGACCTGGTTGCCGACGAACACCGTCTTGATCGGCGTCGCGCTGGCTTGCGCCGTGCAGCCGGTCACCCCGATCGTGAAGGTGGTCATGCCTGCGTTGCTCCCCGTAGCAGCCAGAGAGGCGGTCGAGACGGTGGGCAGCAGAACCGTCGGGTTAGCTGCGTTGCCGTTGACCGTCACCGCGCAGGTCTGGGTCGTCACTTCGCCCTGGAAGTTGATGGTGTTTGCGCTGGCGGCGAATGCCATGGCCGGAGCGGTGGTGGCCGCAACGAGAGCGATCGCGGCAATTTTCTTGTTGAACAACATTTTTGGGTTCCTTTCGGGTTGAAGAGGGTTTGTAATATCCATGCAAGCTTCCTCTATAGATATCGGATATTTCCTATTTTTTGGATCGGAGCCAGGGAACAGGAATTTCCCGTTTTATTGGGGTGCAAGCGCAAGCTGCGGAATCGCAGCCGTGAGCCGTATCAGGCGTGCACCGAATCTTGCGGCCATTTCATGGCACGCCGTAATGCTAGATATGGGCGATCCATCCTCCATAGGAATAATCCGAAATCAACCCGATCTTATTTCCGCAATTAAATTCGTCCTATCAGACGAGTCAGAATTTGCGCCATTCCTTAATCTGACCCATCCGATCCCGAGAATTCCTTAATGCCACTGCCGTGCGCCGGGAAAAGCCGCGTGTGCACAACAATAAGATCATTCACATTTAATTTATCCGGGTCGCAGGGATTTCCTAATGCCGTAGAGATCTATTAAGAAAATGCCGGCGCATAGCGACGACGGCCCGGTCATCGACATTCGACGACCGGGCCGCTCGGTTTCACAAAATCGTTTTCGCGTTGTTACCGGCGTAGGCGATCGAAGCGCCGCGTATACAGAATATCGGCGCCGTTAAACGTGCCGCCGTACACCACCAACGACCAGTAACGCGTCAGATTGATCGTCGCCTTCACCGCGTTCGAGGCCGACTGCAGGCCCTGCTCGTAGCCAATCACGAGCCGCTGGTTGATGGCCTTCGCGATCATCACGACCTCTGGGTCCGTCAGGCCGACCTGGCTGCGGCCGATCGAAAACTCGTCGAGTCCGATGCTCTGCGCGATGCGCTTGCCTTGCGCGCTGCCGAGCAACGCGAGCGCCGTGGTCATCGCGCTCTGCTGGCCGAGGTTGTTGCCCTGGTCGGTGCCGTGGCCAAAGAGGAGCCAGGAGAGCTTTTCGTTATCGGGCACGTTCGGCTCGGATACCAGCCGCGCCACGGGCGCCTGCACCGTGCCGGTCACCTGCACGCCCGCCTCGACTTGCTGGTTGCGGCGCATGGCGAGAATGTTGATGCCCGGATTGCCGACCGGCCCGTTGAACGTGAAGAAGCCATTCTCGATGTTGAGCTTGGTGCCGAATGCCGTGTAGGTGGATCCTTCGGTCACCCGCACGTTGCCGTCGGCGCGCAGCGGAACATCGGGCTCGCTGATCACCGTGATCGTGCCCGCGAGGCCGAGATCCGCGCCCTGCCCGCGGAAGCGGAAGTCGCGCCCGAGATCGATGGCCACGTTCGCGCGCGGCGCGAAACGCGGCGCGGGTTTCGTCGAGGCGGTCTCCCCGATGGGCGGTCTGCCGCCCGACGTGCTGCCGTCGGGGCGCACGATCACCACGTCGTCGCCGAGCGAGGGCGCGGGCGATTCGGGCATGTCGAAGAGCGCATGATCGACGGTGAACTTGCCGTCGATCTGCATGCCGCCCAGGTGGCCGCCGTTGGCGATGCTCGCGCTGCCCGAGAGCGATAGCTTGCGGTCGGGCGAGGCAAAGAGCTCGAGCTTGTCCGCGACGATGCTCGCCGTGAGATCGGGTTCGGCGTTGTCGAGGCGCACACGGCCCGTCGCGCGCAGCGTGCCGCTTGTCGCCCCGTGGAACTCAACTTGCTGGAAGTCGACGAGATTGTGCGAAAGCGCAATGTGGATCACACCGTCCTTCAGCTCCACGCCCTGGTCGACCATGGTGGCCGACAGGCCGTCGCCGACCAGCGAACCGGTGAGATCAGGCTTCGCTACGGTGCCGGCGAGCGCGAGCTGCAGCGCGAGATGGCCTTCGAGCAGATAGCTCGGTCCAAAGAGGCCGCCCGTCGTTCGCAGCGAGGGCACGTTCGCCGTGATCGTGCCGCCGATCGGGGCCTCGTCCGCAACGGTGAGGATGCCGTCGCGCGGCATGAGCGTCGTGTGGGCGTCGATATCGAGGACCCCAACGCGGCTCGCCTGCGCGCGTGCCGTGAACGTGAGCCGGTTGCCGCCGCTGAAGGCCGCGCGTGCCTGGAGCTCGCCGATGCCGAGCGAAGCGAAGCCGCGGCCGATCGCGGCCGTGATGTCGCCCGAGTGGCGCTTGAGCTGCACGTAGCCATTCGCGCTCTGGCCAACGGAGAAGTCCCAGTCGCCATCGAACACGAGATCGGTCCTGAGCGTGGACGTCTCGCCCGTGTACTGCTGCCGCAGTTGCATGATGCGCGCGAGCGAAACGTTCCTGAGCGTGCCAGCCGAACGGATGCTGCCATGGTCGAGGTCGAACGACTTGAGCTCGAGCGAAGCGCCTTCGGCCACGATGCGCGTCGCGCCCAGCGTGACCTTGCCCGCGCCCGCGCTCACCGTCATCGGCGCCTGAAGCTTCACGCCGGGCGAGCCGCGGTTCTCGAGCTGCGTGAGCGTGCCGTTCCAGCGCGTGCCCTCGCGCGTCTCCTGGAGCCCGCCGTTTGCGGCCACCGCCAGATCGATCGGCTGGCCCTGGACCTTGCCTTTCGCGTTCGCGTTCGCGGTGAGCGTGTGCTTCGCGCGGGTGCCGTCAAGGCGCGCGTTGAGCGTCGCGATATCGACGCCCGCCACGGCGACATCGCTCGCGTCCGTGCTGAAGGCGAGCGCGCCGTTCGCGCCGTCGCGCGCGAGCGCCTTGCCCTCTGCATGGCCGACCCGGTTATCGCCGAACACGACGTGATCGGCCCGGTAGTCGAACGAGACGTCGGGATGGGCGAAGCTGCCGGTCAGATCGCCGTTCGCCGCGAGCTGCCCCGCAACGCCGAAGCCGAGCCGGTCGAGCTGCGGCGCGTCCACGCGAAAGCGCAGCCGGTCGCCGGGCGCGCCGAAGCTGCCCTCCAGATCGACGTTATTGCCCGCGACCGAGAGGTTCGCACGGCTTGGCAGAATGCGCGAACCCGCCAGCTGAATGACGCCCTGGCCCGTGAGCGGCAAGTCGTCGTAGACGCTCGGACCGAGCTTGAACTCCGCCTTCGTCGTGAAGGCGGGCGCGAGCGTGCCGCTCGCGTTGAGCGTGCCGTTCACGCGCGCCTCGATGCGGCGGGTTGCGCGTACCGGCGCAGGGCTCGGTCTCGCTGCGGGCCTCGCTGCCCCGCCCTGCTCCGTCTGCTTCGCAATGTCCACTCGCTTTTGCTCGGCAGCCTGTTCGCCCGATTGCGCGGGATTGAGCGCCGGGTTTAGCGCGGGATTCAGCGCGAGATTGCGCTTCGGGTTGAGCGCGTCGGCGGTGTGCGCGGGCGCCGGGGCGTGCGTTGGCCGGGCGCTCGCGCTCGTCGTCCTGGGCGTCGGGCGCGCCGGTGTTTGCGACGTCAGCGAGAGCGGGTCGAAATCGGTCAGCACCGCCTTCAACTGATACGTCGAGCTGGCGTCGTGCTTGAGCGCGCCGGACAGGTCGATGCGACCTGCGCCCGACGTCAGCCGCACGTCGCTGAACGACAGGCGCGCAGGATCCTGCGTCACCTTGCCCTGCACGCGCAGCGCCGCCCGCGGATCGGCGAGATCGAGCGTGACGCTCTGCACGTCGCCATTGAGCCGCACGCCGACCGGCCCCGCGAACTGCGTGGCGCGCACGCTGGACTGGATCGCGTTGAGGTCGAGCCCGGCCACCTTCAGGTCGAAGCGGCCGTCGCGCCCGCTGATGGTGCCGCCGCCCGTGATCGTCGCGTTCTTCATGAGGCGCACGGCGAGCTTCGGGATACGCTGCGTCTTCGCATCGAGCACGACGTCCGCTTGAGCGTCGATGAGTGGCAGCAGCTTCTCGTCGATCGCGCCGGGCTTCGCGTTCACGATCGAGACCGTGCCCGCCACCGTGAAGCCTGCGACATCGCGGCGTGCGCCGGCCGCAGACGCAGATGCCGCCGTAGCTGCGGATCCCGCCGCCGTGCCGGAAGCCGTTGCGCCAGGTTTCGTGCCGGCCTTCGGCGCCGAGGCCCCGGCCGGCACGGACGCGGGCGCCCCCTGCGAAGCCGCGGCAACGCCAGAGGCCGCCGCCAGCGCCGCCGGCACACCCGCCGCGCCGCCCGGCACCGGCTGCAGTTGCGCGCGCAGCGCGAGATCGGCAAACGGCGCGCCCGGCGCGAACGCCTGCGGGTTGACGTGATCGAAGGCGAGCGTCGCCCGCTGCAGGGGCACCGAGGCGAACGGCGCGGCCTCCACATGGGCGCGGCCCGTGAGCTTCATGCCGCTCGCCACGATCTCGGCCGTGAGCGCCTCGAGCGAACCGGCCAGGTTCGCGCTCACCTGCACGTCTTCGCCGTTCACCTTGCCGGAATAGCCAACATCGCCGGTGAGCGCGAAGGGCCGCACGCCGTCGAGCTTCGCCTCGGCGCTCACGGCGCCAAACGGCGTGTCGAGACGCTCGATGGCGGCCTCGTGATGACGGCCGTCGCTGCGGCCGTGGAACTGGAGCCGCGAGTACTCGCTGGTCGACGTGCCTTCGTGCAGCGTGAGCTTGTCGACCCGCAGGTCGCGGATCTCGAGCCCGAGCGGCAGCTCCAGGTTCTCCGGCAGCGTCATGGGCGTCGAAGGTTCGTGCGACGGCACGATGCGCATCTCGACGTCGCCGATATGCAGATAGTCGACCACGAAGCGCCACGGCCCCTGGCCGAAGCCGTGCAGCGCCCATTGGCCGCCGATGCGGTCCACCTTGAGCGTGGTGCCGTCCGCGCCGCGCCAGCTCACGTCGGAAAACCGCACGCCGCTCGCGAGCGTGCCGCCTTCGAGCCTGCCGGCGAGCTTGCCGTCGAGCAGCCTGACCGCCGCGCGCCACGCGAACGCCGTGCCGCGCTCGGTGGTCAGCAGGCCATGGATCCCGCCGGCGATGAGCCCGACGATCAGCACCGGCACGACGATCGCCCAGGCGAGCGCCTTCCACAGGCTGCGTCCACGGCGCGGCGGCGGCGCGTCGCCATTGCCGCCATCCTGGCCGCCGCCGTTCCCGCCGCTCGCCCCCCTTTGGCCGCCGGTGTCATGGCCAGCGGCGTCGTCCGGCCGGCCGCTTGCCTCCCCCGGCGGCACCGCGAACGCGGCAGACCGCCAGGGCAGCGCCGCGAAACGGCGCGCGCTCATGCGGCCACCCCACCGTGCGGCGCGGGTGTCGAACCGAAAGCGAGCAGCGAGCGCGTCGTCATCAGAAGGCGATCCCGAGAGTCAGATAAGGACGCACGCTGTGAGTGCGAAAACCATAGGCGAGATCGAGGTTGACCGGCCCGACCGGGCTGCGCCAGCGCGCGCCGATCCCGGCACCCGGGTCGAACTGCTTCTCGCCCCACGTGTCGGTGGCCGTGCCCACGTCGAAGAACACGGCGCCACCCCAGTCGCGGGTCCACCAGTGCTGGTACTCGGCCGATCCGGTAACGAGATACTTCGTCGGCAGGATCGAGCCCGACACGTTGTTGCCGATACTCTGGAACGAGTAGCCGCGCACCGAGTTCGAGCCGCCCGCGCGAAACAGCAGGGAGGCTGGCACGCCGCTCGAAGGTCCGCTCGTGAACACGCCGCCCAGCTCCGCGCGGAACAGCATGAGATCGGAACGGCCGATCGGCAGGTATTGCTGGCCGCGCATGTAGCCGCGCAAGAAGCTTTGCTCGGCCCCCAGGTTCTTCAGCGCGAGGCCTGCCTCCACGCGAATGATGTTGCCGCTGCGCGGAAATATCGGGTCGTCGACATTGCGGCGCGTCCAGCCCCAGGTCGGCACGAGCGCGTAAGCCCTCGACGACGGCCCTACGTTTTGCGTGAGGCGGTCGTCGTAGAACATCAGCGCATAGGCGTAGTCGATGTTCTGCGAGGTGCGCGTGCGCTGCACGCCCACGCGCGCGCTGTAGATATTCGTATCCGAGACGTCGGTCGTCGTGTACGAAGCGACGAGGCTGTTGGTCCAGGCGCGCGGTCCCGGCGGCATCGAAAGCTGGACCTGGCCGAACTTCTGGATCTGGTCCAGCCGCCCCTGCACCTGGAACGGCCAGGCCGCCCCGAACGTGTTCAGGTAGGTGTACGAGCCCTGGACGTGCGCGCCGGTGTCGGTCGAATAGCCCACGCCGCCGCGAAAGCTGTTGTACGGGAACTCGCTCACCTTCACGTGCACGGGCGTCTCGAGCGGCTTTTGCGTATTGGCGTCGACGTCGATGGCCACGCTCGCGTAGTACGGCGTGTTCTGGACCTGGCGCTGCAGTTCGGCCACGCGCTTGAGGTCGTAGACTTCGCCCGGCGAGAGCGGATTCACGTTGTCGATGATTTCGGCCGGGTAGCGCCGCGTGCCCGATACGTCGAGCTTGCCCACCGTGAAGGTCGGCCCGCTGTCGAACGTCACGGAAAGCTGCGCGTCGTGCATGAGCGGATCGACGCGCGCCTCGGAGTGCACGATTTTCGCGCCCAGGTAGCGGCGCGCCTGCAGCGCCTTGAGCGAGGCGTTCTTGGCGTCGTCCCAGCCCGACTGCGTGAAGGCGTCGCCCTCGTGCAGCGAAAATGCGAAGCGCGCGGTGTTCTCCTGCGCGGTATCCTCCGTGAGCACCGGGCCGCGAAAGACGAGCTTCACCGATGAGATCGTCGTGCGCGGGCCCGCGTCGACGCTCACCCGCACATGCCGCCTGCCGTCGATGGTGCGTACGTCGGTGCGCACCACCGGCGTGAAATAGCCGTAGGTCGCGGCGAGGTCGCTGACCTGCCGTGGGATCGCGGTCACGAGGAATTCGAACTGGTCCTCGTTCACGTCGGCTCGCGTGGCGAAGCGCGAAATATCGAGGTGCGCCTCGAGCAGCTTGCGCAGCTCGCGCGGGGAGGCCTCGATCTCGACGTCGTAGTAGGTGCGCGCACGCATCCACGGCAGGAGGCTGGCGAGGTCGGCCCGCGCGGGCGTTGGCGCAGACAGGCAGACGGCGAAGCACGCGGTCAGACACGCGGCGAGCCATGGCCGCGCCGCCCGCGAGGGACGCCGCCGTGCGCACAACGCTTCGATCACCCTTCCCGCCAAACAACACCTCCGGCCGTCGTAGAACTGGTTGCCACCGGCTGCGCCGTTCGCGCGCAGGGCACGGGACGCGGCATCGGGCGCAAACGCGTTATTTCACCACATCGGCGTGTCAGAACCCCGCAAGGAGGCGCAAAACGTGCCACAACGCTCCGCGATGTGAAACGCAAGGGGCGCGAACGAAGCGCGCATGTTACGCAGCGGTGGCTTGCGGTAAAATTGCGGCCGACAGAATTAGCGGCGCGGTGCAATCAGGCGCCCCGCCTTACTGGACGGACGTCAGCCATGTATCAGTCGGACATCACGCAGTTCCTGAACCAGCTCAAGCAGCAAAAGCCGCAGCTCGAAGAGCAGCAACGCAAGGGCCGTGCGCTCCTGTGGGACAAGCAGCCGCTCGACCTCGACGAGCGCGAGCGTCAGCAGGCTTCGCGCGTGAAGCAAACGTCTTACGTCTACTACCAGAACTTCTGATGGCCGAGGCCGACCGGGCCGGCGCGCCGCCACCGGGCGAGCACGCGGCCAGTCACGGGGGCCACGCCGCCGGGCAGACGCCCGGTGAAGCGCTGGCCACGCCCGCCACCGACTCGACACCCGACACCATCGACGGCGTCGCGTTCGCGCGCCTCTATGGCGAGCCGCTCTTCAAGCTCCCGCAGGACCTGTATATCCCGCCGGATGCGCTCGAAGTCTTCCTGGAGACTTTCGAAGGCCCGCTCGACCTGCTGCTCTACCTCATCCGCAAGCAGAACTTCAACGTCCTCGACATCCCGATGGCGGAGGTCACCACGCAGTACCTCGGCTACGTCGAGCAACTGCGCAAGACCAATCTCGAACTCGCGGCCGAATATCTGCTGATGGCTGCCATGCTCATCGAGATCAAGTCGCGCATGCTGCTGCCGGTCAAGAAGGCCGACACGGGCGAAGAGGCGGAAGACCCGCGCGCCGAACTCGTGCGCCGCCTGCTCGAATACGAGCAGATGAAGCTCGCCGCCCAGCGCATCGACCGCCTGCCGCAACTGGGCCGCGACTTCCTGCGCGCCGAGGTCTATATCGAGCAGAGCATCACGCCGCGCTTCCCGGACGTGGACTGCAACGACCTGCGCGCCGCCTGGGCCGACGTCATCAAGCGCGCGAAGCTCGTTCAGCATCACAAGATCTCGCGCGAGGAACTCTCGGTGCGCGAGCACATGAGCATCATCCTGCGCCGCCTCCAGGGCGAGCGCTTCATGGAGTTCTCCGAGCTTTTCGACACCACGCGCGGCGTGCCCGTCGTGGTCGTGAACTTCATCGCGATGCTGGAGCTTTCGCGCGAATCGCTCATCGAGATCACCCAGCCCGAGCCGTTCGCACCGATCTACGTGCGGCTCGCGTATCTGCCGGCTTGATACGAGGCTGACGGCTTCGCAGGCTGGCCCGCCGGGCCCGGTGAACCCATAAACAGGATCGTATCGCGAGAGGGGTGCCGGCTGGTCCGCATAGCGGAACACCAGGAAAAGCCCTCTGCCGGGGCGGGTGCGCCGGGCTCGCAAATCCACTACAATCGCCCGCGCCTGCCCGGTCTCATCCCACATATGGGAACATGAAATACTGCGCGGACCGGGCGCGCGACGTCCGCTCCGGGCCCATCGTCCGGATCTCCGGCTTGCGGCCGTGCAACCCAAGTCTTGCCCCGCGCGAGGCATAACGCATCCAATCATGAAAGTCATCAGCTCGATTCAGGAATTGCGCGACCAGCTGCGCGGCCAAAACCGCACCGCGTTCGTGCCGACCATGGGCAACCTGCACGAAGGCCATCTCTCGCTGATGCGCCTAGCGCGCCAGCATGGCGACCCGGTCGTGGCGAGCATCTTCGTCAACCGGCTGCAGTTCGGCCCGAACGAGGACTTCGACAAGTATCCGCGCACGCTCCAGGACGACATCGAAAAGCTGCAGAAGGAAAACGTCTACGTGCTGTTCGCCCCGACCGAGCGCGACATGTACCCGCAGCCGCAGGAGTACCGCGTGCGCCCGCCGCACGATCTCGGCGATATCCTGGAGGGCGAATTCCGCCCCGGCTTCTTCGAGGGCGTGTGCACCGTCGTCATGAAGCTGATGTCGTGCGTGCAGCCGCGCGTGGCCGTGTTCGGGAAGAAGGACTACCAGCAGCTCATGATCGTGCGCGCGATGTGCCAGCAGTTCGCGCTGCCCACCGACGTGATCGCGGCGGAAACGGTGCGCGACACCGACGGCCTCGCGCTAAGCTCGCGCAACCGCTACCTTTCCGAAGCCGAGCGCGCCGAGGCGCCGCAACTGGCGGGCGTGCTGCGCGCGATCCGCGAGTCGGTACTGGCGGGCCGCCGCGATTTCCAGCAGCTCGAGCTCGACGCCATGGCGACGCTCGCCGCACGCGGCTGGAAGCCCGACTACATCGCGATCCGCAAGCGTGTGAACCTGCTGCCGCCCGCCCCCGGCCAGGGCGACGAGCCGCTCGTCGTGCTGGCCGCGGCGAAGCTCGGCCCGACGCGTCTCATCGACAATCTCGAGATCTGAGCCCGCAGGACCGCCGCGCCCCATTCCGCCAGATTCCGCCTATCCGTATTTTTGCGCCTGATCCGTGGCGGCCCGCCCGCCCTTGCGCCTGAGGAGACACATCATGCAACGCCATATGCTCAAGTCGAAGATCCACCGCGTCGCGGTCACGCACTGCGAGCTGCACTACGAAGGCTCGTGCGCCATCGACGAGAACCTGCTCGAAGCGGCGAACATCGTCGAGAACGAGCGCATCGACATCTGGAACATCAACAATGGCGAGCGCTTCACGACCTACGCGATCAAGGGCGAGCGCGGCAGCGGCATGATCTCGCTGAACGGCTCGGCCGCACGCCGCGCGCAGCTGGGCGACCTCGTGATCATCGCGGCCTTCGCGAATGTGGAAGAAGAAGAGCTCAAGGCCGGCTGGAAGCCGAACCTCGTGTTCGTCGACGAGAACAACCGCATCAAGGGCAGCCGCGACCACGTGCCCACGCAAAGCTGGAGCTGAGCGGAAGGGCGGCGGCGCGGCTCGCGGCCAGCGCCGGCGCCTGCCGGCGGCTTGTTTGGCGCTAATGTGCCGCTTCTGTGCCCGCTTCTATGCCGCTTCTATGCCGCTTCTATGCCGCTTGGTCGCCGCTTGTTCGCCGCTTATTTTTTGCCGTCCACCCAGCCGAGAATCGACTGCCACTGGTCGAGATCCTTCTCGACCCGGCTCTTCGCCACGTCCCACAGCGTCAGGCCGTGCGCGGCGAGCTGCACGTAGTTCTGCGTATCGCGCAGATAGCCCAGCACCGGCAGATCGAGCCCCTCCACGAAGCGTTGCAGCTGCTCGGCCGAGCGCGTGCGCGCGTCCACGCGCATGCCGACCACGCCCACCTGGATGTTGCCCTTGCGCACCGCCTTTTCCTTCGCGAGGCGGTTCAGGAAGTCCTGGGTGGCCAGAATGTCGAACATCGAAGGCTGTAGCGGCACGATCACCTTGTCCGCCAGCTCGATGATCGACGCGAGACGGTTGCCGTGCAGGCCCGCGGGGGTGTCGATGACGGCGTGCTCGAGTCCCCTGGGCGGCTTCGCCGGATTGTCCAGATCGACCTGCCAGCTTTCGATCGGCGGCAGCGTCGCGGCCCGCAGATCGAGCCACGCGTGCGAGGACTGCTGCCGGTCGAGGTCCGCGAGCGCGACCCACTCGCCCTGTGCGGCGAAGTAGCCGGCCAGATTGGTGGACAGCGTGCTCTTGCCCACGCCGCCCTTGGGATTCGCCACCACGATTACCGTCATGAATACTCCCGTCAGGATGGCTGGCGCGTGGGCCAGCCGGTTTGCCGTGAATTTGCTCGATGCGCTGCTCGATGCCTTGCGAGGCGACTTGCCGGTTAGGCAGCGAACCGGATCAACCGTCCGATAATATCGACAATTTGCGCGCCGCCGAAGCCCCCCAGCTGCGCGCACCACAATCTTCATATCAAATTCGGGAGACTGACCGACCATGAGCACCCTACGCCACGACATCACGATCGAGTCCCTGCTCGAGCGCCAGCGCGGCCGTCTGCCCGAGCTGCTTGGCTTTCGCCCGCTTGCCCTCGAGCAAGGCGAGCTGCGCGCCGAGCTCGACATTCGCAGCGACCTGCTCGCCCCCAACGGCTTTCTGCACGCCGCCACCGTGATCGGCCTCGCCGACACCGCCTGCGGCTACGCCTGCTTCGCCCACCTGCCGCCGACCGCGAAGAACTTCACGACCCTCGAGATCAAGAGCAACCACCTCGGCACCGCCCGCGAAGGCACGATCTCGGCCGTTGCGACGGGCGTGCACCTCGGGCGCAGCACGCAGGTCTGGGACGCCACGGTAAGCGGCCCGGACGGCAAGACCATCGCGCTTTTCCGCTGTACCCAGATGGTGCTCTACTGAGCACGCCCGGCGCGCCGCGCATTCAGCCGATCGCGCCGAACACCTTCTGCAGATCGAGGCTCGCCGCCAGCGTATCCGCCAGCCGGTCCAGCGACGCCTCGCGCAACGCCGGATAGTCCACGGTGCGCGCCGCCGCGAGCCCGGCCCAGCGCAGGAGCGCGACGCACGCCTCGGGCGTGTCGAAGAGGCCGTGCACGTAGGTCGCGAGGATCTGGCCATCCGCGGAGCACGCGCCGTCCGGGCGCGTTGCCGTTTCCGGCCGGCCCACGGCAGCGGCTCCTAGCCACATCGCGGGGCGATCGAGCGCGCGCCCGCGCGTCTCGCCCATATGAATCTCATACCCCGCCACGCGCGCCTCACCGGCGCCTTCCAGCGCGAGCGCGCCCGTCACGTTCTTGAGCGTCTTCTCGCGCGTGAGCTCGGTTTCGTAGTCGAGCCAGCCGAAGCCTTCCACCGCCCCCGGTTCGCCCTCCACGCCATGCGGATCGGCGATCGTGTGTCCGAGCATCTGCATGCCGCCGCAAATGCCGATCACCCGGCCACCGTAGCGCAGGTGCCGCGCGAGCGCCGTCTCCCAGCCCTGGGCGCGCAGCCAGGCGAGATCGTCGCGCACGTTCTTCGAGCCTGGGAGAATCACGAGATCGGCGGCGGGCGGCGCTTCGCCCGTGCGCACGTAGGTGAAATCGACCTGCGGATGAGCGCGCAGCGCGTCGAAGTCGGTATGGTTGCTGATGTGCGGCAGCGCCGGCACGACCACGCGCAGCGTCTCACCCTCGGCCTGCGACGCGCCGCTGCGGGCCGCGCCCGGCAGCATGTCCTCGGCGTCGAGCGTGAGCCCGTGCAGGTATGGGACGACACCGAGCACCGGCTTGCCCGTCTGCGCTTCGAGCCATGCGAGGCCGGGCTCCAGCAGCGAACGATCGCCGCGAAAGCGGTTGATGACGAAGCCCTTCACGCGCGCGCGCTCGCTTGCGGAAAGACAGGCCAGCGTGCCGATCAGATGCGCGAACACGCCGCCACGGTCGATGTCGGCGACGAGCACGACCGGGCAATCGACCGCTTCGGCGAAACCCATGTTGGCGATGTCGTTGGCGCGCAGGTTGATCTCGGCGGGACTGCCCGCGCCTTCCACGAACACGGTGTCGTAGCGCTCGCGCAGCCGCCCATAGGACGCGAGCACGGCCTCGCGCGCGAGCGGCTTGTAGTCCTGGTATGCACGCGCGTTGAGATTCATGCGCGCCTTGCCGTGGATGATGACCTGCGAGCCGAGGTCGCTGTTGGGTTTGAGCAGCACCGGATTGAGGTCGGTGTGCGCCTCGATGCCGGCGGCGACGGCTTGCAGCGCCTGCGCGCGCCCGATCTCGCCGCCGTCCACCGTCACGGCGCTGTTGAGCGCCATGTTCTGCGGCTTGAATGGCGCGACACGCGCGCCCGCGCGCCGCGCGAGGCGGCACAGGCCGGCGACGAGCGTGCTTTTGCCGGCGTCGGACGTCGTGCCCTGGATCATCAGCGCGCCTTGCGGCACGGCGGGTAGCGTTGCGGTCATGAAGCGAATGGCAGGTGATGCGTGGGCCCGGAAGACACCGGGGGGCGCAAAAAGGAGAGAGCGCATTATCCCATCGCCCCGCAAGGCACTGCAGGTGCGGGGCGCGACGCTGGCCGACGGGACAACCGCGAGAGATAACGACGCCATAAAGGCAGCCGTTACAATCACGCGATGAATTCGCGCGACCTCACCTTCATCGTCGGCGGCGCGCGCTCGGGCAAGAGCGCGCACGCCGAACGCCTCGCCGCCGCGAGCGGCCTGCCGGTCACCTATATCGCCACCGCGCGCGTGACCAGCGACGCCGAGTTCGCCGAGCGCATCGCCCACCATCGCGCGCGCAGGCCCGCGCACTGGGCGCTCGCCGAAGCGCCGCTCGACCTCGCGGGCGCGCTCGACGCCACGGCGGCGCCCAGCCAGTGCGTGCTGATCGACTGCCTCACGCTCTGGCTCGCGAACCTCCTTTGCCCGGCCGACTCCGATGCGCCGCTGCCCGGCTGGCAAGCCCGCCTCGACGCCTTCGCCGCCGCCTGCGAGCGCGCACAGGGCACGGTGCTCGTGGTGAGCAACGAGATCGGCATGGGCGTGGTGCCGCTCGGCGCCGCGACGCGTCTTTACGTGGACGAACTCGGCCGCCTCAATCAGCGCATTGCGGCGCTCGCCGACCGGGCCACGCTCGTCGCCGCGGGCCTGCCGCTCGTGCTCAAGGCGCCGCCGCGGACCTCATGATGCTCACCCTGCCCGTCAGTGCCGCGCTCGCCGTGGCCGGCATCGCCGTGGACCGTTGGCTCGGCGAGCCGCGCCGCGCGCACCCGCTCGTCGCCTTCGGCCGCTTCGCCAACGCCATCGAGGCGCGCCTGAACACGGGCCGGCGTGGCCGCCCGCTCGGTCTGCTCGCATGGCTCGCGGCCGTCGCGCCGCCCGTCGTTCTCGCCGCGCTGCTGTGCGCGCTGCTGCCCTGGCCGCTCGCGTGGGCGCTGCACGTCGCGCTGCTGTGGTTCGCGCTCGGCGCGCGCAGCCTCGCGGAGCACATCGCGCCGATCGGCGCGGCGCTCGCGCGGCGCGACCTCGCCGCCGCGCGCAAATTGACCGGCCGCATCGTCTCGCGCGATACGCATGACGCGGACGCGGCCGCGCTCTCGCGCGCCGCCGTCGAATCGGCGCTCGAAAACGGCAACGACGCGATCTTCGGCGCGCTGTTCTGGTTCGCGCTCGCGGGCGGCCCGGGTGCCCTCGCGTTTCGTCTGGCCAACACGCTCGACGCAATGTGGGGCTACCGCACGCCGCGCTTCCTGCGTTTTGGCTGGGCGGCCGCGCGCATCGACGACGTCCTCAACTGGATCCCGGCGCGCCTCACCGCCGCGAGCTACGCGCTGCTCGGCGATACGCGCACGGCGCTGCGCTGCTGGCGCGAGCAGGCGCCTCGCTGGGAAAGCCCGAACGCGGGGCCGGTGATGGCGTCCGGCGCGGGCAGCCTGAACGTGCTGCTGGGGGGCGCGGCCGTTTATCACGGCATGCTGGAGGAGCGCCCGGCGCTCGGCGCGGGCTCGCCGCCACGCGCGCAGCACGTGGATGCGGCGCTGCGCCTCGTGGAGCGCACCACGATCCTGTGGCTCGCGGCGCTGCTCGCCCTGGCCTTTGCGAGCGTGGCCGCCCATGTTTGAGAAGCCAGCCACGCTCGTCGCCCACGGCGGCAATCTGCACGAAGCGGCGCAGCGCTACGGCATCGCCTGGGAGGCATGGATCGACCTCTCGACCGGCATCAATCCGCATGGCTACCCGGTGCCGCCGGTACCCGCGGCAGCATGGCGACGCCTGCCCGACGAGGGCGACGGCCTCGCTGCCTGCGCCGCGCGCTACTATGGCGCCCCCGACGCGCGGCATGTGCTGCCCGTGGCGGGCAGCCAGGCCGCGATCCGCGCGCTGCCCGCACTGCTGCCGCGCGCAGGTGAAGCGTGCGTGGCGATCGCACCGCTTACCTACGGCGAGTACGCACCGGCTTTCGCGCGGGCGGGCCACGAGATCGTGCCGCTCGACCTCACGCTCGACGCGTTGCCCGATGGCATCGCGCATGTCGTCGTGGTGAATCCCAACAATCCCACTGCCGCGCATGTCGCTGCGGCCCGTCTACTGCACTGGCGTGCACAACTTGCGGCGCGCGGCGGCACGCTGATCGTCGACGAAGCTTTTGCCGATGCATTCGGCACGGAGCGGTCCGAAACGGTTGCGCACGCAACCGGTCTCGAAGGACTCGTCGTGCTGCGCTCGCCAGGCAAGTTCTTCGGGCTCGCGGGCGCGCGTTGCGGCTTCGCGCTTGGCGCGCCCGAACTGCTGGAGGCGTTGCGCGCGCATCTGGGCGCGTGGACCGTGAGCGGCCCCGCGCGCCACGCGGTCACGCATGCGTTCGAAGACAGCGCGTGGCAAAGCGCAATGCGCATTTGCCTCGCAGACGAAAGCGCGCGACTCGTCGCGCTATTGCGCGCTCACGGGTTCGCGCCGCACGCCACGCCGCTTTTCGCGTGGATCACGGACCCGCGCGCGCCGGCGCTGCAGGACGCGCTCGCGCGGCACGCGGTATGGACACGCCGCTTCGACGCACCGGCCAGCCTGCGCTTCGGGCTGCCCGCGAACGACGACGAATGGCGGCGCCTGGAAGACGCGCTCGCGCAAGCCATGCGGACGATCGGCTGATGCGCGCGGCCGCCTTTGCGCTTGTCGCCAGATTGATTGCCGGGTCTCTCGCCAGGTTCGTGCTCGCTGCCGTGGCGCTCGGCCCCTGCGCCGCGCATGCCGCGGTCACCGCCATCGACGATGCGGGCAACACCGTCACGCTCCCCGCGCCCGCGCAGCGCGTGGTGAGCCTGGCGCCCCACGTGACCGAGCTGCTCTACGCTGCCGGCGGCGGCGCGAAGCTGGTCGGCGCCGTGGCCTACAGCGATTACCCACCCGAAGCGCAGCATGTGCCGCGCGTGGGCGACAACCGCGCGCTCGACCTCGAACGCATCGCCACGCTCAAGCCCGACCTCATCGTGGTCTGGCGTCACGGCAACGCGCAGCAACAGCTCGACCGCCTGCGCGCGCTGCACATTCCGCTCTTTTTCAGCGAGCCGCACGAACTCGACGACGTCGCGACCTCGCTCACGCGCCTCGGCGCACTGCTCGGCACCGACGCCACGGCGCAGGCCGCGGCCGCCGCCTACCGCCGTGACATCGCGCAGCTACGCGCGCGCTATGCGCGGCGCGCGCCCGTAAGCGTCTTCTATGAAGTCTGGGATCAGCCGCTGATGACCATCAACGGCTCGCACATGATCAGCGACGTGATCGCGCTATGTGGTGGCCGCAACATCTTCGCGGCGCTCAAGCCGCTCGTGCCGACCGTTTCGACCGAAGCGGTGCTGGCCGCCAATCCCGATGCGATCGTCACGGCCTCGCAAGGCGCGACTTCGCCGGATCGTCCGCTGCCGAGCCTCGAGCGCTGGCGCGCGTGGCCCGCGCTTGCCGCAGTCGCGCACGGCAATCTCTTCGCCATCGACGGCGATCTGCTCACCCGCCCCACACCGCGCATCGCCCAGGGTGCGGCGCAGCTTTGCGGGGATCTCGAACACACCCGCTCGCGCGATGCTGCCTCGCATTGATTGGAGATCCTAAGCGACCGGCTACGCGTTCCAGCGCGAGAGCAACCATTGCGCGCTAAACGCGTCATAACGCAGCCATACGATCGCGCCCATTTCGAGCGGCCAGCGCACGCAGCGCGCAAGCGGCATGCCGAGCGCGCGCGCCGTGACGGTACGAATGACGCCCGCATGCGTGATGGCCCAGACAGTCGCATTCTCGCGCGCATCGAGCGTGTCGACCCACCCGCTCACGCGTGCATCGAACTGCGCGACGCTCTCGCCGCCGTGCTCGCGGGCGTGCTCGAAATCGGCGGCCCAGGCGTCGATCTGCGCACGCTCGATCGCGTCCCAGCGCTGCATTTCCCACGCGCCGAAATCCATCTCCGCCAGACGCGCGTCCTGCTGCGCCACGTGTCCCTCGGCAGCGGCAAGCGCCGCCGCGACGCCCGCGCAACGCGTGAGCGGACTCGTCGCGATGCGTTGCGGCCTGCTCACGCCGAGCGCCGCGAGCCGCTCGGCGAGCAAACCGGCCTGCTGTGTCGCGTCGCCCTTGAGCGCAACGTCACTCGCGCCGTAGCACACGCCCGCCTCCACGGCGACGGCCGGATGCCGGATCAGAACGAGATCCACGCGAGCCCCACGAGATAGATGGCGATCTCGAACACCTGCTGCGCGAAACCAAGGCAATCGCCCGTATAGCCGCCGATGCGGCGCACGAAATAACGCGCCAGCACGAAGCGCAACACCGCCAGCACGGCGAGCGTCGCCACGCCGGCACGCCAGTCGGGTCCGGCGGACCACACGGGCCAGAAGAGCCACGGCAGACCGAACACGCACGCACCCATCCACGCGGCCACGCTCATACGCTGCGCCACGGGCCTGGCCTTGCCTTCGGGGCGCACGTAGTCGAGCGAGACGAGATAGCTGATCGCGCAGGCGCGGCTCGCGGCATGGCCCGCGATCATCAGCATCGCGGCGCGCGCGGGCGGCAGCGCGGCGAGCGTCTGCCACTTGAGCGCGAGCGCCACCACGAGACCGATTGCACCGAACGCGCCGATGCGCGAGTCGTGCATGATGCGCAGCACGTCCTCGCGCGTGTATGCGCCGCCGAATGCGTCGAGGCAGTCGGCGAGCCCGTCTTCGTGGAAGGCACCCGTCGCGAGGAGCGTGACGGCCATCGAAAGCAGCACCGCGACGCTCGCCGGAAAGAGTCGCAGCGCCGCGAGATAGACGAGTGCCGCGAGCGCCCCGACCAACGCGCCGACGAGCGGAAAGTAACGCGCCGCCGCATTGAGCCACGCGGGCTCGAAGCCCACCCAGCGCGGCACCGGCACACGCGTGAAATAGCCGAGCGCCGTGAAGAAGTAGCGCAGCTCCGCGAGCGGATTCATCGCACGGCGCTCATGCGTGGCGATCGCTGCGGTCGTCGACGCCGGCCGACTCGAAGCTCGCCATCTCGTTGAGGAACGCCACGGCCGCGCGCAGCAACGGCACCGCGAGCGCGGCGCCCGTGCCCTCGCCCAGACGCAGGTCGAGCGCAAGCAGCTCGCGCGCGCCGAAATGGTCGAGCATACGCCGGTGCCCCGCCTCGTTCGATGCGTGCGCAAACACGCAGTAGTCGCGTACGTTCGGCGCGAGCGAATCGGCCACGAGCAGCGCCGAAGTCGCGATGAAACCGTCCACGAGGATCGTCATGCGCGAGCGCGCCGCTTCGAGGAACGCGCCCGCCATCATCGCGATCTCGAAGCCGCCGAACGCGGCGAGCACGTCGAGCGGCTCGCGTGCGTCGGCATGATGCGCGAGCGCCGCCGCGAGCACGTTGCGTTTCTTCGCGAGGCCCGCGTTGTCGAGGCCCGTGCCGCGTCCGACGCATTCGTCGATCGGCACGCCGCACAACCGGCTCATCAGGCAAGCGGCCGACGATGTGTTCGCAATGCCCATTTCGCCGAAGCCGATCACGTTGGTCCCGAGCGACGCGTGATGGCGCACGCGCGCGGCGCCCGCGGCGAGCGCGGCAACGGCCTCGTCGCGCGTCATGGCGCGCTCGCGCGCGAAGTTGCGCGTGCCGCGCGCAATCGGCACGTCGACGAGCGCGGGTGACGGCGGCAGCGGCGTCGCCACGCCCGCATTGACGACTTCGAGCGTGAGGCCTGCCACGCCGCTGAACGCGTTGATGGCCGCGCCCCCCGCCACGAAATTCGCGACCATCTGCGCGGTCACGGCCTGCGGATACGGGCTCACGCCTTCGGCCGCGATGCCGTGGTCGCCGGCGAACACGATCATCACGGGCCGCTCGACGCCCGGGCGCGTGGTGCCCTGGATCATGCCGAGCTGGCGCGCCAGCGCTTCGAGGCGGCCGAGACTGCCAGGCGGTTTCGTTTTCGTGTCGATGAGGCGTTGGAGTTCGTCGCGCAACGAGAGGTCGAGCGGTTCGACGGCGAGCAGTTCGGTAAGCGATGACGTCATGGTGAGTTTCGTTTCGAAGTGATGCGGGAGCGAACGGCGCACTAGCGGCCGCCGTTCGCTACCGGCGAATGCAGTAATGAAGAAGTCGGGCCGAGCGCAGGCACGAGTGCCTCGTGCGCGCCCTCGCGTATCAGCACGAGCGGATGGCCGAATGCAGTGCTCGCGCGCTCGGGTGTGAGCACTTCGCGCACGGGGCCCGCGTGAAAGCCGCCGCGGCCGTCGAGCAGGAGCGCGTGCGTTGCGAATCGCCGCGCGAGATTGAGATCGTGGCAGGAAAACAGCACCGCGCGGTCTTCGCCGCGCACCCAGCGCGAAAGCGTTTCGAGGCACGCAATCTGATGATGCAGATCCAGATGCGCGAGCGGCTCGTCCAGCAGCAGGAGCGGTGCACCCTGGCACAGCGCCGCCGCGAGCGCAACGCGCTGTCGCTCACCGCCGGAGAGCGACAGCACATCGCGGGTGGCGAATGCTTCGAGGCCGAGCATCGCGAGCGCAGCGTGCGCGGCGGCGCGATCGACGTCGCCTTCCCAGCCCCAGCCCGAAAGATGCGGATAGCGATTGAGCAGCACGGTGTCGAGCACACTCGCGCCGAATGCGTCGCGCTGGTCCTGGGGCATCAGCGCGCGGCGCCTCGCGAGACGAACCGGCGGCCAGTGTGCGAGCGCGATGCCCTCCACTTCCACGCGCCCCGCCGAGGGTTCGCGCAGGCCCGCGAGCGCACCGATCAGTGTGGTCTTGCCCGCGCCGTTCGCACCGGCCACGCACCAGATCTCACCAGCGGCAAACCTTTGCGTGAGCGATTCGACGAGCGTACGCGCGCCCGCGCGCAATGTGAGCGCATGCGCAGCAAGAAGCGGTGCCCGGGTGTCGCTCATCGCGGGCGCCTCGCGAGCAGCATCCAGAGAAAAACCGGGACGCCCGCCAGCGCGGTCACGACGCCCACCGGCAACTGCGCGGGGGCCGCCACCGTGCGCGCCACGAGGTCCGCGCCCATCACGGCCACGCCGCCCGCGATCGCGGCCGCGGGTACGAGCATGCGCTGATCGTTGCCGAACGCGAGGCGCAGCATGTGGGGCACGACGAGCCCGACGAAGCCAATGGTGCCGCCCGTCGTCACCGCGGCCGCGGCTGCGAGCGACGCGGCGAGATAAATGCCCACGCGCAAACGCAGCACCGGTACGCCGAGCGCCTGTGCGGCGGCATCACCGCGCAGCAGTACGTTGAGCATCGGCGCAGCGGGCACGATGCATGCAAGCAGTACGCCGAGCGTCACGAGCGCGGGCCATGGCACGCTCGCGCCGTTGAGGTCGCCCGTGAGCCAGAACAGCATGCCGCGCAAGCGCGTGTCGGGCGCGAGGGTGAGCAGCAGCGTGATCAATGCGCCCCACCCCGCCGCCGTCACGGCGCCCGTCAACAAGAGCCGCGGCGAACTGTCCTGCGGTTCGCCGCGCCATAGTTCGCGGCGCGCGAGGCCGAGCACGAGCAGGATCGAAAGAAGCGCGCCCGCGCACGCACTCGCCTGCACACCCCACCACGCCACGCCCGCGATCATCGCAACGAGCGCGAACACCGCGGCGCCGCCGGAAACGCCCAGCACATAGGGCTCCGCCAGCGGATTGCGCAATAGCACCTGCAAGAGCGCCCCGCCCAGCGCGAGCAAGGCGCCGCACGCGAAGCCGGCCAACGCGCGCGGCAGGCGCAGTGTGCGCACGATTTCCGTCGCCATGTCCGGCGCGCCGTGCGCCGGCGTGAGCGCCGCGAGCGCCTGCGCAGGCGTCACGCTCACGCTGCCTGTCACGAGCGATGCCGCGAAGACCACGAGCGCCGCTAGTGCGAGCCCCGCCCAGATCGTGCAGGCGCGGCGCACGGTCATCGAGCGGCGCGGCAGCGCATGCAACTCGGACGCGGCGTGAGATTCATCGCGGCTCATGGAACGCATCGGGTAACTCGGCGGCGGGTTTCAAAAAGATCACACGGATTAACGGCAGCGATATCGCAACATGGGCAGCGCGCAGTGTTTTTGTTCGAAGCGATTCTGCCGACGCAGCTGAAAAAACGATCGGCAAAAAAGAGAACAGCCGACAAAACCACTAGCAAAAAGCCACGAATCCGTGATGTTATAACGCGCAGACCACAATCGAGCCAACGCGCTTCGCGCGCGCCTTGGCAAATTGCGTTCCCGGCTGGCGCATGCAGCACACGTAACGCGGGATTCGGGCCCGGTTCCGGTAAGAAGCCGGGTTGTTACGTCTGGAAACGACACAATTGCCAAATCACGCGTTGATCCGCGCTAGAATGCCTGTCTTTAGAGGACGCAGCACATGCTCAACGAACTCGAAACACTCTCACAAAACATCGGGCGGCTGATCGAGATTAATCAGCGCCAACATGAAACACGCCTCGCACTCGAAGAGCAACTCGCACAGCTGCGTGCGCAATGCGACACCACGCGCGCCGAGCTCGAACAGATCCGCGAGGAACGCAACGCGCTGCAAGCAGAGCGCGACACGCTCTCGGCCAAGATCGACGATGCGCAGGTGCGTCTGAACGCGATCCTCGAAAAGCTGCCGCGCGCACGTGCGGGCAACGAGCGCGACAACCAGCTCGACCTGCTCGAACCGTCGCGAGGCAGCGATGACGAAAGCAACGCGGCGCGCCACGGAGAAAATGCATGACCACCAAGCAGATCGAAGCGACGATACTCGGGCAAAGCTATCGCCTCGTCTGTTCGCCGGAAACGGAACAGGCCCTGCTCGAAGCGGTGGCGCGCGTCGACGCCGAAATGTCGAAAATCCGCAATCACAGCAATGTGCGCGGCACCGATCGCATTGCGGTCATGGCGGCGCTCTCGCTTGCGTCGGAACTGCTGCGCCTGCAAACGAGCGTGCGTCATGGGGAAGCATTCCCAGCCGAAGAAATCCGTCGTACAATGCGCCAAATGAATGAACAGCTCGGCGCGGTCATCCAGCAGTATGGGGTGCAATAAGCGCGGTAAAGCGGTTCCTTCATCGTAACGTCGAGCACGTTACTAAACAGTTTAGTCAGCTTCCCTGCCTGGTTCGCCAAGGTCATATATTCCTTGAACCAATGCCATGTGCACGGTTGCGGAAATTTGTAGCACGGGCGTGCGCGTCACACAGTCTGATGTACCCGAAGTGCTGCTAACTGCGACCAATTCTGAACCCTCGGTTCAGGATGCCGGCCTAGCGGCTATGGCGGGGACCTATTCAAACGGCATCGGACCAGCGTCCGATGCCGTTTTCCGTTGTGCGGCCGTTTTCCGTTGTGCGGCCGTTTTCCGTTGTGTGGCCGATTTCGCGCTTGCTGGTGTGCGCCGCTTCGCGCATGGCCTTGCGCGTACGCCTGCCCCTCTCCCTATCGACGTGACCTTCGACTCATGCGCTACTGGCTGATGAAGTCCGAACCCGACGAAGCAAGCATCGACGACCTCGCACGCGCGCCGCAGCGCACGCTGCCATGGACTGGCGTGCGCAATTATCAGGCGCGCAACTTCATGCGCGACACCATGCAGCAAGGCGACGGCGTGCTGTTCTATCACTCGAGCTGCCCCGAGCCCGGTATCGCGGGCATCGCCGAGGTGTCGTCCACGGCCTACCCCGACCCCACGCAGTTCGATCCGAAAAGTCCTTACTACGACGCGAAATCGACGCGCGAGAATCCGCGCTGGATGCTCGTCGATGTCGTGTTCAAGAAGAAGTGTCCGCTGATTCCTCTGGCCGCCTTACGTGAACACGACGAACTCGCGGACATGCGCGTGCTCGCAAAAGGCAATCGCCTTTCGATCACCCCGGTCACCGCGGCCGAGTGGAACTTCATCACGAAACATCTGATGTGATGCGGCACGTCGTTCACCATGTGTTGAAGCGGCATGGCGGCGGCACGAGCCCAAGCGGCCGAGGCACGGAAGCGACATCGCTGCGCGACTTCAAGCACAATCGCGCACAGTCGCGCATCGTTGCCTGAATGTTCGATCACGCCACGCTCGCGACGCCAGTTCTGCAAGGAGCCTCAATGAACCGAAAAACCGCCGTAACGCTCGCCGCCGCATTCGCCGCCGCCCTCCCCCTCGCCATCACTTTCGCACCAGGCGCAGCGCTTGCCCAGAGCGACGCGCGTTTCCAGCCCTCGGGCGTGCTGTCGCTTTCCGCCCAGGCGAGCGCCGAAGTGCCTCAAGACGTCGTCACCATCACGCTGTTTTACGAGCAGGAAGCGAACGATCCCGCTTCGCTCACGGCGACGCTCAACCAGCGCGCCGACGCCGCCCTGCAACGCGCCAGGGGTGTCGCGGGCGTGACCGCCCGATCGGGCCAGTTCTCGATCTTCCCCTCCACCGATCGCGACGGACGCATCTCCGCGTGGCGCGGCCGCACGGAAGTCGTGCTCGAATCGCATGATTTCGCGGCGGCGTCGAAGCTCGCCGGCGATCTCGGCGCCGTCATGCAGGTGGGCAACGTGCAGTTCTCGCTGTCCCCCGAGGCGCAGCGCGCCGCCGAGCAGAAGCTCTCGGGCCAGGCCATCGCCTCGTTCCGCGATCAAGCCTTGTCGGCCACGCGCGCGTTCGGCTATAGCGGCTACTCGATCCGCGACGTGAACGTGGGGCATTCGGGCGTGATGCCGCGCCCCGTGATGATGATGAGCGCGCGCGCCATGTCGGCGGATGCGAAGATGTCGTCGCCCGTGCCGGTCGAAGGCGGCACCTCAACGGTGACGGTCAATGTCTCCGGATCGGTGCAAATGAAGTAAGGCGCGCACTTCGGCAGCACGCAACAAAAAGGCCACGGTTTGTTGAAAACCGTGGCCTTTTTCATGGGCTCAATGCGCTTTGTCCGTGTGCGAGCGTCAGCTCTTCGCGCCCGCCACCCGCGCGCCGTCGTTGCCATTCTTGCTGTCGTCCTTGCCGCGATTGGCGCGGCGATACGCCCACGCCATCAAGCCAATGCCCACGATGATCATCGGCAGCGAAAGCCATTGGCCCATCGAAAGGCCGAGCGCGAGCAGGCCGAGGAAGTCGTCGGGTTCGCGCGCGAACTCGACCGTGAAACGCGCAAGACCATAGCCAATCAGGAACATCGCCGAAATCGCGCCGACGGGGCGCGGCTTGCGCGAGAAAAGGATCAGCACGACGAAGAGCGCGATGCCTTCCAGCGCAATCTCATAGAGCTGCGAAGGATGGCGCGGCAGCAGATGGTATTGCGCGAACACCTCGCTCAGATGCCACTGCGCAGCCAGTTGCGGATGCGCGGCGAGCCATGCCGCATCGTCGTTCGCGGCGCCCGGGAACAGCATGGCCCACGGCGAGTCGGGCGAGGTCACGCGGCCCCACAGCTCGCCGTTGATGAAGTTGCCGAGACGTCCGGCGGCCAGGCCCGTGGGCACCATCGGCGCGACGAAGTCCGTCACCTGCAGCCACGTGCGGCCGCGCTGCCACGCGAACAGGATCATCGCGAAGGTGACGCCGAGGAAGCCGCCGTGAAACGACATGCCGCCTTCCCACACCTTGAAGATGTCGAGCGGGTGCGCGAAATACCAGCTCGCCTTGTAGAACAGCACATAGCCGAGGCGCCCGCCCAGGATCGTGCCGAGCACGCCGTAGAACAGCATGTCGTCGATGTCTTTCACGTTCCAGCCTTGCGCGGCCACGAACGGCAGACGCAGGCGCAGGCGCCCGATCACGATCGCGAGTATGAAGCCGACGAGGTACATGAGGCCGTACCAGCGCACGGCGAGCGGCCCCAGATGAATGGCGACGGGGTCGAAGTTCGGGTGGATGAGCATCGTGGGATGAAGTCTTCTCGGCGATATCGGTTGAAATCGGGTTGTAAGCGGCAGCGCCGCGGTGCCTCAAAGCGGGCCAGACTGGTTGGACGTTTGCAAAGCGCCGGGGTTCGCCGCCGGCGCGTCACGGCGTGACATTATCGCCGAGGCGCGGGAGCGGGAAGCAGAATGCACAGTTGGCACGCACGGCGAATATAACGGTGACGGATGACCATCGCGAGCGGCCAGCAGGACTCGATGAGCCACGAATAATATATTGGACAGCGTTCTCGCGAAACCGCATGCTTGCCATCACATGCCGGCATGCAGGTACGACGCGGCTACGAAAAATCGCCCGCACAAGAACAACGGCCGGCCTGCGAGACAACGTCCACCGGAGTTCCCCATGCCCTATAACCGTCGTTCGAAGCACATCACGCAAGGCGTCGCCCGCTCGCCCAATCGTTCGATGTATTACGCGCTCGGCTACGAGAAAGGCGACTTCGACAAGCCGATGATCGGCATCGCCAACGGCCACTCCACGATCACGCCCTGCAACGCGGGCCTGCAGCGGCTGGCCGACGCCGCCGTCGCCGCGATCATGAACGCCGACGCGAACCCGCAGACCTTCGGCACGCCCACCATCTCGGACGGCATGTCGATGGGCACCGAGGGCATGAAGTATTCGCTCGTCTCGCGCGAGGTCATCGCGGACTGCATCGAGACCTGCGTGCAGGGCCAATGGATGGACGGCGTGGTCGTGATCGGCGGGTGCGACAAGAACATGCCCGGCGGCATGATCGCGCTCGCGCGCATGAACGTGCCCGGCATCTATGTGTATGGCGGCACGATCCGGCCCGGCAACTGGAAGGGCCGCGCGCTCACCATCGTGTCGGCGTTCGAGGCCGTCGGCGAATTCACGGCCGGGCGCATGACCGAAGAGGATTTCGAGGGCATCGAGAAGCACGCGTGCCCCTCCACGGGCTCGTGCGGCGGCATGTACACGGCGAACACGATGAGCTCGTCGTTCGAGGCGCTCGGCATGTCGCTCATGTACTCGTCGACGATGGCCAACCCCGACGAGGAAAAAGTCGACTCGGCCGCGGAATCGGCGCGCGTGCTCGTCGAAGCCGTGAAGCAGGACCTCAAGCCGCGCGACATCATCACGAAAAAGTCGATCGAGAACGCCGTGGCGCTCATCATGGCGACGGGCGGCTCGACCAATGCCGTGCTGCACTATCTCGCCATCGCGCATGCTGCGGAAGTCGAATGGACGATCGACGACTTCGAGCGCATGCGCAAGAAGGTGCCGGTGATCTGCGACCTGAAGCCCTCGGGCCAATATGTCGCGACCGATCTGCATCAGGCGGGCGGCATTCCCCAGGTGCTCAAGCTGCTGCTCGACGCGGGCCTGCTGCACGGCGACTGCATCACCATCACGGGCAAGAGCATCGGAGAGGAACTGAAGGACGTGCCGTCCACGCCGCGCGCCGACCAGAAGGTGATCTTCCCCATCAGCGAGGCGTTGTACAAGGAAGGCCACCTCGCCATCCTCAAGGGCAACCTCGCGGTAGAGGGCGCCGTCGCCAAGATCACGGGCCTGAAGAACCCGGTCATCACCGGGCCCGCGCGCGTATTCGACGACGAGCAGAGCGCCATGGAAGCGATCCTCGCGGACCGGATCAAGGCCGGGGACGTCGTCGTGCTGCGCTACCTCGGCCCGAAGGGCGGCCCCGGCATGCCGGAGATGCTGGCGCCGACTTCGGCGCTCATCGGCAAGGGGCTCGGCGAGTCGGTGGGTCTCATCACCGATGGCCGCTTCTCGGGCGGCACCTGGGGCATGGTGGTCGGCCACGTGGCGCCCGAGGCGTTCGAAGGCGGCACGATCGCGCTCGTGCAGGAGGGCGATTCGATCACCATCGACGCGCACCAGCTCCTGCTGCAGCTGAACGTCGACGATGTCGAGCTTGCGCGCCGCCGCGCGGCATGGAAGCAGCCGGCGCCGCGCTACACGCGTGGCGTGCTGGCAAAGTACGCGGCGCTCGCGCGCCCGGCCAACCAGGGCGCGGTAACCGGATAGGATAAGACGGGACTCGGCGCGACGCCGGACGCCCGCCGCGATGCCAAAGACGAAAGGGCGCGCGCCCGGAACGTGCGCCCTTTGCTTTTATAATGCGACGACACAGCCGGCGCATACGCTGGCGGAGGCCTGTATGAAACGGAAGTCGCAAGCAAAGAACAAGACAGCGACGCTCGCGGCCGCGCTCGCGTTCGGCATGACCGGCGCGCTCGGGGCGGACCCGGCCTGCGCGCAGCATGGCCCGACCGGCCTCGCGCTCGCCCAGCAGCAGAACTGCATGAGTTGCCATTCGGTGAACCGCAATTTCATGGGCCCCGCCCTGCACGACATTGCCGCGAAATACGCGGGCAAGCCCGACGCGCAGACCTATCTCGCGCACAAGATTCTTGAGGGAAGCACCGGCGTGTGGGGCACGGTGCCGATGCCGGCCAACACGCAGTTGAACCCCGGCCAGGCGGCCACGCTTGCGAACTGGATCCTCACGCTCAAGTGAGGCGAGGACGGTTGGCGGCGTCGCGTTGCCACAAGCCCAACCGGGCGAGGCCGGGCGGCGCCGGGAATCAGGCCGACGGCGGTTGCCCCGAGCGCGCCGCCAGTTCTTCGCGCACGGCGGCCTTCACCCAGTTCTTGAGTTCCGTTTCGAGCGCGAGACCGATCTCGCGCGACACCTGTCCCACGAGCCAGTTCGTATGTTCCTGCATCGCGGCGCTGCAGCGCGCCTCGATCACGGCGCGGCCCTCGCCCGTGAGCCACGCGAGGCAGCGGCCACGCAGGCGCTCGACCAGGGCGTCGGCGTCATGCGCGAACAGGCCCTCGCGCTCGGCCACGACAGCCTTCACGGCGGCCGCCGTCGCGCCCTTCGCCTCTTCGACGTTATGCGCGCGCAACGGATTGCCGGCCACCATCACCTCGTTCAGGAGCGGAATCGCCGCATCTTCCGTATCGTGCTTGCCGGACATGAGTACCTCCATCGATCGGAGCAGTCGGCCGGGCGCCGGTACGCTGCTCGCGTCCGGCCTCAGCCGCCCTGCTTGTAGTTGTTGAGCGCGTAACCGCGGTCGCGGTAGAAGCGATAGCGCTCGCGGCCCGACGCGAGTTCGTCGGGCGTATCGCCAATCACTTCGAGCAGGCGCTCGAAGCGCGCGAATTGCGGCGGCACCTCCCCACCCAGATTGAGCAGCACGCGATGATGCGGGGCACGCTCCAGGTCCGTCGCCAGCACGATGGGCGATGCGCCCGCATGCGGGCTGTCGGCCATGCAATGCGGCACGAAGTCGAGCGGCGAAAAGGTCCACAACATCTCGTCGAACGCGCGCAGGCGGCCGGGCTCGGCCAGCACGACCGCCTGCTCGCCCGCGAGATACGCCTTGCGCGCGAGCCGGCACGCGTACAGCAGCGAGTCGCCGACGTTCGTGTGGAAATCGATGCGCGTCATGCCAGCACCACTTTACACACCGTCACGCGCGCCGCAATCGCCATGCCTGACGTCATTGCGCGGCCCGATCGATCAGGAACTGGGCGAGCAGCGGCACGGGGCGGCCCGTTGCGCCCTTCGCCGCGCCGCTCTTCCATGCGGTGCCCGCGATGTCCAGGTGCGCCCAGGGGTATTTCTCGGCGAAGCGCGAAAGGAAGCACGCCGCCGTCACGCTGCCCGCCGGGCGCCCGCCGATGTTGGCGAGGTCGGCGAAGTTCGACTTGAGCTGCTCCTGGTACTCGTCGTCGAGCGGCAGGCGCCAGGCGGGGTCGTTGGCCTCGCGCGATGCGTCGAGCAGTTCGCCCGCGAGCGCGTCGTCCTTCGAGAAGAGGCCGCTGTTGTGATGGCCGAGCGCGATGATGCACGCGCCCGTGAGCGTGGCGATGTCGACCACCGCGGCCGGCTTGAAGCGCTCGGCGTAGGTGAGCGCGTCGCACAGGATCAGGCGGCCTTCGGCGTCGGTGTTGAGCACCTCCACGGTCAGGCCCGCCATCGTCGTGACGATGTCGCCCGGCTTCGTGGCGTTGCCCGCGGGCATGTTCTCGCAGGTCGGGATGATGCCGATCACATTGAGCTTGAGCCCCATTTCGGCGACCGCGCGGAACGTGCCGAGCACCGAGCCGGCGCCGCACATGTCGTATTTCATCTCGTCCATGCCCTCGCCGGGCTTGAGCGAGATGCCGCCCGTGTCGAACGTGATGCCCTTGCCGACCAGCACGACGGGCGCGGCCTTGGCGCTCGCTCCCTCATAGTGCAGCACGATGAACTGCGGCGGCTCGACCGAACCCTTCGTCACCGAAAGAAACGAGCCCATCTTGAGCGCTTCGATCTGACGCTGGCCGAGCACCTCGACCTTGAGCTTCCAGTCGCGCGCGAGCTTCTTGGCCGTGGCCGCGAGATACGTGGGCGTGCAGACGTTGCCCGGCAGATTGCCGAGGTCGCGCGTGAGGTCCATGCCGTTTGCGAGCGCGGTGGCCTGCTTCGCCGCGAGCTTCGCTGCCTTTTCCTCGGCGGCGTCGATGCTGAAGATCACACGCTTGAACGCGCGCTGCGCGACGTCGGGCTTGCTCTTCATCTGCGTGAAGCGGTACGTTTCGTTGCGCAACGCGAGAATGGCGGCGCGCACGCACCAGTCGCCCGTGCGCTCCTTCACCGGCAGTTGCGCGAGCGTGAACGTGGCCTGTGCGATTTTGGTGCCGAGGATCGCGCGCCAGGCGGCCTTGACGGCGTCGCCGTAAGCCTTCTGGCCGAACGTGTCCTGCTTGCCGAGACCGACGAGCAGCACGCGCGAGGCGCCGATACCGCTCACTTCGGGCAGGAGCAGCGTGGAGCCGGCCTTGCCGTCGATGTCGCCGGCCTTGACGACGCGCGCGATTGCGCCGCCAATTGCGCTGTCGATCGCGAACGCCGGGCCCGAGAGCGTTTGCGCCTCGAACACGCCGACCACGACGCAATCCGACTTGCCGGTCAGGAAGGGGCCTTCCCCGCCTTTGCTCCAGTCACAGGCTTTTATGCTAAAGTCCATCGCGCTTGTCCTCGGATAAAATCTGGGCTTAGGATGAAAGCCGCAATTATCCGCTATTTTTCCCGCGGCGGCTCCTGGGCGGTTGCGCGAGCTGCGCGCCTCCCGGCACGGGCCGCCCGCCCTGCCCTTCAAGAATGATCTTCGAACGTTCCCTGCAGCGCGAACTCGCGTACACGGCCGGCGCCGTGTTCATGGTTCTGCTCACGATCATGCTGACGACGATGATGATCCGCATCGTCGGCTTCGCCGCGTCGGGTCAGATCGACCCGCGCGACGTGCTGGTGCTCATCGGACTGACCGTGATCGGCTACATGGCCGTGATGCTGATCGTCACGCTCTTCGTGTCGATCCTGTTCGTGCTCACGCGCTGGTACAAGGATTCCGAAATGGTCGTGTGGCTCTCCTCCGGGGTGAGCCTCACGCGCCTCATCAAGCCGGTCGCCACGTTTGCCACGCCGATCATCCTGCTCATCGTGTTCTTCGCGTTCGTCGGCTGGCCGTGGTCGAACGCGCAAAGCAAGCTCATTCGCGCGCGCTTCCAGCAGCGCGATGAAGTGTCGCTGCTCGCGCCCGGGCAGTTCCGCGAGTCGCCCACCACGCACCGCGTGTTCTTCATCGAAAGCATGAGCCCCGACCAGGGCCGCGTGGAGAACGTGTTCGTCACGAGTACGGAAAACGGCAAGGTCAGCGTGATCGTCTCGAAGACAGGCCACACCGAAACCATGAAGGGCGGCGACCGCTTCGTCGTGCTCGAAAACGGCCGGCGTTACGACGGCGAGCCGGGCCACCCCGATTTCCGCATCAGCGAGTTCCAGCGCTACGGCGTGAAGATCACGAGCCAGCCCGTGGTGAACACGCCGTCGGCGAGCACCACGTCCACGCCGGGCCTCCTGCGCAATCCCACCAACGACAACCTGGGCGAGCTCGCGTGGCGCGCCGGCCTGCCGCTCATCGCGATCAACCTGATGCTGCTCGGCATTCCGCTTGCGTACCAGAACCCGCGCCGCAGCCGCACGATCAATCTCGTGATGGCGGTGCTCATCTACCTCACCTATTCGAACCTGCTCAACGTCGTGCAATCGCAGATCGAGCAAGGCAAGATGGCGTTCGGCGTCGGTCTCGTCTCGCTGCACGTCGTGGTGCTCGCGCTGGTCGTGTTCATCTTCTGGATACGCGTGCGCAACCGGCCGCTCTTCACACGTGCGATGTTCCGCCGCGCCTCTCCTGGAAACTGAGAGGGAAACTGACCGATGCGCATCTACGAGAAATACTTCGCTCGCCAGGTTTACCTGACGTTCATCTTCATCCTGTTCGCCTTCTCGGGCCTGTTCTTCTTCTTCGACCTCATCAACGAGCTGAACTCGGTCGGCCACGGCAACTACAAGTTCCAGTACGCGGTGCTGCGCGTGGCGCTCCAGGCGCCCTCGCGGCTTTACGAGATCATTCCGGTCGCGGCGCTCATCGCGGCAATCTACGTGTTCGCGCAAATGGCCGCCAATTCGGAGTACACGATTTTTCGCGTGTCGGGCCTCGCCACGAATCAGGCGCTGCGCTCGCTGCTCAAGATCGGCATTCCGCTCGTGCTGCTCACCTATTTGATCGGCGAAGTGGTCGGCCCCTACACCGACCAGCTCTCCGAACGCGTGCGCCTGGAGGCGCTCGGCTCGGCGGTGTCGAGCGACTTCCAGTCGGGCGTGTGGGTCAAGGACACGCTCACCGCGCGCGCCGACGGCGAGCAGGTCACGCGTTTCGTGAACGTCGGCGAATTGCAGCCCAACGCGACCATCTCGAACGTGCGCATCTACGAATTCGATTCGAAGTTCCGGCTTTCCAATGTGCGGCTCGCGAAAAGCGGCACCTTCCAGCCGCCGGGCCACTGGCTGCTCAAGGACGTGACCGATACCCAACTGCTCAGCGTGACGCCGCCGCAGAACCAGCCGGCCGATGCGCTCGATCCGGTCTATCGCGCGACGCAGACGTCGGCCCCCGAATACTTGCTGCGCTCGGAACTCACACCGAACATCCTTTCGGTGCTGCTCGTCTCGCCTGACCGGATGTCGATGTTCAACCTGTTCCGCTACGTCCAGCATCTGACCGAAAACCATCAGGACGCCCAACGCTACCAGATCGCGTTCTGGCGCAAGCTGCTTTACCCGTTCGCCGTGTTCGTGATGCTGGTGCTCTCGCTGCCGTTCGCGTACCTGCACACGCGCTCCGGCGTGGTGGGCATGAAGGTGTTCGGCGGGATCATGCTCGGCATGAGCTTCCAGCTCGTCAACACCCTGTTCTCGCACGTCGGGACGCTGAACACCTGGCCCGCGCCGCTCACGGCGGCGACACCGGGGCTGATCTATCTCGCGGTCGGTCTGATCGGGCTCAAATGGGTCGAACGGCATTGACGGCGGGCGCCCTCGCCCGCACTTTGTTCAACTGAATTGCGGGAGCCTGCACGCATGGGCAACCACGGCATGATCCTCTTCGGCCACGGCGCGCGCGACGCGCGCTGGCAAGAGCCGTTTCAGCGGCTCGCCGCGAAGCTCGCCGCCGCACGCGGCGATGCGGGTCCGGTTGGCCTCGCTTTTCTCGAACTCATGACGCCGAGCCTGCCCGACGCCATTGACGGACAGGCCGCGGCGGGCTGCGACACGATCACGGTCGTGCCCGTGTTCTTCGGCCAGGGCGGCCATGTGCGCCGCGATCTGCCCGCGCTGATCGCGCAATGTCAGGCCCGGCACCCCAATGTTCGCCTGCGCTGTGCAGGGGCCGTCGGCGAAGACGATGCGGTGCTCGATGCGGTCGTGCGGTATTGCCTCGGAAACGTGGGCGACTAGCCGAACCCGCCACGCTCACGCATAAAAAAACGGGCTCGCTGTTGCTGCGAGCCCGTTTTGCATTTGGCTCCTCGATGGCGACTTACGCCGCCGCCCGGCGACGTTGACGATCATCCTGCGCGTCATCTTCCAGCAGCGCCTGCCCTGCCCGCTCGGCGAACGCATCGCCGATCATGAGCAGGCTCGGCTGCGCCGGGTCGAGCCAGTCCTGCGCCTCGCCCGCGGCAAGTCCCGCCAGCGTGAGCGTGAGCATGCGCTCACGCGTCGTGCTGCAAGCTTCGACGATCGCCACGGGCGTCGTGCCCGCGCGGCCCGCCTCGATGAGCTGGCGCGCGATCTCGGGCGCGCTGTCGCGGCCCATGTAGAAGACGAGCGAATCGGCGCTAACGTGCTCGCGAATCTCCTCGCTGCCCGCCGCGCGCGAATACGTGGCGAGCGCCACGCTGCGCGCCACGCCGCGCAGCGTGAGCGAGCGCTGGAGCGTCGCCGCGCCAGCGAGCGCCGCCGTAATGCCCGGCACCACTTCGAACTCGATGCCGGCCGCTTCCAGCGCGCGCATTTCCTCGTCGGCGCGGCCGAACAGCATCGGGTCGCCGCCCTTCAGGCGCACGACCACGGCGTGCTCGCGCGCCGCATCGACGAGTTGCTTGTTGATGAAGTGCTGCGCCGTGGACCGTTGCCCGCAACGCTTGCCGACCGCGATGAACTTCGCGGTTTGCGGCGCGTAGTCGAGCATGGCGGGCTCGACGAGCGCGTCGTGCAGCACGACGTCGGCGCTCGCGAGCAGCCGCGCGCCGCGAACCGTGATGAGGTCCGCTGCGCCCGGTCCCGCACCGATCAGATATACCTTGCCCATTTGCTTGTGAATCTCCTGTTGCTACCGGGCGCACGCCGTCATCCCGCGCCCGACCCGAAGCCTCAGGCCGAAAACGCGCGGATCATGCCCGCAGCCACCGTGTGATGCGTCGCTTCGTCGATCAGCACGAACGCGCCCGTGCCAGGATTCGCATCATACAGGTCGGCGACGATCGGCTTTTGCAGCGAGAGCGTCACGCGGCCGATATCGTTCATCGCAAGTTCGTGGCGGTCGGTGGCGTGCGAGAGCGTGTGCACATCGAGCACCTGCTTGAGCGCGCCGATCTTCGCGAACACCGTGCTCGTGGTCTGCTTGAGCAGGTACTTGCGTTGCGGCGCGAGCGGCTCGTCGTCGAACCAGCAGAGGTCCGCCTCGAGCTTCTTCGCCGGCTGGGCGCTCTCCGAAACGGGCACGAACGTGTCGCCGCGCGAGACGTCCACGTCTTCGGCGAGACGGATCGTGACGGTCTGCCCCGCGAACGCGCGGTCGACCTGCGCCGTGCCGCCCGGCACCGGCGCGATGATCTCGGCGACCGTCGCCTGGCGGCCGGCTGGCTGCACCGTGATGGCGTCGCCCACTTTCACTTCGCCTGATTCCACACGGCCCATGTAGCCGCGGAAGTCGTCGGCGCTGGAGCCGTCCTGGCGCGCGACCCACTGCACCGGAAAGCGCAGCGCTTCACCCGTCGCCTGCGCGACCGGCAGTTGCTCGAGCACGTCGAGCAGCGGCTCGCCCGCGTACCACGGCATGCGCTCGCTCGCGGCCACGATGTTGTCGCCCTTGAGCGCCGAGACCGGCACGAAGCGCACGTCGGCAAGGCCGAGCTGGCGCGCGAGCGCGACATACGCCTCGCGGATCAGATTGAACGTCGCCTCGCTGTAGTCGACCAGATCCATCTTGTTGATCGCGACGATCACGTGTTGCAGGCCGAGCAGCTTGACGATGGCGCTGTGGCGCTTGGTTTGCGGCAGCAGTTGCGTGACGCCGTTCTCGACCGTCACGCGCGTGGGGTCGATCAGGATGATCGCGGCGTGCGCGGTCGACGCACCCGTCACCATGTTGCGCGTGTACTGCTCGTGGCCCGGGGTGTCGGCGATGATGAACTTGCGCTTGGCCGTGGCGAAGTAGCGGTACGCCACGTCGATCGTGATGCCCTGCTCGCGCTCGGCTTCGAGGCCGTCGGTGAGCAGCGACAGGTCGATTTCGTCGCCGACGGTGCGCTTGTTCTTCGCGCGCGAGAGCGCCGAAAGCTGATCGCTCAGGACAGCCTTGCTGTCGTACAGCAGGCGGCCGATCAGCGTGCTCTTGCCGTCGTCCACGCTGCCTGCCGTGATGAAGCGCAGCACGCCGAGGTCTTCAGGTTGGTGTGTCGTAACCATGTCTAGTTTTTCCTCTGCGTGCTCTTTAGAAATAACCTTGCTTCTTGCGCTGTTCCATCGCCGCTTCCGACGCCTGGTCGTCCATGCGCGTCGCGCCGCGTTCCGTGATTTCGGTCACGGCCGTTTCGGCGATGATCTTCTCGACGGTGTCGGCATCGCTCGCCACGGGGCAGGTGCAGCTGATGTCGCCCACGGTGCGAAAACGCACCTGCGCCATCTCGCTGACTTCGCCTTCCTTCATCGGCGTGAGCGGCGTGACCGGCACGAGCAGGCCGTTGCGGCGCACGATCTCGCGCTGGTGCGCATAGTAGATCGACGGCAGTTCGAGCTTCTCGCGCTCGATGTATTGCCACACATCGAGTTCCGTCCAGTTCGAGATCGGGAACACGCGCAGGTGCTCGCCGTTGTGCAGGCGCGCGTTATAGAGGCTCCAGAGTTCCGGGCGCTGCGCCTTCGGATCCCACTGGCCGAATTCGTCGCGGAACGAGAAGATGCGCTCCTTCGCGCGGGCCTTCTCTTCGTCGCGGCGCGCCCCGCCGATCATCGCCGTGTAGCCGTATTGCTCGATGGTTTCGAGCAGCGTGACCGCTTGCGCGGCGTTGCGCGAATCGGTTTCGCGGCGCAGGCGCACGGTGCCGCGCTTGATCGAATCTTCCACGTGGCCGACCACGAGTTCCGCACCGATCTCGGCCGCGCGGCGATCGCGAAAGTCGATCACTTCCTCGTAGTTGTGACCCGTGTCGATGTGCACGAGCGGGAACGGCAGCGCGGTCTTGCGATTCGCGCCGAGGCCGAACGCCTTCAGCGCGAGCGCCAGCACGACGACCGAGTCCTTGCCGCCCGAAAACAGCAGCGCGGGCTTGCTGCATTCGGCGACGAGTTCGCGCAGGATATGGATCGACTCGGCTTCGAGCCAGTCGAGATGGTCCATGCGGTTCGCCGTGACCTGGAGCGGTGCGTTCACTGCTGAGTCGAGCGTGGTGCTCATGTTCGGATCCTTCGTTGATTCGCACCCTTTTGACGGGGCACGCAGTACTCGGTGTTCGGTAGCGCGCCGGTCTACACGAACGGCGCGGCAAACTGAATCTTAGTTCGGCTGGGTGATCGAAGTCGCTTCGACTACGGGAATGGCCGAGACAGACGTGATATGCAGGCCACACTCCTTCGTGTCGCGCGATTCCCACCACCAGCGGCCCGCGCGGCTGTCCTCGCCGGGACGGATCGCGCGCGTGCAGGGCTCGCAGCCGATGCTCGGGTAGCCGCGCGCGTGCAGCGGGTTCACCGGCACCTCGTAGGCGCGCAGGTAAGCCCAGACATCGGCTTCGGTCCAGTCCGCGAGCGGATTGAACTTGTCGATGCTGCGTGCTTCGTCGCGTTCTTCCTCGTGCAGTTCCGCACGCGTGACCGACTGCTCGCGGCGCTGGCCCGTGACCCAGGCCGAAACGCCCGCGAGCGCGCGGTTCAGCGGCTCGACCTTGCGAATCTCGCAGCAACGCTTGCGCAGGTCCACGCTCTCGTAAAAGGCGTTCAGGCCGTGCTGGCTCACGTATTCGTCCACGGCGTCCTGCAGCGGATGGAACTGCTCGATCTCATAGCCGTAGCGCTCGCGCACCGCATCGATCATGCCGAGGGTTTCCGCATGCAGGCGGCCCGTGTTCAGCGAGAAGATGCCGATTTTCACACCGCGCGAGAGGATCGCGTGGGTGAGCAGCATGTCTTCGGCGGCGAGGCTGCTGGCTAGCTTGACGCTGGCATGACGTGCGGCGATGGAATCGAGCAGTGCGTCGAGGCGCTCGATCTTCGCCTGCAGGTCAGCCGTGATTTCGCTGGCGGCCGTGCTCATGCTGCCGCGCCTTGTTGAGCGAGGCGGCGGCGGAACAGCGGCGACGGCTCGTCGAACGCGCCCTGGTACTGCACCGTGAATTCCGTGAACGCCTTGAGCGCGTCGTGGATGTCCTTGTCGGCGCGCACGGCGAACGAATCGAAGCCGCAGCGCTCGTGAAAGCGCAGCTGGTCGCGCAGTACGTCGCCGATTGCGCGCAGCTCGCCCTTGTAACCATAGCGCTCGCGCAGCAGACGGGCGATCGAAAAGCCCCGGCCATCGCGGAACACCGGGAAGTCCACGCCGATCAGCGCGAGCTTGTCGAAGTCGCCGGCGATATCGGCCGGTTCGCTGTCCGGCGCGAGCCACACGCCGAGCTCGTCCTTGCCGCGCGAGGCGACGAGCGCGTCGCGTCCGGCCTGCCACAGCGCCAGCGGGACCAGCACCTTGCCGGCCGGCAGCGCGGCAACCTCGGGCAGCGCGCCGTCTTCGGCCGCACGCACGACTTGCCAGTTGTCTTCGACGATCTCGCGTTTTTTGATGATCAATGCCATTGCTCGAATCTCGTATCTCGTTGCGTGCCCTGTTGCATGCTCTCTTGCATGCTTCAGGCGTGGGCCGGCTGGCGCGAAGCGTACACGCGCTCCTTGAAGGGCGCGATGCCGATGCGGTCATAGGTGTCGATGAAACGCTCGCCGTCGATGCGCAGTTCGACGAACGTGTCGATCACCTTCTGGATCACGTCGGGCATTTCCTCGGCCGAGAACGACGGGCCGATCACGCGGCCAAGGCGCGCGCCGTTGGCGCCGTTGCCCTGCTCGCCGCCGAGCGACACCTGGTACCACTCCGCGCCGTCCTTGTCCACGCCCAGAATGCCGATGTTGCCGACGTGGTGGTGACCGCACGAGTTCATGCAACCCGAGATGTTGAGCGAGAGGTCGCCGAGGTCGTGGACGAAATCGAGATTGTCGAAGCGCTCCTGGATTGCGAGCGCGATGGGAATCGACTTGGCGTTGGCGAGCGAGCAGAAGTCGCCGCCCGGGCACGCGATGATGTCGGTCAGAAGGCCGATGTTGGCGGTCGCGAAACCTTGCGCTTTCGCCTTTTCCCACAGCGCGAAGAGATCGCGCTTCTTGACGTCGGCGAGGATCAGGTTCTGCTCGTGCGAGACGCGGATCTGGCCGAACGAGTATTCGTCGGCCCAATCGGCCACGGCTTCCATTTGCGCATCGGTGGCGTCTCCCGGCGCGATGTTGCGCGGCTTGAGCGAAAGCGTGACCGACGCGTAGCCCGGCACGCGGTGCGGACGCACGTTGCGCTCGACCCAGCGCGCGAACGCGCGGTCCTCCAGCAGATGTTTCTCGTACGAGGTGTCCGTGTCGGCGATCTTTTCATAGACCGGCGGCGCGAAGTACTGCGAGACGCGGTCGACTTCTTCCTGCGTGAGCGTCGAGGGTCCGTCCTTCAGGTGCAGCCACTCTTCTTCCACCTGCTCGGCGAACTTCGCCGGCGAGAGCGCCTTCACGAGAATCTTGATGCGCGCCTTGTACATGTTGTCGCGGCGGCCGTAGCGGTTGTACACGCGCAGCACGGCTTCGCAGTAGGTCAACAGGTGCTGCCACGGCAGGTCGCGCTTGATGATGGCGCCGACGATCGGCGTGCGGCCGAGGCCCCCGCCCGCGAGGATGCTCGCGACGACTTCACCCTGCTCGTTGCGCTCGAGGTAGACGCCCAGGTCGTGGATCTGCACGGCGGCGCGGTCTTCCTTCGAGCCCGACACGGCGATCTTGAACTTGCGCGGCAGCCATGCGAACTCGGGGTGGAACGTCGACCACTGGCGCAGGATCTCGGACCACGGGCGCGGATCGACGACTTCGTCGGGCGCGACGCCCGCGAACTGGTCGGCGGTGATGTTGCGGATGCAATTGCCCGAGGTCTGGATGCCGTGCATTTGCACCGAAGCGAGCTTGCGCAGGATCTCCGGCGTTTCTTCGAGCTTGATCCAGTTGAACTGGATGTTCGAGCGCGTCGAGAAATGGCCGTAGCCGCGATCGTGCTCGCGCGCGATGCGTCCGAGCATGCGCAACTGGTCGCTGCGCAAGTTGCCGTACGGAATCGCGATGCGGTGCATGTAGGCGTGGCGCTGGTAGTACAGGCCGTTCTGCAGGCGCAGCGGACGAAATTCCTCTTCGCTCAATTCGCCCGACAGGCGGCGGCGGACCTGGTCGCTGTATTGCGCGACGCGTTCGTCGACGATGGTCTGGTCGTACTGATCGTATTGGTACATTCGGGGACCCCAGGGGTTGGTTCAATCGCGGCGTTCCGGTTACGCCGCGCTCCGACTTCTTTGACTTCGCTCTTTCCGCCTCTGTCCGGTCTGTCTCGACACCCGCGCCGTTCAACCGCGCCGGTCATTTGCTAATGACCAAAACAGATATCCATATTGGAAAAGTTGGAGGAATGGTAATAAACTCGCCTTATATTTCAAACGACTCAAAAATCAGGTCGATATGCAAACAGGTTATAAGGGTTTGGTATGAACCTTCACCAGTTCCGCTTCGTCCGGGAGGCCGTGCGTCAGAACTTCAACCTGACCGAAGCGGCCAAGGCGCTGTATACAAGCCAACCGGGCGTCTCCAAGGCGATCATCGAGCTGGAGGATGAGCTCGGGGTCGAAATCTTCACGCGCCACGGCAAGCGCGTTCGCTCGCTGACGGAGCCGGGCCGGATCATCCTCGCCTCGGTGGAGCGCATTCTGCAGGAGGTGGAGAGCCTGAAGCGCGTGGGCAAGGACTACGCGGCGCAGGATCAGGGCAACCTGACGATCGCGGCCACGCACACCCAGGCGCGCTACTCGCTGCCAGCGGCCATCGCCGAGTTCAAGCGGCGCTTCCCGAAGGTGCACCTGTCGATCCTGCAAGGCAGCCCCACCCAGGTCGCGGAGATGGTGCTCCACGACCAGGCCGATCTCTGCATCGCGACGGAGGCCATCTCCGGCTACAAGGAACTGGTGTCGCTGCCCTGCTTCACCTGGCACCACGTGGCGGTGATGCTGCCCGACCACCCGCTGCTGGAGCGCAAGCCGCTCTCGCTCGACGATCTGGCCCAATATCCGCTGATCACCTACGACAACGCCTTCGCCGGGCGCACGAAGATCAACGACGCGTTCCGCCTGCGCGCCCTCTCGCCCGACATCGTGCTGGAAGCCATCGACGCGGACGTGATCAAGACCTACGTCGAACTGGGACTGGGCGTGGGCATCATGGCCGACATCGCGTTCAACGCCGAGCGCGACCGGCACCTGCGCGCCGTGCCCGTGGGCCACCTGTTCGGCAGCAACGTCACGCGCGTGGCGCTCAAGCAGGGTGCCTACCTGCGCAGCTATGTGTATACGCTCGTCGAGCTGCTCTCGCCGAGCCTGAACCGCAAGCTCATCGAGCAGGCGCTCAAGGGCGAGCACGAGACTTACGAGCTGTAGCGGGATGCGGCGGCGCCGCGCCGGCAGAAAAATCAGACAAAATCAGCATCACAACAACGTCGCTTTTCGCCCGCTCTGCATGGGATCAGAGTACGGCGCCGAAGCGCCAACTCTGATCGACAGGAGATCCAACGGATGAAGCCGTACACGTACTTGCGCCCGCTCGCCACGGCGGCCGCGCTCGCAGCCGCCATGTTCGCGCCGGCCGCGCACGCCGACATCAAGGTGGGCGTCGACCTGTCGAGCACGGGGCCCGCGGCCGCCATCGGCATCACGAGCAAGAACGCCATGCTGATGTGGCCCGACACGATCGCGGGCCAGAAGGCCGAATACATCGTGCTGGACGACGGCTCGGACCCGGGCGCCGCCGTGCGCAACATCCACAAGCTCATCAACGAAGATCACGTGGACGTGATCGTCGGGCCGAACATCACGCCGGCGGCGCTGGCGGCGCTCGACCCGGTGGCGCAGAGCAGGACGCCGATGATCACGCTGGTCGGCTCGGGCTCCGTGGTCGAGCCGCAGCAGGGCGCGCGCGTGTGGGCGTTCAAGATGGCGCAGACCGACGCCGCGATGGCCGACGTCATGACGCGCTACATGGCCGCGCACGGCGTGAAGACGGTCGGCTTCATCGGCTTTGCCGACAGCTACGGCGACAGCTGGCTCAACGAGTTCACGAAGTACGCGAAGGAACGCAACATCGAGATCGTGGCGACCGAGCGCTACAACCGCACCGACGCCAGCGTGACGGGCCAGGTTCTCAAGCTCATCGCGGCGAAGCCCGATGCCATGCTGATTGCGGGCGCAGGCACCCCGACCGTGCTACCGCAGCGCACGCTGATCGAGCGCGGCTACAAGGGGCCGATTTATCAGACGCACGGCATCGCCACACCTGAGTTCATCAAGCTGGGCGGCAAGGACGTGGAAGGCACCCTGTTCCCGACCCAGCCCGTGGTGGTGGCGCGCACGCTCCCCGCCGACCAGCCGGCGCAAAAGGCGGCGCTCGCCTTCGTCGACGCCTACGAGGCCAAGTACGGCCCCGGCACGGTCACGCAGTTCGCTGGCGACGCCGCTGGCGTGTACCCGCGCCTGCAAGATGCGGTTGCGCGCGCGCTCAAGACCGCGCAGCCGGGCACGGAAGCGTTCCGCGTGGCGTTGCGCAGCGAACTCGAACACGCGCATGAAGTGGTCGTGCCCAACGGCATGGTGACCACGAGCCCGACCGACCACGTGGGCCTCGACCAGCGCGCGAGCGTGATGGGCACGGTACGCGGGGGCAAGTTCGTGTATCTCGGGCAATGAGCGCAAGCGCCCCGCGCGCATGAAGCCAATCGAACGGCGGCTAACCGCAGCTAACCGCAGCGGTGATCGGAGGGCGCTCAAGGTCGCGCGCTCTTCGAGGCTGCGGGGTGCTCCAAGCGCATCGCGGCGCTTCCCTTGCAACGCATTCACGACCGCGCGATGCTGCGCCACTCGCCGCCCGCCTTGCTGCTCGCCAGCACCGCCTCGATGAAGCGCAATCCCTCCACGCCGTCGGCCACCGTCGTGAGGAGCCGGCTCTCGGGCGGCGCCGGCTCGCCGGCCTCGCGCGCGCGAATCTGCGCGGCGGCGTCGCGATAAAGCTGCGCGAACGCCTCCAGATAGCCCTCCGGATGCCCCGGCGGCACGCGCGTGGCGTGCCGCGCGGCGGCCCCTGTCACGCGGCCTCGCGTGAGCCGCTGCGCCGCGCCGCCCTGCGGCGTGAACCACAGCAGATTCGGCTCCTCCTGATCGAACGCAAGCCCGGCCTTCGTGCCATACACCCGCAGCCGTAGCGCGTTTTCCGCGCCGCTCGCCACCTGGCTCGCCCATAGCATGCCGCGCGCGCCGTTGGCGTAGCGCAGCATGGCCTGCACGTGATCGTCCACGCGACGGCCCGGCACGAAGGTGTGGACTTCCGCCGCCAGCGAGTCGGGCACGAGCCCGCTCACGAACGCCGCCAGCTGATAAGCATGCGTGCCGATGTCGCCCAGGCACCCCGCTGGCCCGGCGAGCGCCGGATCGGTGCGCCAGACGGCCTGGCGATTTGCGCCGCTGCCCCCGACCGCGCGCTCGACAGGATTGGCGAGCCAGTCCTGCGCGTACTCGACCTGTACGATGCGCACGTCGCCGATCTCGCCCGCCTCGACCAGATCGCGCGCGTGCCGCACGAGCGGGTAGCCCGAATACGTATGCGTGAGCGCGAACACGAGATTCGCGTCGCGCGCTTGCTGGGCGAGCGCCTCGCCTTCGGCGAGCGACACCGCGAGCGGCTTGTCGCAGATCACGTGAATGCCCGCATCCATGAACGCGTGCGCGACCGGCGCGTGCAGATGGTTGGGCGTCACGATCGCCACGACCTCGATGCCGTCTTCGCGCGCGCCTTCCACGCTCGCCATCTCGCGCCAGTCCGCATAGCTGCGGGCAAGGCCGAGCGCCTCGGCGCTCGATTGCGCGCGCGCCGCATCGGACGAGAGCGCGCCGGCCACGAGTTCGAACGCATCGTCGAGCCGCGCCGCGATGCGATGCACGGCGCCGATGAACGCCCCCTCGCCGCCGCCGACCATGCCGAGTCTGAGTCTTCGCGTCATTGCACCACTCCTTCAGGAATGCCGATCAAAGCCCGAGCACACCCCGCAGCTGCGCCGCATCGACACCGCTGCCCGCAAAGTCGTCGAACGCGCGCTCCGCTACGCGGATGATGTGCCGCTTGATGAACTCCGCGCCTTCGCGGGCACCGTCGTGCGGATGCTTGAGCGCGCACTCCCATTCGAGCACCGCCCAGCCCGGATAGTCGTACTGGGTGAGCTTCGAGAAGATCGCGCCGAAGTCGATCTGCCCGTCGCCGAGCGAGCGAAAGCGCCCGGCGCGCTCGACCCAGCCGCTGTAGCCGCCGTACACGCCCTGCTTTCCGGTGGGGCGGAATTCGGCATCCTTCACGTGGAAGGCCTTGATGCGCGCGTGATAGATGTCGATGAACGCGAGGTAGTCGAGCTGCTGAAGCACGAAGTGGCTGGGATCGTAAAGGAGGTTCGCGCGCGGATGGTCGCCTACGGCCGCGAGAAAACGTTCGAACGTCACGCCGTCGTGCAGGTCCTCGCCCGGATGCAGCTCGTAGCAGACGTCGACGCCCGCCGCATCGAATGCGTCGAGGATGGGCCGCCAGCGGCACGCGAGCTCGTCGAAGGCGGCTTCGACGAGACCCGCCGGCCGCTGCGGCCACGGATACAAATACGGCCACGCGAGCGCGCCCGAAAACGTCACGTGCGCGCTTAGCCCCAGGTTCTTCGAGGCGCGCGCGGCCAGCATCAACTGGTCGATCGCCCATGCCGTGCGCGCCTCGCGATTGCCCCGCACCTGCGGCGGCGCGAAGCCGTCGAACAGCGTGTCGTAGGCGGGATGCACGGCGACGAGCTGCCCTTGCAGGTGCGTGGAAAGCTCGGTGATCGCCACGCCCGCGTCGTCGGCCTGCTGGCGCAGGTCGTCGCAGTACGCCACGCTCGACGCGGCCTGCGCGAGATCGACGAGGCGCGCATCGGTGGGCACCTGCATGCCCTTGTAGCCGAGCTGGGCCGCCCAGCCGGCCATGTTCGCGAAGCTGTCGAACGGCGCGTCGTCGCCGAGAAACTGCGCGAGGAATATCGCAGGGCCCTTGATCGTCTTCATCGGCTATCTCCCTCTGGATAAGGACGCCGCGCACCTTCCGGCCGAACGCGCGCCGCGGCGATCATTGACGGCAAGCCCGCTCAGAACGGCGAATCGGGGAAGTAGAACTGCTTCGCGTTCTCTTTGGTGATCAGCACCGAAGGGATGATCGTCGTGGGCGGCAGCGTCTTGCCCTGCAAGCGCGCATCGGCCGTGAGCTTGATCGCGTCGTAGATGAACTTCGGCGAATAGGAGACATCGGCCTTGATGAGCGCATCGCCATCCATCACGCGCTTGACCATCTCCTTCGATCCCGCGCCGCCGAACACGACCTTGATGTCGTTGCGCTTCGCCTGATCGATCGCCTTGAGCACGCCCACGGCCATGTCGTCGTCGGCGGCCCACACGGCGTCGATGTGCTTGAAGCGCGTGAGAAAGTCCTGCATCGTGCGGAAGGCGTCGTCGCGGTTCCAGTTCGCGTACTTGGCGTCGAGGATCTTGATGTTCGGGTAGTTCTTGAGCACCGACGTGAAGGCGCTCCAGCGCTCGTTGTCGAGCGTGGTGGGAATGCCGCGCAGCGCGACGATGTCGCCCTTGCCGTCGAGCTGCTTCGCGAGGTATTCGGCGGGAATCTTGCCGAACGCCGTGTTGTCGCCCGCCACGTAAGCGTTCTGCGCACTCGTGTCCGTGAGACCGCGGTCGACCACCGTCACGTACACGCCCTGCTTCTTCACCTGCGCAACCGGCTGCGTGAGCGAGGCCGATTCATACGGAAAGATCACGAGCGCGTTGATCTTGTTGACGGTCACGAGGTCCTGCAACTGGTTCGCCTGATCGGGCGCATTCGCCGCCGTCTTGACGATGACCTTCAGGTCCGGATGCGCCTTTTCGAGTTCCTTTTTCGCCTCGTTCGCCCACCAGACGATGCCGCCCGTGAAGCCGTGGTCGGCAGTCGGAATGGCGACGCCCAGCGTCACCTTGTCGTCGGCGCGCGCTGCGCCCGCACCGAACGTCGCCGCCACGCCGAGCGCCAGCGCACCCGCACACATCGTTCGAATCATCTTCTTCATGATGCTGTCTCCTATGCGGGCACGCGCCCGTTTGCGTTGTGTTGCGTTGAGTTGACTGCCTCCTCCGGCTGCCCGACTGCCTTGCCAGAACCGCTTCGAGATCCTTATCGTCTGCCACGCTGCAGGAAGGCTACCGCGATGATCGCCACGCCCTGCACGGCCGCGTTCAGATACACGCTGATGATGCTCGTGAGATTGAGGATATTGGCGATCACCGAGAGCAGCACCGCGCCGACCACGGTGCCCGCCACGCGCCCTTCCCCGCCCTTGAGCGCGGTGCCGCCGACCACCACGGCGGCGATCGCCTCCAGCTCCCACAGCAGGCCCGTGGTCGGCGTGGCCGAACCGAGGCGCGGGACATAGAGCACGGTCGCCACGCCCACGCACACGCCCAGCAGCACATACGTCGCACACTTCACGCGATCGACGCGTATCGCCGCATAGCGCGCGACCTGCTCGTTCGAGCCGATCGCCTGCACGTGGCGCCCGAACGCCGTGCGGTTGAGAATCAGCGCGCCGCCCGCCGCCGTGAACGCGAACACCCACACGGGCACGGGAATGCCGAAGAGACTCGCGTAATACACGGGGCCGTAGAGATCGACGAGCGGGTTCTGCAGCGTGAGCGCGCCGCCGTCGGCGAGCCAGGTGAGCACCGAGCGGAAGATGCCGAGCGTGCCGAGCGTCACGATGAAAGGCTCGATGCGCCCGCGCGTGATGAGCAGGCCATGCGCGAGCCCGAACGCCGCGCCCAGCACGAGCGCGATCGCCATGCCGATCGCCACGATGGCGAGCGGCGCCAGCGTATGGGCATCGGCAAGCGTGTTCATGGTCCAGATCATCACGCCCGCGATCAGCGCGGCCATGGATCCAACCGAAAGATCGATGCCACCCGAGATGATTACGAACGTCATGCCCACGGAAATGATGCCGATGAACGACGTGCGCGTGAGCACGTTGAGCAGGTTGCCGGCGGTCGCGAAGTCGCGGTTGAGCAGCGTGCCGAGCACGCACAGCGCGATCAGGCCGATGAGCGGCCCGACGCCCGCCAGCCGGTGCACGAGGCGAGCCGCGGCCGCGCGTGCGCGGCGGCCTTCGGAGGCGGCGTCAGTGGGTGCCGGTTGCATGGGCGATCAGCTCCTCTTCGTTCAGATGTTCGCGCCCGAGCGTGGCGACGAGCCGGCCCGCGCGCATCACCGCCACGCGATGCGCGAGCCCGATCAGCTCGATGAGCTCCGACGAGATCACGACGACCGCGCGCCCCGAGGCCGCGAGCCGCTGGATCAGGAAATAGATGTCGCGCTTCGCGCCCACGTCGACGCCGCGCGTGGGCTCGTCGAGCACGATCACGCGCGGGTCGGGCTGCAGGAACTTGGCGAGCGCGAGCTTTTGCTGGTTGCCGCCCGAGAGCATGCGCGCGCGGCTATCGAGGTCACCCGTACGGATGCCGAAATCGCGCACCGCCTTTTCGAGCGCGCGGCGGCCCGCCTTGAGGTCGAGCAGCGGGTGCCCGTAACGCTCGAGTGTCATGAGCGTGAGGTTGTCCTGCAGCGTGAGGTTCATGTGCAGGCCGCGTCCTTTTCTGTCTTCGCTCAGGTACGTGAGGCCATGGCGCATCGCGTCACGAGGGTGGTGCAGCGTGACCGGGCGCCCGTCGATCTCGATCTCGCCCGCCTGCTTCTCGCGCAGGCCCATGATGGCCTCGAACGCCTCGCTGCGCCCCGCGCCCACGAGCCCCGCGAAGCCGAGAATCTCGCCCGCGCGGACCTCGAAGCTCAAACCGTCGACCCAGCCCGGCACGATGAGGTTCTTCACGCGCAGCGCCACGGGCGCATCGTCGGGCACCCCGCCTTTCTCCGGGAACATGTCCGAAACATCGCGGCCCACCATCAGGTTTGCCATCTGCTGGCGCGCGAGCCCTGCCGTCGCGCTCGCGGCGACGAAGCGGCCGTCGCGCATCACGACCACGTCGTCGGTGATTTTCTCGACCTCGTCGAGCTTGTGCGAGATGTAGACGAGCGTCGTGCCGCCCGCGCGCAGCTTCGTCATCAGCGCGAAGAGGCGCGCCGTTTCGGCAGGCGTGAGCGTGGCCGTGGGCTCGTCCATGATGAGCAGGCGCGCGTGCCGCGAGAGCGCCTTGGCGATTTCGACGAGCTGCTTTTCCGCGACGATCAGGTCGCGCACCTTCGTGTCCGGATCGCGCGCGAGGCCCACCTGGGCCAGCAGTTCGAGCGCTTCGCGGCGCATGGCGGTATCGTCGACGAGCCAGCCTTTGCGCTTCTCGTGGCCGAGGAAGATGTTCTGCGCGATCGTGAGATGCTCGGCGAGGTTGAATTCCTGGTGGATCAGCACGATGCCCGCCGCCTCGGCCTCGCGCGAGCCTTCGAAGCGGCGCGGCACGCCATCCACCACGAGCTCGCCGGCGCTCGCGTGCTCGTAGCCCGCGAGAATCTTCACGAGCGTGGATTTGCCCGCGCCGTTCTCGCCCAGCAGCCCGTGAATGCGCCCCGGCGCAAGCTCGAAGCTCACGCCGTGCAGCACGCGCACGGGACCGAAGTCCTTGCGGATGTCGTTGAACTTCACGGCGACGCTCATGAGCGTGCGCTCCTCCTGATGTGTTGGCCGAAGTTGCCGCCAGGCGCTGGCAACGGGGCCATGCAACGCAACTGCAACGGGTTCAGGCGCTCTCTCGCACCACCAGCCGATGCGGCAACAGCACGCCTGGCACGCTCGCGCGCGGATCGGCGAAGCGCCGCAGCAACAGGCGCGCGGCCGTCTCGCCCAGCTCCCGCATGGGCTGTGCGATGGTCGTGAGCGGCGGGTCGATCTGCGCGGCGAGCGCGATGTCGTCGAAGCCCACCACGGCGACGTCGTGCGGCACGCGCCGCCTCACACCGCGCAAGCCGTTGACCACGCCCACCGCGAGCGTGTCCGACACCGCGAAGATCGCATCGGGCGCCTCGCCCGCCGGCAACTGCATGAGCGCGGCGGCGGCCCGCGCGCCGGCGTCGTAGTCGAGGCAGTTCACGTTCACGCGCCAGGCGTCGCGCGCCGCGATGCCCGCCTCGGCAAGCGCGTCGCGCCAGCCGTCGCGGCGCTGCTGCGCGTAGAGGTAGTGCTCGTCGGAGTTGATGAGCGCGACGCGTCGCCGCCCCCGCGCGATCAGATGCCGCACCGCGTCGTGCGCGGCCCGGTAGTTGTCGATCCCGACGTAGGGCACGCCGACGTCCGGGTCGAACTCGCAGCACGCCACCCACGGCAGCGCCGTCGCTTCGGCCGCGAGCGCGTGCTGCACCGTGGCCGGGTCGAGGCAGATCGCGCCGTCCGCACGATGGCGGCGCAGCAGGTCGAAGTAGCTGCGCTCGCGCCCCGCGTCGGCGCCCGTGTCGCACAGCAGCAGGAAGAACCCGTGCTGACGCGCGACGCTGTCGATGCCGCGCACGATCTCGGCATAGAACGGGTTGCCGAAGTCCGGCACCATCGTCAGCAGCAGGCGGCTTTCGGCGGTGCGCAGGTTGCGCGCGAGTTCGTTTACCCGATAGCCGCTCGATTCGATCTCGGCGAGCACGCGCTCGCGGGTCGCCGCGCGCACGTTCGTATGCCCGTTGAGCACGCGCGAGACCGTCGCGACCGAAACACCCGCGCGCTCGGCAACCGCCGCGATCGAGCCGCCGCGCGCGGCTTCAGCGCGTGCGGCCTCGGCGCGTGCGGCGGGACCGGCGGCTTCGGGCTGGGGCTGCGGCGATCGAGGCGAGCGTGCGGACATGAACGAAGGCAATCCTGGTCGATGAACACCGGTGCGCCGGCCGCGAGGCGAGCCGTTCGGCCGCCCCCCGATGTAATCGATTACATTTTTGGTACGAGAACCACAAAACCGCAAGGCGCACGAGGCCAGGACAAACACCGATCCGTCAATGTCCCGTTACAGCCACCTGCTGCCGGCGGCGCGGCCAGGCCAGAAGCCGGTTTGCTACAATTCTGCGGTTGCCCGGCGCCCTTTTTGCCGGGCTCGACACGAACCGAACCCGACCACAACGCCGAGTCACCATGAACATCGAACAAGCGCGTTTCAACATGATCGAACAGCAGATTCGCCCCTGGGAAGTGCTGGACCAGGACGTGCTGAACCTGCTTGCGATCGTCAAGCGTGAGCATTTCGTCCCCGAGGCCTATACCGCCCTCGCGTTCGCCGACCTCGAAGTGCCGCTGCCGAACGGCCAGCACATGCTGGCGCCGCGCGTCGAAGCGCGCGTGCTGCAGGAACTCGCGGTGAAGAAGCACGAAAGCGTGCTCGAAATCGGCGCGGGCTCCGGCTACATGGCGGCGTTGCTCGCGCACCGGGCCCAGAAGGTGCTGACCGTGGAGATCGACCCGGAACTCGCCGAGTTCGCGCGCGAGAACTTCGTGAAGAACGGCGTGCTGAACGCCGAAGTCGCGCTCGGCGACGGCGCGCGCGGCTGGGCCGCGAATGCGCCCTACGACGTGATCTGCGTCTCGGGCGGCCTGCCGGTCGTGCCGCAGGAACTGCTCGAGCAGCTCAAGGTGGGCGGGCGCCTGGCCGCCTTCGTGGGCGGCGCGCCGGTCATGGAAGCGCAGATCATCACGCGCATCGACGAAAAGCAGTACCGCATTGCCGGCGTATTCGAGACCTACGTCGAACCGCTGCAGAACGCCGTGCATCCGCCGCGCTTCAAGTTCTGACGCGCCGCCAACCTGTCGCATCGCCGGGCGCGCTTTTGAGGAATTTCCGGGCTGCCCGGCCTTTTACCCGATCGAGTGTTCCATGCAGAATCTGACCGCCCCCGCCCTCGCCGAATGGCTCGCCGACACCTCGCGCGAGACCCCCGTCCTGCTCGACGTGCGCGAGCCTTGGGAAATCGAAACCGCGAAGATCGCGGGCAGCACGTCGATCCCCATGCGCGACATTCCCGCGCGTAGCGAGGAGCTGGACGACGAAGCGCCGATCGTCTGCATTTGCCACCACGGCGCGCGCAGCGCCCAGGTCGCGATGTTCCTCGAGTCGCGCGGCCACACCAAGGTGTTCAACCTGCAAGGCGGCATCGACGCGTGGTCGCGCCAGGTCGATCCGAAGGTGCCGACGTACTGAGCACCTCACACCACGGCGGCATGAACCGCCCAGTGCATCAGCTAAAAAGGGGCGTGGCCGGGAGCCGCGCCCTTTGTCATTTCTGGGCCGTTCGCTTCAGTCCACGCCAGAAAACCGTTCTATAAAGTACGCGCACGCCATGCACAACGTTGCAGCGTGCCCGGCCGCACGGTCGTTTCACTGCATGCATGCCCGCACTGAGACGATGCAGCGCGCCCGAACATGCATCCCGCTGCACCACGATCGCCCGCCTGCCACGTTGCCCCCGATGCGCGCCGCATGACCGCCTCCCTTGTGGGGCAAGCCTCGCGCCCGATCTTCGCCCTGGCACAACGCTTGCAGAAGCCTCCTCGCAAGACTGGCCACACAAATCGGGCGGCGCGCAAGACAAGAAACAACCACGCGCCACGGCCCATGACTCTTTCACCGACAAGGGGCAAATAAATGAAACGTCGCAGTCTGTTGAAACTCGGGACGATGTCGGGCGCACTCGCGGTTGCCGCTCGCGTGCCGTTCGCGCACGCGGACGCCGGCAGCGGCCCGATCAAGGTGGGCATCCTGCACTCGCTCTCGGGCACGATGGCCATTTCGGAGACCTCACTGAAAGACACCGCCTTGATGACGATTGCCGACATCAACAAGAACGGCGGCGTAATGGGGCGTCAGATCCAGCCCGTGGTGGTCGATCCGGCGTCGAACTGGCCGCTCTTCGCCGAGAAGGCGCGCCAGCTCCTCACCCAGGACAAGGTCGCGTGCGTGTTCGGCTGCTGGACCTCGGTGTCGCGCAAGTCGGTGCTGCCGGTCTTCGAGGAGCTCAATGGTCTGCTCTACTACCCCGTGCAATATGAAGGGGAAGAGATGTCGCGCAACGTGTTCTACACGGGCGCCGCGCCCAACCAGCAGGCCATTCCCGCCGTGGAATACCTGATGAGCGCCGAAGGCGGCGGCGCGAAACGCTTCTTCCTGCTCGGCACCGACTATGTGTACCCGCGCACGACCAACAAGATCCTGCGTGCGTTCCTGCACTCCAAGGGCGTGAAGGACAGCGATATTCAGGAGGTCTACACGCCGTTCGGCCATAGCGACTATCAGACCATCGTCGCGAACATCAAGACCTTCTCGCAGGGCGGCAAGACCACCGTCATTTCGACCATCAACGGCGACTCGAACGTGCCCTTTTACAAGGAGCTGGGCAATCAGGGCATCAAGGCCACCGAGGTGCCCGTCGTGGCATTTTCCGTGGGCGAGGAAGAGCTGCGCGGCATCGACACCAAGCCGCTAGTGGGCCACCTCGCGGCGTGGAATTACTTCATGTCGGTGAAGGGGGCGCAGAACACGAAGTTCAAGGACCAGTTCGAGGCGTGGGTGAAGGCGAACAACCTGCCCGGCGGCAGCAAACGCGTGACCAACGACCCGATGGAAGCGACCTTCGTCGGCATCCACATGTGGAAGCAGGCCGTCGAAAAGGCGAAGAGCACCGACGTCGACAAGGTGCGCGTGGCGATGATCGGCCAGGCGGTCGCGGCACCCTCGGGGTTCACGCTCACGATGGACGGCAACCATCATCTGCACAAGCCGGTGATGATCGGCGAGATTCGCGGCGACGGCCAGTTCAACGTGGTGTGGAAGACCAGGACGGCGATCCGCGCGCAGCCGTGGAGCCCGTTCATCGCCGGCAACGAAGGCAAGCCGGATGTGGTCACGTCGAACCCGCTGCCCGCCTTCCTGCGCCGCTCGCGCGTGGCCTGACGTGCCTGTGACTTGCTCGTGACGCGCTTTTGACGCGCTTTTGAGGCGCTGGTGAGCTGATACGCCACGCGCGCCGGACAGGACGCGCGTGCCTGCGCGATCTGCCAACGGCTTGCAGCGCAGCGGTTACGCTGCGCTGCAAGCCGCATCGAAAAGAACCCATCATGGCTCTCTCTCTTCCGAGGTACGCGCGCGCGGGCTTGCACCACGCACTCGCCGCGGCGGCGCTCTTCGCAGCGCTCAGCACCTGCGCGCACGCGCTCGATGCCGCCGATGTCGCGCCGCTCGGCGGCGACGACTTCGATGCGAAATCCGCCGCCATCGACAAGCTCATCGCCACGCACGACGCCGCCTCGCTCGCGCTGCTCAAGGCGCTCGCCCAAGACAACGTGAGCGCGACCGACTCGGGCGAAGTGCTCGTGCTGGAGGGCGCGGATGGACAAAGCGCACACGACGCCGTGACGGGCCAGGGCGTCGCCGCCGGCGTCGCTTCGAGCGCGCAGCCCATCACGCTGAATAACCTGCTGCGCTCGAAGGTGGCGGGCGCCGTATCGGGCCTGCAGCTCGACTCGCCCAATGTCGCCACGCGGCGCGACGCCATCGCCGCGCTCCTCAAGAATCCCGACCCGGCCATGAAGCCGATGATCGACGCCGCGCGCGCGAAGGAAACCGACCCTGCGCTCAAACGGCGGCTCGATACGCTCTGGGCCATGACCGCACTGCACGACCCGAATGCGGCGACGCGCCTCGAAGCCGCGAAGCTCGTCGCCGCGCGCCACGATCTCGACATGTACGAACTGCTGCGGCCGCTCGTCGCGAAGAGCGCGAGCGGCGCGTACAACGAACCCGATGCGGAGGTTCGCGCGGCAGCACAGCAGGGCATCGACGCGCTCGACGCCATCCAGCGGCGCAGCGAAATCGCCGGCACGCTGTTCGCGGGCATCTCGCTCGGCAGCGTGCTGCTGCTCGCGGCGCTCGGCCTCGCCATCACCTATGGCCTCATCGGCGTCATCAACATGGCGCACGGCGAGTTCCTCATGATCGGTGCGTACGCAACGTATGTCGTGCAAACGCTCGTGCAGCGCTACGCGCCAGGCGCCTTCGACTGGTATCCGCTCTTCGCGATCCCCGCTTCGTTCATCGCCGCCGCGCTCGTGGGCGCGGTCATCGAGCGGCTCGTGATCCGCCATCTGTACGGTCGCCCGCTCGAAACGCTCCTCACCACGTTCGGCATCAGCCTCATCCTCATTCAGGCCACGCGCATGATCTTCGGTGCGCAAAACGTGCAGGTCGAAAATCCCTCGTGGATGAGCGGCGGCGTGACTGTCATGCCCAGCCTCATCCTGCCGTACAACCGCCTTGCGATCCTCGCGTTCTCGCTGATCGTCGTGGGCATAGCGTGGACCGTGCTCGCGAAAACGCGCCTTGGCCTGTTCGTGCGCGCCGTCACGCAGAACCGCCGCATGGCCGCGTGCGTGGGCGTGCGCACCGCCCGCGTCGATGCGTGGGCCTTCGCGTTCGGCGCCGGCGTGGCGGGACTGGGCGGCTGCGCGCTTTCGCAGATCGGCAACGTCGGGCCCGACCTCGGCCAGAGCTACATCATCGATTCGTTCATGGCCGTGGTGCTGGGCGGGGTCGGGCAGATCGCGGGCACCGTGGTCGGCGGCTTCGGGCTCGGGCTCGTCTCCAAGGCCATCGAGCCGTTCTGGGGTGCCGTGCTCGCGAAAATCGCCGTGCTCGTGCTGATCGTGCTCTTCATCCAGAAGCGTCCGCAGGGCCTGTTCGCCCTCAAGGGCCGCAGCGCGGAGGCATGACATGACCAGCGCCACTTCCACTTCGCCGCACCGCACGCCAGGCGCCCCCCCTATCGACCGCGCCGAGACGTTCGCACTCGGCTTGCCCGCGCGCCCGGCGCTGCTCTCGCCGCGCGCGTGGCTCGCGCTCATCGCGCTGATCGTCCTGATCGGCGCAGGCGTGCCGCTTTGCGCGCTGGTGCTGCCGCAATCGAGCGCACTGCACCTCTCCGCCTACGCGCTGACGCTCGCCGGCAAGCTCATGTGCTACGCCATCGCCGCGCTCGCGCTCGATCTCGTGTGGGGCTACTGCGGCATCCTCAGCCTCGGCCACGGCCTCTTCTTCGCGCTGGGCGGCTACGCCATCGGCATGTACCTCATGCGCGAGATCGGCCACGACGGCAAGTACGGCAGCGACCTGCCCGACTTCATGGTGTTTCTCGACTGGCATGCGCTGCCCTGGTACTGGCAAGGCACCGAGCAACTCTGGTACGCACTCCTGCTCGTCGTGCTCGCGCCCGCCGTGGTCGCCTGGGTGTTCGGCTTCTTCACGTTCCGCTCGCGCGTGAAAGGCGTGTACCTGTCGATCATCACGCAGGCCATGACGTTCGCGGCGATGCTGCTCTTCTATCGCAATGAAACCGGCTTCGGCGGCAACAACGGTTTCACCGACTTCAAGCGCATCGCGGGCATGCCGATCACGCATCCGGGCACGCGCACCGTGCTGTTCCTGCTCACGTTCGCCACGCTCGTGCTCGCGTTCCTCGCCGCGCGCGCCATCGTGACCTCGAAGCTCGGGCGCGTGGTGAGCGCCGTGCGCGACGGCGAAACGCGCCTGATGTTCCTCGGCTACAGCCCGCTTGGCTACAAACTGTTCGTGTGGACGGTCTCGGCCGTCCTGTGCGGCATTGCGGGCGCGCTCTACGTGCCGCAGGTCGGCATCATCAACCCGAGCGAGATGTCGCCGGGCAACTCGATCGAAATGGCGATCTGGGTGGCCGTGGGCGGACGCGGCACGCTCATCGGACCGATCATCGGCGCGTTTGCGGTGAATGGGGCGAAGAGCTTTTTCACCGCGTATTTCGCCGAGTACTGGCTGTTCTTCCTCGGCCTCATGTTCGTGCTCGTGCCGCTCCTTCTGCCCAACGGCATCATGGGCCTCATCGAACTCGTCCGGAACCGGATCATCGCGCGGAGCGAACGCCCATGAACGGACACTATGTGCTCAACGACCCGCTCAACCACAATCCCTTCGACGACGCCCTCCAGCACGACGAACTCGCGCTCTCCGGCGTAGCCGACCTGGGCCACGTGGTCGAGCCCGGCGTGATCGACACTTCGCACGGCACGATCCTCTATCTGGAAGACGTGAGCGTGAGCTTCGACGGCTTTCGCGCGCTCAACCAGCTCTCCCTCACCATCGACGCGGGCGAGCTGCGCTGCGTGATCGGCCCGAACGGCGCGGGCAAGACCACGATGATGGACGTCATCACCGGCAAGACCGCGCCCGACTCGGGCAAGGTGTTCCTCGGCCAGACGCTCGATCTCACGCGTATGAACGAGCCGACAATCGCGCGCGCGGGCATTGGCCGCAAGTTCCAGAAGCCCACGGTGTTCGAGCAGCACCCCGTGTGGGAGAACCTCGAGCTTGCGATGAAGGCCGACAAAGGATGGTTCGCGACGCTGCGCGCGCGCCTGGGCCGCGAGGCGCAGGCGAAGATCGAGGAAACGCTCGAGGTGATCCGTCTGGAGAGCGACGCGCGCCGTCTTGCGGGCGAGCTTTCGCACGGCCAGAAGCAGCGGCTCGAAATCGGCATGCTGCTCATGCAGAAGCCGCAACTGCTGCTGCTCGACGAGCCCGCCGCCGGCATGACCGACGAAGAAACCATGGCACTCGCCACCCTGCTCAACCGCCTGCGCGGCAGCTGCTCGATGATGGTGGTCGAGCACGACATGGAATTCGTCGCGGCGCTCGCCGGCGAAACCGGCCGCGTGACGGTGATGGCCGAAGGCCGCGTGCTCGCGCACGGCACGCTCGAAGACGTGAAGCGCGACGAAGCGGTGATCGAATCGTATCTGGGCCGCTAGGTCCGCCTCGCCACATTATCAGCCATGCTAACCATTGAATCGCTGAACCAGTACTACGGCGGCAGCCACATCCTGCGCAACGTCTCGATGACGGTGCCCGAGGGCGAACTCACCGTGCTGCTGGGCCGCAACGGCGTGGGCAAGACGACGCTGCTGCGCTGCCTCATGGGCGTCGTGCCGACGAAGAGCGGCTCGATCGCGTGGCGCGGCGATGCGCTCGCGAAGCTGCCCACCTATGCGCGCGTGGCACACGGTCTCGCTTACGTGCCGCAAGGGCGAGATATTTTTCCACGCCTGACCGTAGAAGAGAATCTGCTGGTAGGCGCGGCAAGCAAGAAGCGCATGCCCTCCGGCGTGCCCGCGCATATCTACGAACTCTTTCCCGTGCTCAGGGAAATGAAGGCGCGGCGCGGCGGCGACCTGTCGGGCGGTCAGCAGCAGCAGCTCGCCATCGGCCGCGCGCTGATGAGCGATCCTTCGCTGCTGATTCTCGATGAACCCACCGAAGGCATTCAGCCTTCGATCATCCAGGACATCGGGCGCACGCTGCGGCGGTTGGTCGAAGACATGCAGTTGACGGTGCTGCTCGTCGAGCAGTATTACGACTTCGCCAAGGCCATTGCCGACCGCTACTGGGTGATGAGCCGTGGCGAAATCGTGGCGGGCGGCGCGGGCGCGACCATGGATGCGGATGGTGTGCGGGAGTTGATTGCAGTTTGAAGCCTCAAAGCATCGACCTCCCGATACATAGGGCGTGCGCACTGACGCTCTATGGGCTGCCGAGCAGCCCGAACACCGCGACGCCGTTTTGCGTTCCGACGTAGACCTTGCCGTTCGCAATCATCGGCGTGATGAACTTGTTGCCCGCGCCGAACTGATCGCGCGCGTTGGCCGCCTGGTTGCTGTTATACAGTTCATGCGCGAGGTTCGTCGCATCATAGGCGTACAGCCCGGCAGTATTGCCGTTTTGCGCCACCCACACGATCCCGTTCACCGTGCCGTTTGCCGAGACGCTCGGTGTGGCACCCGGATAGTCGAAAGTCTCCGGCGACTGGCTCGTCGGCGCGTTCGACAACTTCGCGCCGCTCACGCTGAATGCCTTGATGCTGTCGCCCACCGCGCCGAAATAGACCGTGTTGTTGAAGTACGCAGGCATGCCGAACACAGCCCCCGTGAGTTGCCCGTTGATCTGCTGGTAGACGTTGTTCGTGCTTGCGCTGAACTTGCCCATCGAGTCCCGGTTGACGGCGTAGATGTTTGTGTCCTTCCCCGCGCCTAACGCGAGGTGATGGACGACGCCATTCGAATCGGTCAAATCCGGCAGCACGAGCGCGCCGCCCGAGCCAAGATCCTCGTCCGCGTCCGATTCGGCGACGGTGTTCGACACGCTGAAGTAGTCCGAGACCGTCAGCCCATTGGTCGCGCCAAGCTTCAGGAATGCATTGCCGTAGTCGCCAAGTGACGGAAACCCGTTTGCGGTGAGCGTCGTGTCGAAGGTGCCGTTCGCATCGAGAAGATAGATCGACTGGCCGTCCGATGCCATGCCCGCGCCGCTCATCCAGATGGAGCCCTCCACGCCGTTCGGCGTGAGGCTCAGCACGCTTGTCCGCATGAGCGTGTCTGCACTGTAGGCGATCACCCAGCCGTTATAGGGCGCGATGTCGCAGTGCGAGGTCCAGGCGGTAAAGATCGTGCCGTTTAGCTCGAGCAGCGATTGACGCTCCGCGTACTGTTTCGGATCGAACGCGACCAGCCCGCCCGAACTGTTCGGTCCGTTCCCGGGATACGAGGCGGTGATTTCAGTGGGGCCGCCGAACAACTCGGCACCCGTCGTAATGTTAAGCGCATGGATGCGCTGGTGATAGCCACTCGTTGCATCCTTCGACATACTGACGACATAGATCGCCCCGCGCGTGCGATCGATGACCGGCGTCGACGTAATGCCAATTTGCGGTGAAATCTGGCTGCAGCCACGGTCATCGCTGGGCGTCTCGTTCTTGCCGAGCGTCGAGACGGCCCAGAGCACGGCGCCCGTGTCCGCGTCGAACGCGTAGAGGCTTGCATTTTCGGTCGCGACATACAGCACATTGTGAGTACCGCCCGCAATCGAGACCTGTGACAGATAGAGCGGCTGCGCGTCGACCTTGCCGTCGACGGTGTAAAACCCGATCTTCCCGAACTTCGCTGCGTTCACGTTGGCAGGAGTGAGTGTCGTCTCGGCAAGCTGCTGGCCAGTACGTGCGATGTCGTTGTGGTAGGTCACCACACTTGCGGTCATCCCGGCCGGCGCGCTGGGCGGACTGCTGGGGGGACTGCTGGACGTGCTGCCAGGCGTACCGCTGGGCGGCATGTTCGAACCGGAATCTGAGCCGCCACCGCCGCCGCTGCAACTGGCGAAGAAAATGGCGATCATCAGCACGCCGGTGCGCCACATGAAACGGGGCTGCTTCATTTGCGTTTCCCCTGTGATTGGCCATTGACCGCATCACCGGTCGCCATTCCATTCCCACTGCCAAACTCACCCGCCGGAGTATGGCGGCCCGTGCCGCCCGCTCCGATCCAGGTCAGGCGCACGTGTCGGCGTGCGTGCTATCCTCCACGCCATTCCACGCCTTCTTCCCCACCGCCCGAGCATGTCGCTTCACGCCGATCACACCGCACTCACCAACACCACGTTTCGCAGCACCGCGCATCAGGAATGGGCGGCGAAACTCGAACTGGGTTTCGAGCGCAAAGGGGAGCGCACGACGCTCGCGCATCGCCTGCACGTGGGGCCGTTGCGCGTGCAACGACCGCTCTACCCCGAAGGCGACGCGATCTGCCACGCGGTGATCGTGCATCCGCCCGCGGGCATCGCGGGGGGCGACCGGCTCGATATCGACGTGAACGTGGGCGACGGCGCCCACGCGGTACTCACCACGCCGGGCGCGACCAAGTGGTACAAGTCCAACGGCCGCGTGGCGCGCCAGCGCATCAACGTGCGCGTGGGCGCGGGCGCGAAGCTCGACTGGCTGCCACAGAACAACCTCGTGTTCGACCACGCGCACGCGGAACTCGAATTCGCGCTCGCGCTCGGCGCGGGCGCGACGGCCATCGGCTGGGACGCGACGCAACTGGGCCGCCAGGCCGCGGGCGAGCGCTGGTCCGCGGGCATGGTGCGCGCGCTCACGCGCGTGACGCGCACCGCATCCGAACCACAAGACGACAACGCGTTGCTCTGGCTCGAACGCGCACTCATCGACGCCGCCGACCCGTTGCGCGACGCGCCGCAAGGGCTCGCGGGCTACCCCGCCTTCGGCGTGCTGTGGGCCATCGGCCCTGCATGCAACGAAGCGCTCGCACAAGATCTCGCGGCCATCCTGCCGTTCGACGACGCGCTGCGCTCGGGCGCGAGCTGCATCGCGCCCGGCGTGCTGCTCGTGCGGGTGATCGCACGTTCGATGGAGCCGCTGCAGCACACGCTCGCCCAATGCTGGACGGCGCTGCGCCCGTTCGTGCATGGCGTGAAGGCCACGCCGCTGCGGTTGTGGACGACCTGAACGCCCATCACACGCACCAGGCCCGTGCGCATGCGCGCATCGCCGCACCATTTCGCAACGCAGCAACGCCGGCATGGTGCGAAAGCGCGCCGGAAATGGTGCATCCATGCTGGCCCCCTTCATTGGCACATACCTTGCTGAGAGCTTGCATCGATGCGCGCGCCGCGTGCGAAATAGCAAGCTCCGCGTAACCTCGCTCCCGTAAGCTGGATCGGCGCGCATCGCGCATGCCCAACCTCGACCCAGAACGATGAAGCTCACGCCACGCGAGAAAGACAAGCTCCTGATCTTCACCGCCGCGCTGCTCGCCGAAAGGCGCCGCGCACGCGGCCTCAAGCTCAACTACCCCGAAGCGGTCGCCTTCATCAGCGCCGCGCTGATGGAGGCGGCCCGCGACGGCAAGACCGTCGCCGAGGTCATGCATTACGGCACCACGCTGCTCACGCGCGAGGACGTGATGGAAGGCGTGCCCGAGATGATCCCCGACATACAGGTCGAAGCGACCTTCCCGGACGGCACCAAGCTCGTCACCGTCCACCACCCGATCCCTTGAGTCGACAGGAGCCAACCATGATCCCCGGCGAAATGCTGATCGACGACGGCGAAATCGAACTCAACGCGGGCCGCGAAACCGTCACCGTGACGGTCGCGAACACGGGAGACCGCCCCGTGCAGATCGGCTCGCACTTCCACTTCTACGAGGTCAACGCGGCGCTGTCGTTCGATCGCGAAGCCGCACGCGGCTTTCGCCTGAACATTGCGGCGGGCACGGCCGTGCGCTTCGAGCCAGGGCAAGAGCGCACGGTCGAGCTCGTCGCGCTTGCGGGGGAGCGCGCCGTCTACGGCTTCAACGGCAAGGTGATGGGCCCGCTCTGAGCGCGGCGATCGCATTCAAGCGCATTCAAGCGAATTCATCAGGAATCGGACATGACATTGAAGATCGGCCGCCGCGCCTATGCGGAGATGTTCGGCCCCACGACCGGCGACCGCGTGCGCCTCGCCGACACCGAGCTCATCATCGAGATCGAGCGCGACTACACGGTCTACGGCGACGAGGTCAAATTCGGCGGCGGCAAGGTCATACGCGACGGCATGGGCCAGTCGCAGCGCCTGCACGCCGAAGTGGCCGACACCGTCGTCACGAACGCCGTGATCGTCGACCACTGGGGCATCGTCAAGGCCGATATCGGCATCAAGGACGGCCGTGTCTGGAAGATCGGCAAGGCGGGCAACCCCGACGTGCAGCCGGGCGTGACGATTCCCATTGGCGCCGCGACGGAAGTGATCGCGGGCGAAGGCCAGATCGTGACGGCCGGCGGCATCGACACACACATCCACTTCATCAGCCCGCAGCAGATCGACGAGGCGCTCGCCTCGGGCGTGACGACCATGCTGGGCGGCGGCACCGGCCCCGCCACGGGCACCAACGCCACGACCTGCACGCCCGGCCCGTGGCACATGGAGCGCATGTTGCAGGCCGCCGACGGCTGGCCGATCAACCTCGGCTTTCTCGGCAAGGGCAACGTGAGCTTGCCCGCGCCCGCCGAAGAGCAGATCGCGGCGGGCGCGATCGGCCTGAAGCTCCACGAGGACTGGGGCTCGACGCCGGCGGCCATCGACAACTGCCTCAGCGTTGCGGACGCAACGGACACCCAGGTCGCCATTCACACCGACACGCTCAACGAATCGGGCTTCGTGGAAGCGACCGTGGACGCGTTCAAGGGCCGCACGATCCACACGTACCACACGGAAGGCGCAGGCGGCGGCCACGCCCCCGACATCATCAAGGTGTGCGGCGAGGCGAACGTGCTGCCCTCCTCGACGAACCCCACGCGCCCGTACACGATCAACACGCTCGACGAACACCTCGACATGCTGATGGTGTGCCATCACCTCGACCCGTCGATTGCCGAAGACATCGCGTTCGCCGAGTCGCGCATTCGCCGCGAGACCATCGCGGCGGAGGATATCCTCCACGATCTCGGCGCGCTGTCGATGCTCTCTTCGGATTCCCAAGCGATGGGCCGGGTGGGCGAAGTCATCATCCGCACGTGGCAGACCGCGCACAAGATGAAGGTGCAGCGCGGCGCGCTGCCCGAGGACGGGGGCACCAACGGGGGTGCCAACAGCACGCGCAACGACAACTTCCGCGTGAAGCGCTACATTGCGAAGTACACGATCAATCCCGCGCTCACGCACGGCATTGCGCACGAAGTGGGTTCGATCGAGCCGGGCAAATGGGCCGATCTCGTGTTCTGGGAGCCGGCCTTCTTCGGCATCAAGCCCTCGCTCATTCTCAAGGGCGGCATGATCGCGCTCGCGCAGATGGGCGACCCGAACGCCTCGATTCCCACGCCGCAGCCCGTGCACTATCGGGAGATGTTCGCCACGCGCGGCCGGGCGCTCGCACAAACGTCGCTCACCTTCGTCTCGCAGCTTTCGCTCGACAAGGGCATTACCGAGCGCTATGGCCTGCAAAAGCGCGTGGTGGCGGTGCGCAATTGCCGCAGCGTGACGAAGGCCGACATGATTCATAACGCGTGGCAGCCGTCGATCAGCGTCGATCCCGAAACGTATCAGGTGCTCGCCGACGGCCAGCTGCTCACGTGCGAGCCGGCCACGGTGCTGCCGATGGCGCAGCGTTACTTCCTGTTCTAAGGCTTTGGCATGCGCACGATCGACAAACGACTCAACGCGAAACTTGCACCGGTGCTGATCAATCGAGCGCCCACGCTCACGCTCCCGTACGACGCGCGCTGCAAGAGCCGCTTCGCGGCCACGCTCGATACGGGCGAGGAAGTGGGCGTGGTCCTGCCGCGCGGCACGGTGCTGCGCGACGGCGACTTGCTCGTGGCCGACGATGGCGGCCTCGTGCGCGTGATCGCGGCGGCCGAAAGCGTGCTGCGCGTACGCGCGAGCGACCGCCTCACGCTCACGCGCGCGGCGTATCACCTCGGCAACCGCCATACGCCGGTGGAAGTGGGCGCGGAAGAACTCAAGCTCGAAGCGGACCCCGTGCTCGAAGACATGCTCAAGCGCCTGGGCGCCCAGGTCGAACGCGTGCAGTTGCCGTTCCAGCCGGAATCGGGTGCGTACGGAGGCGGTCACCGCCACGGCCACGACGAGACCTTCGCCGACGACTACGCGCTCGCGCAACGCGTGTACGACGAGCATCACGGCCACGCGCATTCGCACGATCACGCGCACGACCATGATTGCGGACACGACCACGGTCATTGCGACGGCCACGCGCACGACCACAGCCATGAACATCGCTGAGCTCACCGCCCTGCTGCATCTCGCGTCGCCGGCGCTGCCCATCGGCGCGTTCAGCTACTCGCAGGGGCTCGAAGCGGCAATCGAAGCGCAGCTCGTCACGAACGCCGATCAAGCCGCGCGCTGGATCGCAGGCGGTCTCGCGAGCGTGCTCGCAAGCGGCGAGTTGCCCTTCGTCGCCCACCAGATCGAACGCTGGCAAAACCATGACGCCCGAGCGCTGATCGAGGCGAACGAGGAATTCGTCGCGAGCCGCGAATCGGCGGAGCTGCGGCGTGAGACATCGCAGATGGGCTGGTCGCTGCGCCAGCTCTGCGCGCAGCTCGAATGGGGCGACGCGCCGCGGCGCGCCACGCTCGAACGCATGACGCCCGTCGCGCAGCCCACGGCCTTCGCGTTCGCCGCCTGGGCCCACGAGGCCGGGCCCGACGCCGCGCTCGCCGCCTACGCGTTCAGCTGGATCGAGAACCAGACGGCCGCCGCGCTCAAGGCGGTCCCGCTCGGCCAGCTCGCGGGCCAGCGCATCATCGTCGCGCTGCGCCCGGAGATCGAAAAAGCCGTGGCGCGTGCGCTCGTCACGCCGCCCGAGGCGCTCAATACGTTCGCACCGCAGCTCGGCATCCTCAGCGCGCGCCACGAATCGCAGTACTCGCGGCTCTTCCGCTCCTGAAACCGCACGTCATTTCGCATCTCATTTGGCAAGTCACACACGAACCATGAATTCGCACGCACCCAGCAAACGATCGAAGAAACTGCCGCCGCTGCGCGTCGGCGTGGGCGGTCCGGTCGGCTCCGGCAAGACCACGCTGCTCGAAATGCTCTGCAAGGCCATGCGCGAGCGCTACGACCTCGTCGCCATCACCAACGACATCTACACGAAGGAAGACCAGCGCCTCTTGACCGTCGCGGGCGCGCTCCCCGCCGAGCGCATCATGGGCGTGGAGACGGGCGGCTGCCCGCACACGGCGATTCGCGAGGACGCCTCGATCAACCTCGAAGCCGTCGACCAGATGCTCGCGCGCTTTCCCGATGCCGATATCGTCTTCATCGAATCGGGCGGCGACAATCTCGCGGCCACCTTCAGCCCCGAGCTTTCGGACCTCACGATCTACGTGATCGACGTGGCGGGCGGCGAAAAGATTCCGCGCAAGGGCGGCCCCGGCATCACGAAGTCGGACCTGCTCGTCATCAACAAGACCGACCTCGCGCCGCTCGTGGGCGCCAACCTCGACGTCATGGCGTCCGATGCAAAAAAGATGCGCGGCGAGCGGCCCTTCGTGATGTGCAACCTGAAGGCGCTCGAGGGCCTCGATCAGGTGATCGCCTTCATCGAAAAGAAAGGATTGCTCACGAGTGCATGAAGCACTTCAACGGCAGGCGCCGCGCTCGTAGAGCGACCAGTCCTCCACCGACTTGACGAGCCTCACGTCGCATTCATCGTTATCGAATAGATGCGCGGGCAACGGTTTCGTGTGGCGCACGAAGAAGTAGCGATACAGACGAGCGTCGAGCTTGTGCCAGTCGAACCCACCGGGCTCGGCCATCAAGGGCCCGGGCCGCACTGGCGGAATACGGTCGGGTTTGAAACGCACGACATCGGGCAGGAAGAACGCGAAGTTGAAATCCACGAAGCCCTTGCTCTCCGCCTGGTACCAGTGCGCGTAGGTGTGATACGTCCACCGGTTGTGGATGATATTGCTCTCGGGCGAATAGATGAGAGCGAGCGCACGCTGACCCGGCTCCGCGCGCTCGAGCAGCGTCTCGAACGGTGCGTTCTCGATGGCGAATCGATACTCGCGCACGGCGAGGGTGCCGAAGTAGCCCCAGCAAAGCAGCACGAGCAGCGCCTCGGTCAGCCAGATGCGCGGCGATCTCGCCTCGCGTGCGCGCGCCGTATCGGCGGCGCGGAACAGCAGCACGTATGCCGGGAACAGAAACACCGCAAAGCGCTGATATAGCGCGGAAATGCCCAGCCCTTCCTCCGGCGCCGCGAACCACACGGCGAGTATCACGATCATGGGCAGCCATGCATGGAGATCGCGGCGATTGAGGTTCGCGCCCATGAGCCAGGGCGCCGCCAGCATGAACGCCGCTCCGAGCATGAAGTACCAGTCTTTCGTCTCCGTTGCGAGCGTATAGAGCAGAAAATTGTACGCACGATGCCATCCGTAGGGGCCCGTCCAGTCCCACACCGCGAGCTTCTCGGCGGCGCCTGGATCGTGCGGGATCACAAGCGCATTGCGATTGACGAACCACAGGTACCCGACGATCAGCACGCCTAGCAGCACATAGGGAAGCAGGGCTCTCGCAATCGCGCCGGCGCGGCGCATGCGGCATGGCAGGAACGCAGCGCCGACCGTGCATGCGAACAAAAACACGAGTCCGTGCGCAAAAAACAGCATGACGCCAGCGGCGAATATGCCGAGCGCGCGGCTTAGCGTGGGTGCAACGGCATAGCGATGCGCGAGAAGCACGAAGAAGAGGCCCAGCGGCACGGCCACGATATACGGGTAGAAGCCGTATTGCCAGGCGTAGCCGAAAAAGCACGGCATGAGAAGCCAGTCGAGCCGCTCGTCGGCCCTGAAAGTTTTGCGCAGCGCCACGCCCGCCGTCACGAAGCCGAAGTACGCGAACATCATGATCAACTTCATGGCAACGAGCACCGGCATCACGAACGACAACGCTAATGCAGTGGCATGCGGCAGCAGATAGGGCGTGAACCAGTTGACCCACACGATATCGGCCCATGGCGAGGCGCCCGTCACGAGATCATGCAGCAGCGCAATCTGAGCCACGTGCTGCGGGATATCTCCCATCGGCGGCCGCGGAGCCACCCAGAACAGCGCGCCGCCAGAGAGCGTCGTCGCAACAAGCAGAATCAGCCTCAGGCGAGCAGCGCCGCTGGCTGCACGGCTCACGCCAAGCGGCGGGTTAAGGGCGGTGTTCATGTGCAATCAGCCTCCGGTCCGGCCGGTCAGTTCGAAGGATCGAAACGGTTGTTCAGCCACGCGTCACGTCGGGCGAGCAACCCAGGCGTTTGACGGGAAATGCCGTGATCGATGAAAGGTAAAATTAATATTCGAGTGAGTATGTTCGGGGGACCACGCTCCTGCGGGAGCGCAAATCCGCGGTAACGTCCAGAGGAACGATCCCTCGCAAGCGTTCGGCGCGCACGCAGTCGACGTTCGCACGCGCGCAACGGTCCGGCACTGAATAATCAAAGGAGGAACGGCCGCCCCAACGAGCCGTCGCTCGGCTGGGTGCGGCCGGGCTTGGGCCCGAGCGACCGGGCGCCGACTAGATCAAGGTGGTGAGCACGTCCACCGTGCGCGCCGTCGCGCCGCGGTGGCGCGAGGCAAATGCTGCTGCGGCCGCGCCCATGGCGACCCGGCGCGGCTTGTCGTTGAAGAGTTCGCGCAACGCGCGCGCGAGGTCTGCAGGATCCTGGACCTGCAGGGCCGCGCCTGCGGCCGTCGCGTCGGCGGTGGCCTGCGTGAAGTTGAACACGTGCGGCCCGATCAATACCGGCACGCCCACGGCACACGCTTCGATGAGATTCTGGCCGCCGAGCGGCAACAGACTGCCGCCGATGAACGCGAGATCGGCGGCGGCGTAGTAAGCCCCCATCTCCCCCATCGAATCGCCGAGCAAGACGCTCACGTCCCTTGGCAGCGGCCGCACGCCCTCATGTCCGGACGCCGCCGCAGCAGCCGCCGCCGGCGCCCAGCGGGACCGCCGTTCGAGCTTCAGGGTCTTGCGCGCCACGAGCGCGGCCACTTCGTCGAAGCGCTGCGGGTGACGCGGAACCAGAATCAGCAGCGCGTCCGGTACATCGAGTGCCGCAAAAGCCTGCAACACGAGTTCCTCTTCGCCTTCGCGCGTGCTCGCCGCGACCCACACCGGCCGCTCGCCGATCGCGCGGCGCCAGTCGCGGCCGCGCGCGATGAGCGCGGGCGGGCTCGCCATGTCGAACTTGAGGTTGCCTAGCACGACCACGTTGCGCGCGCCGAGCGCGGTCAGCCGCTCTGCATCGGAGGGACTTTGCGCGAGCACGCGCGTAAAGCCGCCGAACACCTCGCGCGCGCCGGCGCCAAATTTCGCCGCACGCTTGAACGAGCGCGCAGACATACGCGCGTTCGTGAGCACGAGCGGCACATCGGCGTGCTTGCATTCGTCGATGAGCGTCGGCCACACCTCGGTCTCCATGACGAGGCCGAGCGACGGGCGCCACGCGTGCAGGAAACGCCGCACCGTGTGCGGCATGTCATACGGAAGGTAGCAGCGCAGCACGCGCTCGCCGAACAGCTCAATGCCCGCGGCGCGGCCGCCCGGCGTCATGTGTGTGAGCAGGATGCGCGCGTCCGGGCGCGCCGCCAGCAGCGCGTCGACGAGCGGCTGCGCCGCACGCGTCTCGCCCACCGAGACGGCATGGACCCAGACGAGCGGCGCATCGTCCTCGGGCAGGCGCCCTGCCGAATAGCCGAACCGCTCGCCGATATGCTCGCGATAGCCGCGCTCGCGGCGCGAGCGGATGAAGAGCCGCAGCACCGCGAGCGGTGCGATGAGCCACCAGGCCGCGCGATAGATCGCCCTCAGCATCGGGCCTCCGCGGCGGCCGGGGTGACAAGAAACGCCGCGGCCGTGCGGCAGCAAACGATGCTCATGGGCAGGCTCACGCGCGGGTGCGGGCTCAAACCAGTTCCTTGCCCTTCAGGCGCTCGAGAATGCCGAGCGGCGCCCATTGCGGATGCACCATGTCCTTCACCGGCAGGAAGAAGGTCTGCTCCATCATGAACTGGCCGGACATCACGGCATGCGACGTGTGATCGGAGAAGCACACCCACACGCTGCCCGGCGGAAAGCCGATGGTCTCCTGCGGACTCGTTTTCTGGTAGTCCAGATCGGCCTTCATGCTGTCGTGAAGATTGAGCATCAGATGGTCATACTCGCTGCGCGGCGACTTCGTGATGTGCAGCAGGTTCTGCAGCCACGCCGAGCCTGGAAGCTGCGGCTTGATGCTGGGCAGGAAGCGCCTCGCCATATCCTCGAACGGCTCGCCCACGCGCCACACGCGCGGCACGCCGTTGGGGTTGACGTTGGTGAACACGCGCAGGATGCGCTCGCCGTAGTTCGGGCGCGACGGAAACGCATCGACGTGCAGACGCGAATCGTCCTTGCGCCACGAGGTCTGGCGCGTTTCCACCTGATGCAGGCGCAGGCTCGTGGGCGCCACGCGCAGCTTGCCGGTGTACTCGGGAAAGAGGCCGTCCACCAGCGTGCGCGCGCACGCCTGATAACGCGCGATCAATGCGCGCACGGCCGACTGCGTGACCGCGTCGCCGAGCACGCCGTGCAGCGCGCCGCCGTTCGGGTCGAGGCTGATGTTCTTGCGCTTGGGGTCGGCGATCGCGGGGTCGAGCAGCGCGCGCTCGCCGCCTTCGATCGCAAAGGCAAGGTGCGGAAAGTACAGCACCTTGCCCTGCTCGACGGCATCGAGCAACGTCTCGCGCGGCTGCGAGAGTTGCTGGCCTTGCCAGTTGGCGGAAGTGATTTCGATGATCTGGGATTCGTTCATTGTCGCCCCTGGACGCGATGGATCTGATTGCCTGCCCGACTTGTACCGTGCGCGTTTCGTGCGTTGCGGTGTGTTGGCGTCATGACACGCCACTGCGGCGGCCACGCGGCGCATGCCGGGCAGGCGCTGGCGCGCGTTCGCGCGCGCCGACTCTTATACCCGCTGCCCCCATGATCCGCCTTGACGGACCGCAGCCCGCGCACGCGTCTTGCGCAAGCGCGCCGCTACAGCAATCCGAAGCCCGCCAGCGCGCCTTTGACCTGCGCGAGCGTCGGCGGCTGGCCCGCGGTACCGAGATTGAAGACGTTCGGCGACCAGTAGCCGCCCGTGCGCCAGGCGGTCGCGAAATTGTACAACTCGACGGTCGGGCGCTTGAGCGCCGCCGCGATATGCACGAGACCCGTATCCACGCCCACCGTGGCCGCCGCGCCGTCGATCAGGCCGACCACGGCAGGCAGCGAGAGCCTGGGCGGCACGATCGCCGCTTCGCCGAACTCGCGCGCGAGTCGCTCGCTCGTCGCGCGCTCGGCCTCGCTGCCCCATGGCAGCACGAGCGACGCGCCGCGCCGCACGAACGCCTGGCCCAGCTCGATCCAGTGCTGCGCGGGCCACTCTTTATCCGCGCGCGAGGTGGCATGCACGAACACGACATAAGGCACCGGCAGGTTCAGCCCGACGCCCGCGAGCGCCTGCGCGGCGCGGTAGGTGTCGAGGCCGAAGTCGATCTCGTCGGTGGGCGACGGCGGCGCGAGATCGAGCGCGCCCGCAACCAGCTTGCGCGTGCGTTCGACCACGTGCGTGCGCGGCTCGATGCGGATGGAACGATCGTAGAAGAAGCGCACCGGCCACTCGTAGCCCGCACCATCGGTGCGGTTGCCGAGGCCCACGAGCGGCCCGCGCGCCCAACTCCCGACCCAGGCCGTCTTGATGAGCCCCTGGCAGTCGATCACGAGGTCGTACTTTTCGGCCGCGAGCGCGCGCCGGAACGCGCCGATCTCGCGCCAGTTGGCACTCGATAAAAGGCCCTTGCGCCAGCGGCGCAGCGAAAACGGAATGGCCCGGCGCACGCCGTGCACGAGCTCGACGAGCGACTGAAAGCTCTCTTCGACGAGCCAGTCGATCTGCGCGTCGGGGTAGCGTCGCCGGATGTCGGCGATGGCTGGCATGTTATGGACGACGTCGCCAAGCGACGATACGCGCACGATGAGGATCTTTTGCACGCTCAAGGCTCTTGGTGCGGACGGATTAAAAAGGTCCGCAATTTTAGCGCGCCGCACGAAGTCGAGCGAAAAGGATGGAAAAGAGTGCCAGACATGGGTTGGGAAGCGGCGCCCCAAAGACATCGAAAAGGGCAACGACCTCCAGCACCGGCCACGCACAAGCGCCGATCGCAAGCGAGCGGCAGCGCATCCAGGGCGAATTGCCGCACACGCCCGAGAACGGTGAAATTGAACGCGCCGTCGCCTGTGCTGCGGCAAAAAGCTTGTTATTGGACCAGCCTCGGCGGTGTGTACGCGCCGTAACTCGGTCCCACGCCTCCCGAATTGGGAGTCTCGCAGTGGCTCATGTCGTTGGACATCTGCACGAGCACATAGGGCTGAGAGCCGTTATTCGCATCGAGAATGTGCAGGCAGGCAAACGCCTGAACCGGCTGAAACCCGCTCGTCGTCGGATCGTTCACCACGACCACCGTCGCCCACGCGCATTTCCCGTTGCCCGCAGCGCTACACGCGGCGGTATCGTTGAAGATCGAGTTTTTCTCGCCCGTCTGGATCCACGTTCCCGGCGAAGCGCCAACGGAAAACGTGGTGCTGTTGCCACTTGTCAGCAGACTACTGGCATAGCTGGCGCTGTTGTCATTCACATTAAAAGTCGTCCACTGACCGGATTGGCAGGTCCCATATTGATAGCTGGATCCGATCTGGAATATATATGGCTGACCAGCAATCTGCGGCGTTGAGAAGCCAGACACAGTGCCACTGGTCGGCGAGAGCTTTGGCGAATTGGTCGACGAATTCCAGTAATTGTTGTACAGGCACTGTGACATCGCCATTGGAAACAACCCCCCCGGCCCCACATTGCCAGGCGAAGACAGCACGGCCGTCGCCACCGCACTGGCCTTGAGGACATTGACGCCGAACACGCCGCTCAGAAAGCCCCCTATCGATCCGTTCGCGTTTGAGCCGTCTTTGCGGATGGTCACCTGCACGGCAGCGAGGTCGTTTGCGCCCGGTGTGAACGGAAGAGGCTCGAGGCCGTACGGCGTTCCCGTAGCGTTCCAGTATCCGGTCGCAACCGTGCTCGTCTGGACATAAGCCCCCTGGACCCGGTTGGTGGTGTTCGACGTCGAGAACGATGAAGCTGTCGCTGACGCCGTCGTGAAATCGGGCTGGGTAGCGGTGGCGTTGCTGCACTCGGTGCGCGGTTTCAGACAGCCGGCCCCCGCCAGCGCGGCTGCGTCGGCCGCGTTTTGAAGTTCGTTTCGGGCGACCATCAGATTGCCGATGTCGATGGCCAACGCCGCGGTTCCCAGCAGAAAGACAATGAATACCGCGACAGTGACGGCCACTGCCCCTTTCTGTTTCCTTCGGCTCCCCGTGCGCATGATGGCTCCCTTCATTCGTTGTTCATGACGGTTGTAGCGGACATCGTTATGGCGCCCGTGATCGGCGCCACCATGCGCCCAAGAGCCAGTCCGTTGTACTGCCAGGAGACCGTCACCGAAAGCGGTTGACCGAAATTGCCGCCGGCGCCAGTCGTCACCACCGCTGGCGTATTTTGGGTGCCAAATGTCAGCAGATAGCTCGACGTGTAGTTCGTCACGACCGTCTGGATGTCGCTTGTCGTGGGTTTCGGGCTCTTCAGCACGACCCCGGCGCGGGCACCTTCGCGGCTGGCATTGGTAATCACGGCCTTGTCGTACAGGAACAGGCCCATTTCGATGATGCCGAACAGCAGAAGCAGCAGCACGGGAAGCACGAGGGCAAACTCCACCGCGGCCACGCCGCGCTGGAGACGCCGCCCGCGCCCACGCCGCGGGCTCGCCGCCCCCGCTTTTTTCCGCCCCGCGCCTGACGAAAGTGACAGCGCGCCGGTCTTTGCAGTTTCCATTTAGCACCCCCAATCGAATCGCCCAAAGAGGGCTTGCCTTCTTCTTCTCACCCGCTCCCGCCGCCCGCTAGCCGCCGTTCATGGTCGGCAGCATCGTCCGGTAGATATGGATCATCGCAGGCCCCATCAGCACGACCATCAGTGCCGGAAAAATGCAGAACATCAGCGGGAACAGCAGCTTGAGCGCGATTTTCGCGGCCTTTTCCTCTGCCAGCATGCGCCGGCGCGTGCGCAGCGTGTCCGATAGCACGCGCAGCGAATCGCCGATGCTCGTCCCGAATCGCTCTGCCTGGATGAGCATCGTGCTGAAGGAGTCAACGTCTTCAACACCCGTGCGCATGGCAAGGTTGCGCAACGCCTTTTCCTTCGCGTAACCGGAGCGCATTTCCAGAAGCGTGAGCTCCAGTTCGTCGGCAACGACCGTGCTGCGCAATCTGATCTCCTCCGCTACGCGCATCAATGCGGCATCGAGACCAAGGCCCGCCTCGACGCAGACAGTCAGCAGATCGATTGCATCAGGGAATTCTTCGAAGATCGCGCGCTTGCGGCGTGCGACGAAGCGCGCGAGCACCAGACCGGGCAGGTAGTAGCCGAACACGACGAGCGACACGAGAACCACGGCGAAGCGCGTGACCGAGGTTGCCGCCCCGCCGCTGATCAGCCACATGGCCGCAAGCGTGGGCAGCAACAGTGCCAGCACCGTGCGAGTACCGAAGAAGATCGCCACGGCGCCCGGCGAGCGCCAGCCCGCATTCATCAGCCGAACGCGCAGCGCCGAAACCTCCCACCCCTCCTTCGGCGTCGAGAGCCGGGAAAGCGGCTCGGAAATCTGCACGAGCTTCTCGTACCAGGCCTCGTTGGCCTCGCCTGGCTGCGCAACGGCGCCGGGCATGGCACGAGCGCCGCCCACTTGTTCGATGCGCCGGCGCATCGTCTTCGGTGCAAGGACGTACATGCCAGCCAGCGACAGGCCGAATACACAGGCAAACAGACAGATCAGCAACAGTAACCGCGTCGAATCGAGCGCTAACATGGCTCCCCCTTTCCAATTTTTCTGATGGCGCGAGACATCACAGCTTCAGACGCGAATCCGCACGATGCGCCGCCCCCAGAGCATGCCGGCCCCCAGCAGCACAGCGCCAGCCTCGAGCATCATCACGCCTGCCGGGTCATTCCATAGCACTTCGAGAAAGCCCGGATTCACGAAGAAGATGGCCGCACCCGTGACCACCGGCAGCAGCGCGAGCACCCGCGCCGAGAGGACCCCCTCGGCGGCAAGCACGCGCACCTTGTCGAACAGTTTGAAGCGCTCGCGCACGAGGCTCGCAATGCCGTCCAGCAACTCGGCCAGGTTGCCGCCGGTCTCGCGCTGAATCAGCACGGCAATGACCAGATAACGCAGATCCCCCACGGGCATGCGCTGCGCGAGCCCCGTCAACGCATCGTTGAGCGACACGCCATAGTTGATCTCGTCGAACGTGGTACGAAACTCTGCACCCATCGGGTCCGCGAACTCGGTGCCGACCAGGTCGATCGCCCCAGTGAATGCGTGGCCGGAGCGCAGCGCGCGCGCAAGCATGTCGCACGCATCGGGCAACTGTTTCTGGAAGCGCCGCATCCGGCTCGCGCGCCGACTACGCACATACGTCAGCGGCAGCAGCGTGGACGCCACCGCGGCGGACGCCAGCATGGCGAGCGGCACGCGGATGAACATCCCCACTACGAGCACGAGGACCGGCATGAGCGCGCACATCGCGAGGAGGCGTCCTGCCGTCCAGCTGATGCCCGACTGCTGCACCCAGTCCTCGAAAGAGCGGATGCCCGGCACGAGCAGCAGCGCGCGCTGGCCAAGCGTCGACCCGTCGAGCTTGCGGGACTTGAGGATGGACATCGCCTCCTTGCGCCCCGCCCCACCCGTCGCCACGGTTTCGATTCGCGATTCGAGGCGGCGCGCGACAGCGCCGTGCCGGCTGTTCCACCATTCCCACGCGCCCTGGCTCGCCAGCACCACCGCCACGAAGAGCAGCAGGATTGCCAGAATGAAGGTTGTACTCATGCCACGCTCCCCCGGATGGACGTTCTAAATGTCAGACCGTGTCGTAACGCCGGCCCGGATCGAAAACCTGCTCCGGCACGTTCACGCCGAACGCCGCGAACCGCTCGCAGAATTGCGGCCGCACGCCCGTCGCACAAAAGTGGCCACGCACGTTGCCATTCGAATCCATGCCGGTGCGCTTGAACGTAAAGATCTCCTGCATGTTGATGATGTCGCCTTCCATGCCGGTGATCTCCGAAATGCTGACGATCTTGCGGCGGCCGTCGGTGAGGCGCGCGGCCTGCACGACCACCGAGATCGCGGACGAGATCTGGTGGCGCATCGTGCGCGGCGGCAAGGCAAGGCCGCCCAGGCTGATCATGTTCTCGAGCCGTGTGAGCGCATCGCGCGGTGTGTTGGCGTGGATCGTCGCAAGCGAGCCTTCGTGGCCGGTGTTCATCGCGTTGAGCATGTCGAGCGCTTCCGCGCCGCGCACTTCGCCAAGGATGATGCGGTCTGGCCGCATCCGCAGCGCGTTTTTCACGAGCGCGCGCTGGGTGATCTCTCCCTTGCCTTCGATATTCGGCGGTCGCGTCTCGAGCCGCAGCACGTGGTCCTGGCGCAGCTGAAGTTCGGCTGCGTCCTCGATCGTCACGATGCGCTCGTCGTTCGGAATGAAGCCGGAGAGCACGTTGAGCATGGTCGTTTTGCCGCTGCCCGTACCGCCCGAGACGAGAATGTTGACCTTGGCGCGTGCGAGGCCCTCGAGCACCTGGGCCATGGGCGGCGTGAGCGTTCGCAACTCGATCAGATCCGCTACCTCCAGCGGCTTGACCGAAAACCGCCGGATCGACACGAGCGGCCCGTCCACCGCCGAAGGCGGAATGATGGCGTTCACCCGCGAGCCATCGGGCAGGCGCGCGTCCACCATCGGGCTCGATTCATCGATGCGCCGACCCACTCGCGAGACGATCTTCTCGATCACCTTCATGAGATGGGCGTCGTCGTAGAAGTTGACATCGGTGAGTTCGAGCTTGCCGCGGCGCTCCACGTAAGTCTGGCACCACGTGTTCACGAGAATGTCGGAGACCGTGGGGTCGCGCAGCAACGGCTCGAGCGGACCAAAGCCGAACATCTCGTCGTAGACGTCGATGGCCAGCTGCTTGCGTTCGACGTCGTTCGCGAGGGCCTTCTGCTCCTCGAGGATGCGGCCCACGAGCGCGTTGATCTCGCTGCGGATCTGCTCCTGGGGCATGCGTGAGAGACGCTCGAGCTCCACCCGTTCGAGCACGGCATGATGGGTGTCGTACTTCAGCTTCTGGTACGCCTCAGTCTTCACCCGGGACGGCGGCGCGGCGGCCACCGCAGCGGCACTGCCCGCATCGGTGCGCTCGACGATCGTCGGCTCGAGGCGCTGTGCAAAGATCTGCTCGCGAAGCGACATGATTCTTCTCCTTTACATCAAACCGAGTTTGGCGGGCGCCTGGCGACCGAGCATTCGCGCGAAGAGCGATTCGCCCTTGCCCCGCGCGTTCGCGTCAGCCGTGTTCCGGGGCGCAACGCTCGACGCCAGCGTGCGCAAGCTGCGCGTCACTGCGCCGCTGGGCGCCGCCGTGGCAATCGGCACACCCTGATTGACGGCTTCGGCGACGGTCCGTGCGTCGTCGGGAATGACGAGGAACGGCTTCATGCCGAGCACGGTACCGGCGGCCTCGCGCACGCGCTCGCCGTGACGCGTCTGCCGGTTGAGAATGAGGCGCAGTCGCTCGGGCCCGTAGCCGAGCGACTGCAATATTTCCTGCAGGCGGCGTCCCGCCTGGAGATGCGGCATGCTCGCCTGCAAGACGATGTGGATCTCGTCACTGCGATCGAGCGCCACCATGGAAAGCGGGTTGATCGTCTGGCCGAGATCGAGGATCACGCAGTCGTAGCGCGGTGCGGCGACGCCGAGCACCCATTCGAGCCGGTCCTGGCGCATCTCGCTCGCCTTGATCGGGTCGCCCGCGCCAGCGAGGATGTCGAAGTTCGCGGCAGCGTGCATCACACTCGCTTCGAACAGCGCCACGTCCATGCGGTCAACTTCGGCACACAGCTGCGGAAGCGTCGAGGGCGGCGTCTCCGCTGTCACGAGGAACGCCGCGTCCGCATAGAGCTGGTTCAGGTCGATCAGCAGCACGCGACAGTTCTGCGTCTGCGAGACGATATGCGCCACGTTCGCCGCGATGAAACTCGTGCCCACGCCGCCCTTGCACGACATGAACGAGACGATGCGCGACGCACGCGCGCTGCCTTGCGCGCGCTGGCCGATCGCGCGCTGCAACGCCTCTCCTATCGTGCGGCCGTCCAGCGGCCCCGTGACCACGTCGCGAAAGCCCGCGCGCATTGCCGCAATGAGCTCGTCGGGCGACGCCTCGGGAATCAGCAGGACGCACATGAGTCGCTCACACCGGCGGGACAGCTCGCTCACGGAAGGCAACTGGGCCTCCTGCAAACCTCGCGCGTCGACGATCAGGACGTCGAAGGCGTCGAGCGTGTCGCCGCGCTCGACGAGATCGAACGGCGTGCCTACGCTACGCGTCGTGCGGTAGGGGCCGCATCCCGCGATCGTGCGCATGATCTGCGCAAGCCGCTCTGAGTCCGTCGAGGTAATGAGTATGTCGATCATGATCGTATGTCCCCGCTGTTGTTCCCTTCTCCGGCCAGTCGCTCGTCACACCGCTCACTGGCCACCGCCACCACCGCCACTCACGCCTATCGTGTAGGGGTTCGACGACACCCGCGGCTGCTGGAAGGACTTGTCATAGAGATCCATCGCCGATGCCGCCGATTTGCCGTCCACGCCCGGCTGCAAAGTGCCGTGCCTGCCTGCTTCCGGGTCGATGATTTGCGCCTGTGTCGAATAGCGCACGGCTTGCCCGAAGTGCGCGTCCCAGATCGGCGTGCTGGTCATGCAGCCACCAAGCGCGGCCGTAAGCGGCGCGATCAACAGGAACCGGCGAACGAATGCAAAGTTTTCGAGTTTCATTTTGGCCTCCTGATCGCCTTCAATGAGCGGGGGTTTCGTTCGACGCGATCCGTGCCGCCTCGCGCTCGATTCGCAGCGCGCGCGCCTCACTGTCCTCGCCGGGCGAAGGCACGAGGGCCTGCGCGCTCACCTGCGGCGCGGGTATGGGCTGCGCGAGCGCTTCGGCGGGCATCGGGCCTGTCGGTGCCGGCCCAGTCGGTGCCGTCGGCTCGCGCCTGGAAGAGACCTGCGGCGCGGGCTGCGCAGCCGGCGTGGCGGGTGCGCCCGGCGCAACGGGCATCGAGGCGGGTGCGGCCGGTACGGCCTCAGTACCGGCAGGCGCCGGCGCGGTGGGCGCAAATCGTCCCTGGTTGCGATTGGCGCGGCCTTCCATGTTGCCCGTTGCGTACACGTCGGCCTCGTTGGCTCGCGAGAAGCTATCCGTGGGCAACTGCAGTTGCGCGATGTCCGCCACCGGCTTCACGAGGTGCGGCGTGATGATGAAGATGAGCTCCGAGCGGTCCTGCTGGAACGAGGTGCTCCTGAGCAGCGCGCCCAGCACCGGGATTTCACCGAGGCCTGGCACCGCCTTGAGCGAGCCAGTAATGTTGTTGCTGATGAGCCCGCCGATCGCGAACGACTCGCCATCGTGCATCTGTACCGTGGTGGAAGCACGCCGCGTCGTGATGAGCGGCAGGATGCTCACGCCGCTCGTGTTCGACGCGCTCAACGTGACGCCGGTGGGCGAGAGCTCCGAGACTTCCGGCGCCACCTTGAGGTTGATGCGCCCGCCGTTGAGCACCGTAGGCGTGAACTTGAGCCCCACGCCGAATTCCTCCTCCTGCAGCGTGATCGCGGTGGCGGTATTGCCGCCGCCGCTTTGCGGCACCGGAATATAGATCTTCCCGCCGGCGAGGAAGGTGGCTTCCTGACCGCTGATGGTGACGAGGTTGGGCTCCGCCAGGATCTTCACGAGGTTGTCGGTCTTCTGCGCGTCAATCGCGAACTTGAGCGGGAGGTTGTTCGCTTTCGAGAAACCGAATGCGCTCGAGACGCCGGCAAGCAGGTTGCTCACGAGTGCGCCCGTCCAGGATCCGAAGCCGCCCTGGATATTGACCGCCGAGCCGAGCTGATCGATCAGCGTCTTGCTGACTTCGGCGACCTTCACTTCGAGCATGACCTGCTGCGGCGAGTCGACGCTGAGCATGTTGATCACGCCGCCCGTGTGCGCGCCGTTATTGCCCTGAGCGCCGCTCACGCCGAACACCTTGGCGATTTCCACGACCTGCTGGGCTGCCTGCGCACTCGACACATGGCCCGCGAGCACGATGTTGTCGGCTGCGGTCGAAACGTGGATGTCGCGCTCTTGCGGCATGAGTTGCGTAAGCGCGGCCTGAAGGCCGCCAGCGTCGGCGCTGACGATCACATCGATCAACTGACATGCGCCGCTCTTGCCCTGGATGATCATGTTGGTGGTCCCTACCGCCTGGCCGACGACGTAGAGTGTTTGCGGCGATACCATGGTCGCCTGGGCGACCTCCGGATTGCCGAGCGTGCGATTTCGCACCGGTTCGTCGATCGGCACGAGCGTCGACTTGCCAAGTGGCACGATCACGTTGCTCTCGTTGCGAACGGGCCCCACGCAGTTCGGTCCGCGCAGCGGTCCCGCCACGGCTTTGGGCGGCGCGCCGCTGCCTTGCGCCGGCCCCATGCTGATGGTCATCTGCACGGGGCCTTTGCCCATTGGAACCGAAGCGCTTGCGGCTGGCTTGTCCTGCGCCGCATTCCCGTTTGACTGCTGTGCCCAGCCCGGTGTCGAAGTCATCAACCCGGCGCACACCCAGGCAAGTGTTGCGACACGCCACGGACGAACGCCGTTGCAGGCCCCCGTGGACCCCACGTTTACTTTGGTATCCATATCGTTATACCCCGTGCTTACCTGCGTTTTAATGGCGGCTCCGCCGCTCACTCGCCTTCTGCCCAGATGGTCGTCGCCGGGCTCAGGCTACCGTTCTGCTTTTTTCAGAAACATTCCTGACTGCCGGTCACGCCCGAAAGCACGCCGATGCAGTTGCGCTTCACTGCACGCTCGGCATACTTCACTCGCACCGGGTGCGCCGGTTCCGGCAGCGGCACGGGGGGCGGCACTTGCCTGCCCAGCAGGGTTTCTTTTGTGACGCCCTCGGTGAGCAGCTTGTTGTCATCCACCTGGTTGCGCAGTACGAGTGAGAGCGTCCCCACGCTGCGCGCGAGATCGAGTTTCTCCGCCTGCTCGGGCGTGACTTCCAGGGTCACCGCGTTCACCACCTTGGGCGCGGTATCGTCGCGGTTGACCTGCTGCGCTACCGCCAGCACCAGAATCTTTTCGAGCACGATCTTCGAGATGCTCTGCTGCTGGGTATCGGCCTTCTTCTCGGGCTCCTGGGTGTTGACGATCACGTCGACGTAGTTGCCCGGCAACGCGAAGCCCGCGACGCCCACCACGTCATTGACCCGGACCGTGATTGCCCGATGTCCCTCGCCGATCACGGCGGAGAGCCCCCCTTTCGTGCCCACGGGGGCGAGCTTCGACTCGAGCACCGGCTCGCCACGCGTGAGGCTTGCGCGGACCACTCTTCCGTCCAGATCCTTTGGTACAGCGAACGTTCCAGGAGGGAGGCTATCCTTTGGCCAGCTGACCGTTCGGATCATTGCCTCATTGATCGGCTGACCGAGGTTGATATCGTCCGATGCGACGGCAACTGGTACCGTGGCCCCCGACGACGTCTGGATCAACCATTTGGAAGCGAACACCACTGCGGCCAGCCCGGCCAGCAGAGCAATCGCGAGCATGACGAACGCGCGGCTGTTTTTCATGACATCCCCCGTATCCTTTCGAGAAAACATATGATCGACGGAACGAATACGTGAACCTTGTTCCGCGGGCACCGGCCAGGCAAAGTCGCGCCGGCAACCCTCAATCCCCAGTACTGCCTTCTTCTCGCGCACCCCTTAGGTCACCTCGGGGCACGCTCCTGATCCCACTGCGTTGCGCTCAGCGCCTTTAGCCCACCGCCGTGAACAGCACTGCAACGGTTCCCGCCGCGATCGCGACACCATACGGAATCGATCCCACCGATTCCCTCGCCTCGCCTGGCGTGACGCCTGCCATTCGCGCGGCGCGTCCCGCTCCCGCCAGCAACGCTGCGACGTTGCCCATAAGGCGGCCCAACTTCCCACGCATCAGTGCAACCCCTAATGACCACACTCCGCCGATGATGAAGGTGTTCACTGCGATGTCGACCGTCACCGCCGCTCCAAGCCAGGCGCCCAGCATCATCAGCAACTTGACGTCACCGGCCGCCATGCCGCGCAGAAGATAGAACGGCAGCAAAAGGGCGAACCCGGTGACTGCGCCGCCGAGCCACGTCGCGCAGCCCGGAAGAACGCCACGCAGTGCCATCTGGACCAACAGCGCGGAGACGAGCCCGAGCGCGATCAGCCGGTTCGGAATCCGGCGGCTGACGATGTCCGTGCTGGCCGCGAGGATTGCCAGCACGATCACGCACAGCGGAACCGGTTGCGGCGGCAAGTCAACAGAAAGTATTGTGAAATCCATTTGTCCCCCCCGGGCGATACCCGCCGTGTTATGACACGCTAGTCAGCGCACGATCAGAGCGCAGTGATAATGTCGGAGAAGACGCTTTGGAGCGTCGTACCGATTGATGCGATGCTTGCCATGATCAGCACCGTGATGAGCGCCGCGAGCATCCCGTACTCGAGCGCCGTGATGCCTTCTTCATCACGAGCGAAGGTCTTTGCGTAAGCGATGATCTTTTGCATTTTTTTGAACTCCGGTTAGATGAGTGGGGTTGCTCCTGGTCCGGCTGGTACTAGTACTAGAGGACGGAGCACACTCCATTGCTGTCCTCGAACGTTCCGGCTTTTGGCTGCATTGGGCGAGTGGCAACTGGGTTACGTGCTCACTCGCCCCTCCAGCAGTTAGATCGCCGTAGCAACATCGGAGAAGACGTTCTTTAGCGTGGACCCAATCGATGCGATGCTCGCGATGATCAGCACCGTGATCAGCCCTGCGAGCATCCCGTACTCAAGAGCCGTAATACCGTTTTCGTCACGAGCGAAGGTCTTTACCTGAGCGATGATCTTTTGCATTTTTGATCTCCAGTAATGTGAATCTGGTCAGTCCCGGTCCGTGTGGCATTGAGGACTGGTTGAACGACATCCGAAAACTCCACGAAGTGACTTCGGCCGCGCAGCGCGGTGTGTGGCTTGCGCATTCACACCCACTCGCGCGCGCAGCAGTCAGATCGCGGTAGCAACGTCGGAAAAGACATTCTTCAGCGTCGAGCCGATCGATGCGATGCTTGCAATGATCAGCACTGTGATCAGGCCTGCGAGCATCCCGTACTCGAGAGCCGTGATGCCGTTTTCGTCACGCGCGAAGGTCTTTGCCTGAGCGATGATCTTTTGCATTTTTTGATCTCCAAATGGATAAGTACATGGTTAACCCCCGTTCCATGTGGTTTTGAGGGTGCGTGGACTACGTCACCGGTTCAGTGCTGCAGTCACAGGCGCAGTTCTACGCGTGTCAAATCGATGACTTTGTGCGCTTTGCCACACGCGCAACGATTTCATGTGTCTCAACACACCAAATCGGGAAAATTGACACGCTGCATGTGGTCTAGCTCGCTTAAAACGCCGGGCCATGCTCGCCAGTAAGCGTGCTTGATCCACTACTTAAGTCTCCGCTCACCACGACGGTCTTTCCTGTCCAAATCGCTTCCCTACTTCTGAACCCCATCTTTTGCGGCATAGATACAACCTTCGTTCTAAACGATCGTTCGTCAGTGGGTAGAGGTGCAATTCGTTATTGATTGATAAATCAACCAGATTCCTGGCCAAGTTCTACGTACGCCAAGCGGGCGCTTGTGACTAACCGCTCAAGGACAGCTTGCCGGGAAAACACTATCTGTCCGATGAGGCGCACGCGTTCGGTGCGCTACGGCTCGCATCTTTTTTCTGCAATTTCTTAATTAATAATGTTGTCACACGAAAGTGTTGGCTCGCGAACGCTGGCAATGCAGTCGGCATTGCTCCCGATGCGGCCATCTCTCAATAATTGGGGCAACACGCAGGCAGTCCCCTGGACCGGACTTCCTGCGTGGACGGGGGCAAAGAAATAGGCGGCAATGCTGCCAACTGAAAAGATTCAACGGGGACTACAAAGATGGGACCACTTGAGCGGGATGGCACGCGCGTGCAGCCGACTGCGTGCTCCTGGCTTTCGCGCGGGAGACTCATTGCTTACAGCAGCACCATGCTCGTCATCGGCATTGGCTTCGTGGCGCTCTGGGCATGGGTGACGCATGGCTTTTCCACCTCAGGGGGCTGGCGACCGGGCTCCGACCTGCTTGTGTTCTGGTCGGCCAGCCACGCAGTCCTGCAAGGTCAGGCTTCCACCGTTTTCGACTACTCGGCGTTCTCCCGGACCGTGGCCGAAGTGACAGGTGGCTTGCCGAGAAGTGCGTTTATCCCCTGGCTTTACCCCCCCACGTTTCTGTTGTTCGTCACGCCACTCGCGCTGTTGCCGCTTCCGCTCGCTTATTTCGTTTTCCTCAGCGCGAGCGCTTGCGCGTTCGTCTGTGCAACCGTTCGCGTGTCCGGGCTCGCACAGGGACCGCTTGGCAGTGCGGCGGCTCGCTACGTCGTGCTCGCCATGCCATGCGCGATGGTGTGTGCCATCTTCGGGCAAAACGCCCTGATTACTGCCGCGCTCGCCGCATGTGCGATCGCGTCGATAGACCGGCGTCCCGCGGTCGCGGGGATTTGCATCGGAATGCTCGTGATCAAGCCGCAACTCGGCATCCTCTTCCCACTCGTTCTGATTGCAGCACGTGAATGGAAAGTGTTTGGATATGCCGCTCTGACGGCCGCACTTTTTTTGATCGCAAGCGTGGTGCTCTTCGGGTCGCCTTCGCTTGGGCAGTTTGCCGGGAACATCGGGATGGCACGTGAGCTCATTCTCGAACACGATGTCCGCTTCTGGCTCGCCTCTCCATCTGTTTTCGCGTCGCTGCGACTCATTGGCGCGTCGCTAGCCGCGGCGGAATTGACGCATGGAGCGGTTGCGCTCATCGCTGCTTGCGGCGCATGGACCATTTGGCGCTCGACGCGCGACACTGCCCTACGGGCTGCCGCGCTCGGCACCGCGACCCTGATTGTCACACCCTATGTTTGGCATTACGAACTGACGTGGCTCGGTTTGTCATGCGCAGGGTTGCTCGCGACCGGACTGCGGCGCGGGTGGCTACGCGGCGAGCAGCCAGTGCTGCTCCTCGTCTGGCTCTTGCCGGTGTTCGAATTCATCAACCAGATTCTCAGGCTGCCGCAAATCGGACCCGTGATCCTGCTTCTCATGCTGCTCGCGGTGCTCCGCCGCGCACGCATCGACCCACTCCTCCAGGCGAGCGACCCATCATGAATCAGACGATTTTTCGTGAGTCCACGAGCACGCTCAGGGCTGCACTCACTCAGCCTCGCGGCGACACACAGACCCACTCGCACTGGTTGAGCGGCCAACGCCTGTGGGTCTACCCGCTGGCCGCGCTTGCTTACTATCTTTGCGTCGCGGTGGCCTATGTTTATCACCTGGTGTGGCTGAGAGATCCCCAGCTCAGCGTACTGGCGGTGGACTGCCTGCCGTTCTGGAGCGCCTCACACCTCGCACTGCATGGACATGCGGTCGATGCATACAACTTCGCCATCCTGAAGCCCGTCGAGGAATATGCCGCCGGCCGCCCCGTCGGCGTGCTTCCGTGGCTTTACCCGCCGACGTTCCTGCTGTTCGTCTATCCGCTCGCACTGCTGCCGTTCACCCTCTCCGCACCAATCTTCCTCTTCGGCACGCTCGCTCTCTTCGTCAAAGTGGTCAAGACGATCGCCCCGTACCCAGGCACGGCCCTGATCGCAATCGCCTTCCCGGGATCCGCGCTCGTGCTGACCGCCGGCCAGAACGGGTTGCTCACGGCATCACTGGTCGGGCTCGGACTGGTCCTGCTGCGCAATCGCCCGATACTCGCCGGCCTGTGCTTTGCTCTCGTCGCCATGAAGCCACAACTGTGCGTGCTCATTCCGCTCGCGCTGCTCGCTTCGCGATCATGGCGCGCGCTGGGTGCGATGATCGCGGGCTCGCTGATCTGGCTGGCGATCTCGGTGCTGGCTTTCGGCAGCGAAACGCTAGTCGCATTCGTTCATAACATGGGTGTCGCAAACAGCTTCGTCGAAACGGGTCGGGCGCATCTGTTTCGCGTGCCCACGCTGTTCGGAGCGCTCAAACTGCTCCATGCTCCCACCGCGCTCGCCGGCGGTGCACAGGCCATATCCGCGCTGTGCGCCGTCGCCGCGGTCTGCTACGCGTGGGGACGACCCAGCGCCTTCGGGCTGCGCGCCGCGGTGCTCGTGTGCGCAAGCGTGCTCGTGAGCCCATACCTCTACGACTACGATCTCACATGGTATGGAATCCTGATCGCATGGGTGGTTTATCACGCCAGAGAGCACGGTTTTCAACGCGGACAGCGCGAATGGCTGGCCGTACTCTGGCTCGCCCCCATAGCCGGGCTCACGCTCGTTTCCCATTCGCATGTTCCGTTTACCCCGCTCATCTCGATTGCCACGCTCTGGATGCTGATCGCGCAGATCGCGCGCGAGCGACGCGCGCAGGCAGTTCCCACCATTGCAGCCTTGTCGTAAAAGGGAGAAGACATCATGGACACGCCTATCGGCCGGGACGCACGCCGCGTGGGATTCGCGCTTGAGTCACCCCTCATCTCGATCGTCGCTCCGTTTTACAATGAGGAGGACGGCGTGGGAATGTTTTTCGAGCAGATCGTCGCGACGATGGAGTCGATCGCCTCGGTGCGCTTTGAGATCGTCTGCGTCAACGACGGCAGCCGCGACGCCACGCTCGAAAAGCTGGTCCTCGCAAGCCAGAGCGACAGACGCATCAAGGTCGTCGACCTGACGCGCAATTTCGGCAAGGAGGCGGCACTCACTTCGGGCCTGCATGAAGCGTGCGGAGACGCTGTCGTCGTGATCGACGCAGACCTGCAGGATCCGCCCTCGTTGATCCCGGAGATGATCGCGCGATGGCAGCGCGGCGCTGAAGTCGTGCTCGCCCGGCGTGCCGACCGCGCCTGCGATTCCTTTTTAAAGCGTACGACCGCGGCGCTGTTCTACCGCGTTCACAACGCACTGTCGGAATTGAAAATCCCTGAGAACGTCGGCGACTTCAGACTCATGGATCGCCAGGTGGTCGATGCGCTGTGCAGTCTTCCCGAACGGCACCGGTTCATGAAGGGCTTGTTCGCATGGGTCGGATTCAACACGGTGACGATCGACTATGAACGCACGCCGCGCAGTGCAGGCAAAACCAAGTTCTCGGGCTGGCGCCTGTGGAATTTCGCACTGGAAGGCATTACGAGCTTCAGCACTGTACCGTTGCGAATCTGGACGTATATTGGTTGCGCGATAGCTGCCCTCGCATTCGGCTACGGTACGTTCATGGTCGGGCGCACATTGCTGTTTGGCAACCCAGTCCCCGGCTATGCTTCCCTGGTTTCCCTCGTGTTGTTCATGAGTGGAATTCAGTTGGCCGGCATCGGTGTCATCGGCGAATACATCGGGCGCATTTACGACGAATCAAAGGAGCGGCCCGTCTACCTCGTGCGCCGGCGCTACGGCTCGAGTGCCAAGGTCAGCGTGCTGCCGGTGGAGCGTGCAGATGCCCGTGCCCATACCAATAGCGCGCAACTGGATCTGGTGCAATGGCGTGGTGCGTCGCAGGTACGAGCCGCCGGCCGATGACAACGAGACGTTCAAGGTCCGCGTTCAATGTGCTGCATTTCGCGATGCGTGTCGTGGCGATTGCCAGCGACGAGGCACGCAGTGAATCGAATGATCTGGACTGGAGTTTTTCTTCGTCCCTCGTCGTTGGGGACGACCGGCATTAGGCGAGTCGCGTGTCTCACTTTGTCTGGCAACGCATTGATCAAGCCGGGGCTGGCGAATATAAATTCAGTTAGCCGGTTGGCCTCGAAATCGGATTGCTTACAGACTGATGTACAGCCAATAGGCACCATGCGGCGCGGCGCGTGATCTCACGGTTGCGCTAACTTACGGGGGGGCAACATGTCTGATTATGAATCGAGCACCGGGCCCGCGCACGCACTCAGCGATGCCGGCGGACTTCTTGTCACGCTGGTGTTGCTATATTTCGTTCCGTCGATCATCGCTTTCCGGCGTGTGCACCATAAGCGTGGTGCCATCAAGCGGCTTAACGTGCTGTTCGGATGGTCGGTGCTCGGCTGGATTGTCGCCTTGATCCTGGCGCTTACTCCTGTGCAGAAGGCGCACCGTAGCAATGAGCGAATGCCCGTTAGTGACTGTGCAAATCCGCGCGGAAGCGAGGATGGTTTTTCGCCGGTCTAATGGGCATGCCATCGTTTTGCTGCCCCTCCGATATCAGTGGCGGGCGCGCGTGAGCTGAGACGGCAAATGAGATCGGCTGGGATTGGCAGGTGTTTTCCAGATCGATAACGCGTCGTAGCCGGCGACGGCGTAGGCCGCTGGAAGCCGCCACGCCAGCCAATGGAAGAGCGGCACTGATCAACGCACTGGGCGCATGGCAGATATCCACTGTCGGATGAAGTGCTCCTCGCTGCCATCTTCGCCCGCGGCTTCGCCGTTCACATACGGCACGCGCGGGCGCGGCCTGGCGAAGCGGTGCGCCTCGCAGTCGCCACGTGCTGCGAGGCTAGCCGGGAGCTACGACCAGGAAGCGCCGAATACACGGCGAACGGGTCATCGCAGCCGCATTGGTGTTCCGGTTTTGGCGCATGCTTCTCGCTACCACGCGAGGCACTGCAAACTTACGCAGGGGCACACCGGGTATTGGATACACACGCAGAAAGCGGCGCGGACTTGACTGATCGATTCAGCGCGAGCCGCCATGCCCGGCGACCGCAACCATACCGGCCCACCCGTTTGCGGGCACCGCCCGCTGGGCCATATAGCGCCTCACTACGACCAGCAGCAGCGCCATGACGATGAGCGGCACGTAAATGCTCGCCGCCCACTCTCCCGGCGAATAACTGACAATCGGCGAGATCCACGCGCTCACCAGCACAACGCCGTCGCCCCGAATCCACCCATTGCGGCCACCGTCCCGCACGAGCCACAGGATCGGCAAGCCCAACAGGATCAGGTCGTAGGGCATCAGATAGGTCGGCACCAGCAACGTCGCCAGCACAAGCGCCGATGCGCGCAATTCGAACGACGCACGCGCGGACCAAAGCCAGGCAACGGCACTCACGGCGGGTACCGCCGCGATCGCATGGAGTAGATACGCTGTCGGCACAGCCGCGCCGAAATGACGTGCGGCGCCGAACGCCGTCGCAATCCCACGCGGCCAGCGGTCCGAATACTGAATGAAGAAGTGGTTGAAGGCAGGCAACGCCTCGGCGAATCGTGCGAACGTCGCAAATCCGAGTACCAGCGCCGCGAGCGCACAAAAAACGCCGACGGTCAGCGCCGCCGACGCGAACGCGCGCCAGTGCCTGCCAAACAGCAGCGCGACAGGGATCATGAGCCCCAGTTGCGGCTTGATGGCAAGCAAGCCGAAGAGCATTCCAGCGATCCACGGCCGCCTCTCGAGACAAGCGAGGCCGAGACCCAGAAGTCCAAAGGTCAGAAATGAGTTCTGCCCGGAGGCGGCCGCGACCCAGATGGCGGGAAAAGCGACGACCGGCAGCCACCATGACCAGTCTCTTACCGGCGGCAGGATGGACCTGCATGCCTTGAACGCGAAGGCGATTCCGGCCAGTCCATACGCCAGATACGAGACCGTAAACGGCAACAAGGCAGCCGGAAGCATGACGAGGAGGAACGTCGGCGGATAGGTCCACGGGGTCACGAATGCGGACGGCAGCATATTCTGAAGCGGCAAAGCAATCGGCTCGATAAGGGCGGTGTCGAACGCATTGACTGCCGGCCCGTGCAACGCGAGCCAGGAAGCGCTCCAGAAAACGGCGAAATCCCAGCCTGGTGGACTGACGTTGGGCATCGGGTCGATTGATCCGAACCATATTCGCAGAGAAAGGTATCCGATGTTCACCAACAGCACGAAAGCCGCGTAGGCGCGGATACGTTGGGCGTCGAGCCAGACAGGCGCTCTACCCAGCGGCTGGATGCGAGACTGAACGGTGTCGTCGTGCATGGTCAGGCTGCCTGATAGGTCCATCGGGCATGGAGAAAATAGGACAGTGCAGGAATGCAAATGACGACGGCAAAGGTAGGTAGCCAGATCGTCTGCCGCCCGCAGAGCAAGGGAATCAGCGTCGCGGCCAGAAAACCCGCGATCGAGACCGTGGCAAAGCGCAGGAAGCGCGCCACGGTCGGACGCGAGGAGAAGCTCCACAGCGTCTGCAGCAGATAGGAGACGATATTGGCAATGAGGAACGCCGCAACGTTAGCGACTGTGGAGTCGCGAACCAGCCAGCTGAACACCGACCAGGCGATCAGAACATGAACGCCGGTCGCGATGAGCCCAGCGATACCAAATCTGACGATGCGCGGCATACTGCGTCGCTCCCGGAAATGTACGAGGCTCGAGGCAGGAGGTCGGGGCGCCCCTTCCTTTCGTAAGGCGGCGCACCTCGTGACGCTCGTGCCTCGCGTTAGCGTGTAGCTACGAGTATGAAGGAATCGCGAGAGCCGTGGCAGCCGCAACCGGTGTGAAATCGTTCGCGAACCCACACTGCCGTGGTGGGCGCCGAGGGGCCCGCTTCTGTCGGGGTCCATTTCCGCAATCCGCTCAAGTCACACCCCTCATGGTATGCCCAGGATACGAGGCTACGTTGTTGGGCTTCACACGCGCCCGTAATGCGATGAGCACCAACAGGCCGAACAGAATCGGAAGGAGAAATGCACCGCATGGAAGGTTGGGGAAATAGAGGATTTTCAGGAACGACGGCAGTAAGATCGCCCACGCCAATGCGATAAGCGCATACTGCCAAAGCGCACCGCCCCCGCGTCTCCTAAAGTCGTTATACAAGCAAATTATCGGTATCAATAGCCATGCAAGATCGTAGTAAACGAGGTAAGGCTGGATCAGTATGGCAGTAACGACTGCCGAGGCGTTTCCGAGTTGAGAGATTGGTTCCCTGAGCCAAATTCTTATCGTGACGATTAATGCACACAAGGCAACGGCCAAATGCATAGCGTATGCAAGTCTCAAGTCGAATCCATAGCGGAGGCTAATCGCTAGTACGGTCGGCATGGCATTCCAGAGATTCCCAACATTGCTCGTGAACACCTGCGATTGGAACCACGAGGCGGCCTCAGCAAACCTGAGCCATTGTTGCAATCCGAAGGCAGTTGTGGCAGCGGCGCAAAACAGCACCGCCGTAACCGCGGCGGCGCCGAACGCTCGATAGTGGCGACCGCAAAGGAAGAGTAACGGAAACACGACTGCAAGCTGCGGTTTTATTACCAGCATGCCAGCACATACTCCTGCCAGTGCCGGGCGCCTGTCTAGCAAGCCCAATGCACCGGCAGCGAGTGCAAGCGTGATCAATGAATTTTGGCCGTACACAAGACAGATCCACACACCAGGAAATGCGGCGACGGAAAGCCACGGCACTGAGTCGGCCTTCAATGCGAGCTTACAGGTGAGGACGCCGGCAAGAACGCTTATGCACGCAAAGACCGCGTAGGAAACAGGGAAAGGCAGTAAAGCAACGGGGTAAATCACCATCTGGAACGTCGGCGGATATATCCAGGGCCCGAAGTTAGGCGGCGCTATTGAGCGTTCGACAGTATCAAGAAGTGACTGGTTAAACGCGACATCTGCTCCATTGTGCAGCGACAGGAATGATGTGCTCCAGAAGACACGAAAATCAACACCGAGAGGTGGCACGCCATGGACGCGATAGACCCAGCAACCGGCAGCCCAGAGTCCGATGGCTACCATCTGGTAGACCAAAAGCGCGGCACAATATTGAGCTACCCGGTCCCTCGTCAGCAGCGTCGTGCTTCGACAATTCGTGATTGCGGTTCGCAAGACCCCCTCCTATCGTTCTTATTTTGAGTGGAAACCCTCCAGGCAACGCATTTTGAAGTAACGGCGTCTAACACAGCGTGTGACAGCGAACATGTTTCCGGCATTTGACGCTGGAGCCGACTTCGGGGTGCAAAAAACGGTGCGGCGCCGGGCGGTGGGACCGCTCGACGCCGCGTTTTTCTCTACTCCCAAGCCCGCTTCAAGACAGCATCACGGGTACACAAAAGCCTCAGAACGGCAGCTTCGCGTCCGGCTTCTCGGCGAGAATCACGCGCTTGAAGTCGGCCTGGATGCGCGCGAGCGCCGCGTCGTTATCGGCCTCGAAGCGCATCACGACCACGGGCGTGGTGTTCGACGAGCGCGCAAGCCCGAAGCCGTCCGGGTATTCCACGCGCAGGCCGTCGATCGTGATGACTTCGTCGGCGCCGGTGAACTTCGCGTTCTTCTGCAGCTTCGCGATCAGCTCGAAGTTCTCGCCTTCTTCGAGCTTCAGTTGCAGCTCGGGCGTGGCGTGCGAGTTCGGCAGGTCGTTGAGCAGCTTGCTCGGGTCGGCCGCGCGCGAGAGGATTTCGAGCAGGCGCGCGCCCGTATAGAGGCCGTCGTCGAAGCCGTACCAGCGGTCCTTGAAGAACACGTGACCGCTCATTTCACCCGCGAGCGGCGCGCCCGTTTCCCGCAGCTTCGCCTTCACGAGCGAGTGGCCCGTCTTCCACATGAGCGGCTCGCCGCCTTGGTCCTTTACCCACTTCGCGAGATTGCGCGTGCACTTCACGTCGTAGATGATCTGCTTGCCCGGATTGCGCGAGAGCACTTCCTGCGCGAACAGCATGAGCTGGCGATCGGGATAGATGATCTGGCCGTCCTTGGTCACGACGCCCAGGCGGTCGCCGTCGCCGTCGAACGCGAAGCCGATCTCCGCATCGGTTTCCTTGAGCGCGCGGATCACATCCTGCAGATTCTCCGGGTGCGCCGGGTCCGGATGGTGGTTCGGGAAATTGCCGTCCACTTCGGTGAAGAGTTCGACCAGCTCGCAGCCCATCGCCTTGAAAAGACGCGGTGCGAGATCGCCCGCCACACCGTTGCCGGTGTCGACCACGATCTTCATCGGGCGCGCGAGCTTCACGTCGCTCACGATGCGTTCGACATACGCATCGGCGATATCGTACTTCGTGTAGCTGCCCTCGCCCGCTTCGAAACGGCCCGCGACGATGCGGTCATGGAGCGCGAGGATCTGGTCGCCGTAGATCGCCTTGCCGCGCAGGACCATCTTGAAGCCGTTGTAGTCGGGCGGGTTGTGGCTGCCCGTCACGACGATGCACGAGTCCACGTTGCGCTCGCCACCCACGAGCGCGAGCGGCACGCTAGCGGCGAAATAGCCCACGGGCGTGGGCACCATGCCGACGTCGACCACGTCCACGCCGGCCTCGCACAGGCCGTCGGCCAGCGCACGCGAGAGATCGGGACCCGAGAGCCGGCCGTCGCGTGCGATCACCACGGCGTCGCCGCCCTGGGAGCGCACCTCGCTGCCGAAGGCGCGGCCGATGGCGCGCGCGGTGTCGGTGTCGAGCGTCTTGCCGATCACGCCGCGAATGTCATATGCCTTGAAGATCGATTTCGAAATCATGTGGAAGCTCACGTCCTGATGAGGATTCGGGTCTGCTCGTCGCATCGACAGGTGATTGAAAGCTCCTGCCGTTACCGAGAGGGGGATCCGTTACAAACTATAATTGCCGTTTTCCGGCAGTGGTGTGCACCCATTTTAATGCTTCGCCGTTTCCTTTTACCGCCAAAATATTCGCCAAAAAAGGCGGAGAAATTGCGCACGGCCCGTGCCTGCCCCACTTTTTGCGCCTGCCGCCACGGCGAGGCGCGATGCTGAGCCTGAAGCGCTTCGGCAATCCCGACGTCGCCCGCGCGCTTGCGAACATCGTCTGGCTCGGCCTCGAACGCGTCACGCAGATCGCGGTGGCCATCGCCATCAGCGGCGTGCTCGCGCGCTACTTCGGCCCCGACGTATTCGGCAAGTGGCAGTACGCGAACACGCTCCTGCTAGTGCTCGCGCCCATTACCTGGGTATGCGGCGCCGAGATTCTCGTGCCCACCATCGTCAACAGACCGCCCGAGCAGCTCGGCACGGTGCTCGGCAGCGCGTTCGCCCTGCGTATCGGCGTGTCCGCGGCGGCGCTCCTCGTCACGTGGACGGGCATCGCGCTCGGCGTGACCGATCCGCTCGTCGGCGCGATGCTCGCCGGCCTCGCCGTGACGATGCTGTTTCGCGAGCCGTTCGTGGGCGTCATCAACGCCTGGCTCCAGAGCATGACGTATAGCAGGCCGCAGTTGCTCACGAGCATGGCGACGGCCGTGATCAAGGCGCTGCTCGTGTACCTGCTCGTGCGCGCCGCGTTCGCGCCCGCCGCGTTCGGCTGGTTGTGGGCCCTCGAATCGGCGGCGATCGGCGCGGTGCTCATGCTCTACTTCCGCCACCGCCACGGCGGCAAGCTCGGCTGGCACGTGGACGGCTCGCTGTTCAGGCATTTCGCGAGCGCGGGGACGGTCTTCTGGCTCGGCCTCATTTGCATGTACCTGTTCCTGAAGCTCGATCGCCTCATGCTCGAGCGCACGATCTCGTTCGCCGATCTCGGCCGCTACTCCGCCGCGCAGCAGCTCAACGAGAACTGGATCACGCTCGCGCTCATGCTCTCGCAGACGATCGCGCCCGCCTTCGTCTACCGTGTGCAGCAGACCGCGCAGCTACGCCGCAACCTCGTGCGCCTCTTCGCAATGACGGCCGCGCTGATGGTGGCGGGCGCGCTCGTGCTCGATGCGCTCGCGGGCTTCATCATCGGCCGCGTGTTCGGGCCGGACTATGAAGGCGCCATCGGCATTTTCCGCTGGGCCGTGTGGCTTTCGGTGCCCGCAGGGATCGAAGCCATCGGCAACCTCGTCGTGCTCAAGTACCAGGCAAAATTCGTACTGCTGGCCAAATGGCTGCTCGCGCTCGCCGTGGCGTTCGCCGTGAATCTCATGGCGATCCCGTGGCTCGGCTCATATGGTGCGCTGTGCGGTCTCGCGGCGGGCTATCTCGCGGCCGCCTGCGTGAATCTCTATTACATCCGATTGAAGCTCGTTTCATGATGAATTCCGCCGCGCTCCCGGGGAGCGAGGCGCGCGAAGGCGCGCTCGCCGATGTCGCCGTGCTGATGCCCGCATACAACGGTCAGGACGACGTCGCTCGCACGCTTGCCTCGTTCGATGAGGACGCAACCATTTACGCGCTCGTCGTCGACGACGGCAGCACGCCGCCCGTCGTCGCACCCGAGGTGCCGGGCATGTGCGTGGAAGTCTTGCGCATGCCGAAGAACGGCGGGATCGAGCGCGCGTTGCAGGCGGGCATCGAAGCGCTCGCGGCGCGCGGCTTTCGCTACGCGGCACGTATCGACGCGGGCGATCTCGCAGCGCCGCAGCGCCTCGCGAAGCAACGCGCGCGCATGGACGCCGAACCCGCGCTCGCGGCGCTGGGCACCTGGACCCAGGTGGTCAATCGCGCGGGCGAACCGCTCTTCATGCTGCGCCCGAGCGCCGACGCGCATACGCTGCGGCGTACGCGCCTTCTGCGTTCGCCGCTCGTGCATCCTTCGGTGATGCTGCGCGTGGATGCCGTGCTCGCCGTGGGCAACTATCGCGTGCAATATCCGGCCGCCGAGGACCTCGACCTCTTCCTGCGTCTCATGGAACGCTACGAGTGCGCGAATCTGCCGGAACTTGGGTTGTACTACGAACTAAATGAAGGCGGCATCAGCGCAACGAAGCGGCGGCGGCAGATCGTCTCCACACTGCGCCTGCAACTGCGCTACCTGAACGTGCTGAACTGGCGCGACTGGGCCGGTATAGCGAAGAGCCTGCTGCACTTCGTCACGCCCTGGCGCACCTTGCACAAGATGAAGCGGGCGTTGTTCGCTGGCGGCGCATAGCAAGGCAAAGCGCTGCGGGCTCTGCTGTGCGGCGCAAGTTTCGCCGTGCAGCGATCTCGGACTCCACGCCGCGCCTTCCCGTTCCATGGATGTCGCCAACGTGTCACCGCGCGCATTCGAGCGGCGTAACCTCCTTCGCAGCGCAATGTGCGAAGCCGCACAGACACGTCATGCCGGCGGCGCTCCGGCCTCCGCGCCGATAAGCAAACGTATACGCCCTCGACCAAACCGCCAGACGCATCGTCGAATTCCACGCGTTCCGATCGGAGCCGGCATGCGGCATTCGCATGCGGTCGAGCGCACGGACGAGCACATCATTCATTTTGTATCATGCGCATGGGTTCGAAAACATCGTGCGCAAGAACTTCGCGCCGCATCGATGTGTCGATCGCCACGTGAGCGTGCGAATCACCGAGACCTCGCTAAAGCGCCGATGCTGGAATTTGAAGCGCGCCTGCACTAGTCTTTATGGGTCTGTCGTCGCAATGATTGGCGCAATGACCGGCGCAATCGCAACCCTGCTCCTGATGACAAAACACAGGGGTTTGTCGATGCGCTCGCGCACAAGATCGAGTATTCATCGATGTTGATGCATTGTGACGTGTCGTGGGGGTTCTTGTCCGTGCCCTGCACCTGTGGCAAAGGGTGATAGGTCGCAGACACCAGTCTGTTGTCGATGGTTATAAATAGAAGTGACATGGAGACACCCATGAAGTGTGTGCGACTTCGACACATACGCGCGATCAGTTACGCGGCGCTCCTGGCATTCAGCGTCGAAACCTATGGACAGTCGCTTGAAACCCAGGCCGCAGAGGCAGACCGGGCGAACATAAAGGCACTACGCGACGAAGTCGATCAGCGCTTGAAGGAACTCCAGGCGCTCAAACAGAAGCTTGCCGACGAAGAGGCGAACTTTCAGCGGCTCAGCCGTTCACTCAACGCGGGGCAGCTGGAAAGCAGGCGCGCCACGGGTGGCACCGATACCAACGGCTTGCCGGTGGGTGCCGCCGCAACGGGTGGCGCGACCACCGCCGCGCAGATAGTCCAGGCCGATGAGGCGGTGCAGGTCGGCGCACCCGAGAGCCCGCAATCCGGGGCCGCCGCGCAGGGCAACCAGAACGCGGGCGCCAATGCCGCCAACGCGTCCCAGCAAGGCGCCCCGGCCACGCCGGTCGGCCAGGCGCCCGTCGCGGACTCGCGCCCACCCGCCGTCGCGCCGATCTTCGACCAGCCAGGCGTGCTCACGCCACGCCACACGTTCGTCGTCGAGCCGTACTTCCAGTTCGGCTACGCGTCGCAAAACCAGATCTCACTCGTTGGCTACACGATCATTCCGGCGCTTCTGATCGGGCTCATCAACATCAACGAGGTGAAAACGACCACGCTGACAGGCGGCGCCGCATTCCGTTACGGGATCACCAACCGGTTGGAATTCGAAGTCCGTGTGCCGTACGTGTACCAGACCAACGATGTCATCACGCGTCAGCCGTTCGCGGGTACCGCCGCAAATACCTCGATCAGCAGCAGCGGCCACGGCATCGGCGATGTGGAAATGACGCTGCGCTATCAGTTCAATCAAGGCGGTCCGGACAAGTTCTACTATGTCGGCTGGCTGCGCTTCAAGACGGCAACGGGCAAGAGCCCGTTCGACGTCGTGACCGATTGCGTGGTGTCGTGTGTTGCAAGCACGACAGCCAACACGGGCCTGCCGCTGCAGCAACCGACCGGCTCAGGTTTCCTCGCGATCCAGCCTGGCCTCACGTGGCTCTTCCCGACCGACCCGGTCGTGTTCTTCGGCAACTTCAGCTACCTGCACAGCTTCGGCAAGGACGAAAGTCTCACGTTGCTCAATGGCGCGACAGAGTTCCTCGGCAAGATCCAGCCGGGCGATGTCTGGGGATTCAATATCGGCATGGGCCTCTCGTTGAACGAGAAGGCGTCGGTCAGTATCGGTTACGACCAGAGCATCGTCTTGCCAACCTCGCAGAACGGACAAACCGTGCCCGGCTCGGTGCGCGTCGTCCTCGCCACGCTGCTGATCGGCTATTCGTATCGCCTGTCGCCTCACACCACGCTCAACTTCTCGATAGGCGCCGGCCTCACGCGCGACACACCCGACCTCACGCTCACGCTGCGTGTGCCGCTGTCTTTCTGACCGCCCCAAACCTTCGCCGCCGCCGCCGCGACTACGATGCGATGCGCTGCCGCGGCTAGCGAGGACGCACCACGCCGGCGAGCGCGCTATTCAACGTCGATAGGACGTTCATCGCCTTGAACGCGCCAAGCGAGTTCACGCCCGTATTGATCGTCGTCAGCGCCTGAATCTGCTGATTGTTCAACGAGTTCTGGATCACCGCGCCAGTCAGGCCAGGCAGCGCGCCTTGTTGCACGGAGTTGTGCGGGCCGACCTGAACCAGCGCGCCAGTATTGGCACTCGCAAGCATCTGCGCTTGCTGAGTCGTCATATTGGCGATATCCGGAATGTTGAAGCTCGACTGCGCGACGAGATTGCCGTTCACGAACGCGGCTCGCGATATGCCGAACGACACCACGAGACCTGAGGGCAAGTCGAACCCACCGCGCATGTCGTCGAGCCGGGTCTCGCTCACCGCCACGAGATCGGCGGACGCCCACGCCGGATCGGCATCGTCCGCGCGCGCTTCGCGTGGAGGGGTTGCGACGTCCTCTTGAGCATGCGCCTGCATCGGCTCGGGTGCGTACTCTGGCGCCGTTGCCTCGATGCGTTGCACAGGCGCGTTCGCCTCATGGGTTGCGTCGGCCGCGTCTTGCGGCGCGCCCTGCATCGTCATGACCTGGCCGGTCGCGATCGCCGGCGAATCGCTCAGGGCCGCGCCTGTATCGAACGAAGACATGCTGCCACATAACACCGTGACAACGCCGGCCAGTTTCAGGTGCCCGGATTTCATCGTTATCCTCAGAATTCACCTGGACCGAGTTTCGGTATGAGCACGTTGAACAGGCTGTCATGCGGAATGCCGGTATAGAGCGGCGCGTCCGGCGCGACATGCCAGTCACGTGGATCATTGAAGCTCGCCAATTCATGCCTGTTGTGAATGACGAACACTACGTGGTCCTGCCACTTTTCCTCGAAGCTCTCCCGCGAGATCGCCCGCGTGCCGGTGGCCGGATCGCCGATCAGCACCCGTCCGTTGCGCACGCCCTTGACGACCACGAAGTGGTGGTAGCCGTGTTCGATGATCAGAACGATCGCGGGTGTGCTGGTCTCGTTGAGCTTTTCGAGCGGGACTTCATAGCCGTCGGCTTCGAAGCCGCGCGACATCAGGAAGTTCCGGATATCGAGCAGCGAAAAACCTTCCCGGCGAATCTTCTCCTGATTGCCGTTCTGGAACATTTCGACGAACGCCTGCTGCTCGGTCACCGGCGTGCCGTACTGATACGTCAGCAGCGTTGCCACGGCCGCCGAACCGCAACTGAAGTCGTATTGCTGCCTGATGGTCCGCTTGAAGCGGGCCTCCTTCAGGCTCGTCACGTGCAGCGAGTAATACCCGCCCGACGGATCCGTCACGTCGATGGGATCCGCGTGTGCCGCCGGCAGAAAGAACCCGCAAGCGAATGCGAGATACGCTGCAATACGCTTCATTGCCTAGTTCCCGAAACGCACGTTCAACACGGTGGCGTTCTGGATCAGCACGTTCGCACCGGTGTTCTGGATGACGGTGGGCAAGCCGCTCGAACTCGCGAACGAGCCGTCGCTGATCGTGTTCGAGCCCGTCGACACCTTGTTCGCGACGTTATCCGAAAGCGTGCCGTTCAAAAAATTCTGACCAACCAGTACATCGCCGCCGCGACGTTCGTCCAGTTGCTGATCCGTCATCGCAACGCCAAAGCTCACATGCTGCGAGTCCTGAGCTGACGCGGGCGTCGCTGCGGACGGCATGGATTCAGCACCACCCGGCGCCGGGCTCGCGGCGATCGCATCGGCTTGCGCAGGGTGTGAGGATGATTGCGCATCGTCCGCCGCGTAAGCGGTCAAACCCTGCAGTGCAATCACAAGGGGAACAACGAGCAGCGAAACTCTCTTCTGCATTTGCATGGACGTCTCCTTGGCCTATGTGCAGCCGGCATCGACCACACAGGATCCGGAAGTCTGAGAACCCGCCTCGCGTATTGCCGGAAAAGCAGCGGCAACGTCATTCACACGGGCGTTGGGAAAACGCCGTGGAGCGCCCGGCTGCACGCCCCACGGCACATACCCCCCGGGAATACACGCTTCAACGAAGCAGTTGCTCAATGCCCGACAGTCAAGTTCGCCTGTACGGTAACGGCCTGCTGCACCAGCGATGCCATGCCACTGTTCTGGCTCATGACAGAGATGCCGGCTGCCGATTGTGCTGCGGCGGTCATGGAGTTGCTCATGTCGAACGTGCCAGCAGTGACGGAGTTGGCGCCACCTGCACCTCCAGCACCACCCGTCCCACCGTTGCCGACGCCTCCATTACCAGCAGCACCCGCTGCACCGGCTACGCCCGCTGCACCTGCCGCACCGTTGCCACCGGTTGCGCTGCCGTTACTGGCCGCCGTCGTCGAGCTGCCGTTGCTGGCGCTTGCGCCATTGCCCGCGCCGCCTGCACCGCCGGCACCAGCCGTTGCGTTCGCCGCACCGCCGTTCCCGCCGGTACCGCTGCCCGCTCCGCCTGTTGCCGCAGTCGCGCCGGTTGTGGCTGCTCCGCCCGAGGCAGTCGCTGCGCCGCCCGTGCCAGTGCCCGAACCTCCAGCACCGCCCGCGCCGCCAGCACCACCCGCCGACGTGGCAGTCGCGGTAGACGATTTCTTCGACCACGCACCACCGCCGTCGCCGCCGTAACCGCCCGAGCCACCATCGCCGCCGTACGCGTGGGCGTTCCCGCCTGCGCTTGCCGAGAAACCGCCCAACGCGACACCAACAGCACCTGCGCTACCGCCGCGCCCAGAGCCATTTCCGCCCTGGGTGCCGCCAGCACTTGCGCTGCCGCCGTTGCCGCCCTTGCCGCCATAGCCATCGCCGGCCGTCGCGCTGCCGTTCTTGCTGTCACCGGACTTGGCGCTACCGTTCATCGCGGTACCGCCATTGCCGCCGCTGCCGCTAGCACCGCTGTTGCCCCCGTCGCCGCCATAGCCCTTGCCGCCGTAGCCCTTGCCGCCACTGCCGGCATTGCCACCCGCAGCGCTGCCCCAGTTACCAGCCTGGTTGCCGATCCCTGCAACTCCCAGCTTTGTCACCGAGCCGTCCAGCTTGCTCAGTGCCACCGCCTTCGTGGAGTTGAAGGAATCCTGCTTCAGGTTGGCGTACGACGCGATCTCGTTGGCGTTGTCACCATAGGTCGCGGTCTGGCTCGACGTTGCGGTACTGTTCAGCGTGTTCGAACCGGACGTCGACTTCTGGTCGCAGGACGATGAGCCGTCACTGCACGGGTTCGCCATCGCGTACCCGCTAACCCCAAGAGCCAGCGCCGCGGCCGTCGCCAATAGAGTTCTTCGCATGAGAGCCTCCTGCTGGCTAGTGGCCAACGGTCAGGTTCGCCTGCACAGTAACCGCCTGCTGCACAAGGGAAGCCATACCGCTGTTCTGGTTCATGACCACGATGCCTGCTGCGGACTGGGCCGCACCCGTCATCGTATTGGCCATGTCGAAGGTGCCTGCATTGACGGTGTTGCTTCCGCCGGCGCCGCCGGCACCGCCGACCGCTCCGTTACCTACGCCGCCATTACCCGCACCGCCTGCACCGCCTGCACCGCCAGCCGCGCCTGCCGCGCCAACGCCCGCGGTTGCGCTGCCGTTGCTGGCCACCGTGGTTGCGCCGCCGTTCGTCGCGCTGCCGCCCGTGCCCGTGCCACCGGCACCGCCTGCACCCGCCGACGCCGTCGCCGCGCCGCCAGCACCGCCGGTGCCCGTGCCAACGCCGGCCGTTGCCGTGCTCGCGCCGGTCGTGCCCGCGCCGCCGCTAGCGGTGGATGCGCCACCGGTGCCGGTGCCTGAGCCACCTGCTGCGCCAGCCCCGCCCGCGCCACCAGCCGATGTCGAGGTTGCAGTTGAATGGTGGCTCGCATGAGCGCCACCGCCATTGCCGCCGTCTCCACCGCTGCCGCCGTCGCCGCCACTGCCGCTAGCATTGCCGCCATGACCAACAGCCAGGCCGCCAGCCGCGAGGCTACCGGCTCCAGCCCAGCCGCCACTGCCGGTGCCGTTGCCGCCTTGGGTTCCGCCGGCGTGTGCGCTGCCGCCCCTGCCGCCGTTCCCCGCGTTGCCGTCGCCAGCCGTTGCGCCGCCATTGGTGGCGTTTCCGGCCGTAGCGCTGCCATTGTGCGCACTGCCGCCATTGCCACCGCTGCCGCCTTTGCCGCCGTTGCCGCCGTCGCCGCCAAAGCCGGCGCCGCCATAGCCGTTACCGCCCTTGCCACCGGCGCCGCCTGCTGCGCTGCCCCAGTTGCCGGCCTGGTTGCCAATGCCGTAGACACTGACACCCGAGACGTAGCCGTCGAGCTTGCTCAATGCGACAACCTTCGTGCTGTTGTTGCTGTTCTGCCAGACGGATGCCCCAGAGGCGACTTCGTTGGCGTTACTGCCATAGGTTGAGGACTGTGTCGACGCCGCGCTGCTGGTTAGCGAGTTGGCACCGCTTTTCGACTGCTGGTCGCAGGATTTGTCGCTATCACTGCATGGATTTGCCATTGCGTAACCGCTGAAGCCTAAAGCGAGGACCGCAGCGGACGCCAGTATTGTCTTGCGCATAGGAACCTCCTGTTGAGCCGGGGGATGGGTTGGCAAAGTGCACCAATCCGCGGCCGCAGATGCATAGGCAGTGCCATGCGCGCAAGTCTTTGAATTACAAGGGGAAACTGACCAGAGTTGGCGGGTGGTGCCCGATGAAAGCGTTTTCACCGACGTCTTATGTTTCTCTAATGCAACATTGAAACGGGCATTGCACCTGTTTCAGTGGACAGCGAAAACAGCAAAGATCTTTAAATTCAGACTGATGCGTCGTTTTTTTAATGCTGATTAGCGGATCCGGAAAACGTATCTGTTTTGATCTACCCTATTATCGCTTCGGTGTCGGTTCGTTCAATAACATATTCAGCTTGCCGGCCTGAAGGCCTTGCGGGGGCTGTGTCCCACTATTTGCAGCGATTGCTGTCGAGCCGGAATGAGCCGTTTGAATATCCATGAAAACGTATCTTCTACGTGCCTCCTGATTTTAACTAAGCATCGCCATCCGCTTCCTTCTAAGGATAGGAGTTTATTAACCATGAAGTACGCAATTTGCACATAACGCATTTTAACAAAAGTGTCATTTGTTACGGCTTTTTAGAAATGTCCGGTTCTGGCTCATTAGAAATGTCCGATTCCTGTCCCGGTTGACGCGCACGCTCGCGTGAGGCGTCGACCAGGGGCGAACCATGAACGGACGTGAGCTGATCACGGCAAGCATGCGCGAACTCGAGCGGGTCAAGGTCATCGAGGCGGTCGTTGAAGGCCGCCTG